>JBARYA010000189.1:0-2501 GCA_049647625.1 Microbacteriaceae bacterium
ATCATTGACGGCGACCAGTTCAAGGTCGGCGTTTTGATCGAGAAGAGCGCGGAGGTAGTTTCGGCCAATACGACCAAAACCGTTAATTGCTATTTTTGTAGCCACGGGTTAATGCACCTAGCTTTCAAGTTTGGGAACTTTATGATCTTGCTGTTGTTTAATACATATTCAGTTATCGGGTAAACGACTATTTTACCGTACAAATAGAGCGGTTTTGGGAGGCTCCTAAGAACGTCCCAAAACCGCGTCGTTCACTACGAGAGTAGCAGGAGACCGTTGGTCAATTTGCGTGCTGCCTCAAGTCTTTGTTGCACATTATCCCAATCAACAATGTTCCAGAATGCATTGACATAGTCGGCGCGAACATTCTTGTAGTCGAGGTAGTATGCGTGCTCCCAGACATCGAGCATCAACAGCGGAACAACGCCTGCTGGAAGGTTGCCCTGCTGATCAAAGAACTGCAAAATGATTGGGCGTTGACCGAGGGTATCCCAAGCCAGTACCGACCATCCAGAGCCCTGAACGCCCATTGCGGTTGCGGTGAAGTGAGCTTTGAATTTATCGAAGCTACCGAAATTCTCATCAATGACACTTGCGAGATCACCATTGGGAACGTCGCCACCATTCGGGGACAGGTTGGTCCAGAATACAGAGTGATTTACGTGCCCACCCAGGTTAAACGCTAAATCTTTTTCAAGCTTGTTGACTCCGGCAAGATCGCCGCTATCACGAGCTTCAGCCAGCTTGGCCAGCGCGGTATTCGCACCGTCTACGTAGGCTTTGTGGTGCTTTGAGTGGTGTAATTCCATGATGGCTGCGCTGATATGAGGCTCGAGTGCGCCATAGTCATAGCCAAGTTCAGGCAAGGTATATGCGTTCATTGTGTTCTCTTTCTAACAGTTACGTATACTTCTATCTAACCACTGGGCTCTGGCATTCCCTAGAGTCATCCTCAACAGTTCGCTCTCGGCTAAAGTTCAGCCAATTCACTCGGAAGATTTGCTTCTGTCCCGGGGATTCCCAGTTCGGCAGCTTTTTTATCCGCCATTGCCAGCAGACGTCGGATACGACCTGCGATCGCATCCTTTGTGAGTGGAGGATCAGCATTTTGACCGAGTTCATCGAGACTTGCTTCGCGGAATTGCAGGCGGATTTCACCGGCGTAGCGTAAATGAGCAGGAACATCGTCGGCTAAGACCTCAAGAGCACGTTCAACTCTGGCACAGGCGGCAACTGCGGCTTGAGCACTGCGTCGAAGGTTGGCATCATCAAAGTTGACCAAACGGTTCGCATTGGCACGAACTTCCCGACGTTGCCGGAGTTCTTCCCAATTTTTGACGCTGCTGCTGGCACCGATCTGGAGCAGCAAGGAGCTAATCGCCTCACCATCACGAATGACAACGCGGTGCACTCCCCTGACCTCGCGGGTTTTGGCACTTATGCCCATTCTTCGTGCTGCCCCAACCAAAGCCATTGCTGACTCATTACCGGGTGTCGTTATCTCCAGTGAAGCTGAGCGTCCAGGGTCGGTGAGCGAACCACGCGCAATAAAGGCTCCACGCCAGATAGCGGCAATATCATCTGCAGAACCATTTACCAGATTCCCGGGAAGACCTCGTACGGGACGTCCGCGATTATCGAGTAGACCGGTCTGACGGGCCAGGGTTTCAGCTTCTAGGACACGAACCAAATAATGATTTGATTTCCTGATTCCGGATGCTTGAATCAGCGAAAGTTCTGGTTTGGCCCCATAGATTTCAACGAGGGTGCGCAGTACTTTTTTGGCTGCATCCTGGTTATCCAGTTCGATTTCAATTGCCACCCGACCAGAAATGAGGTGTAAACCTCCACCAAATCGCATGGTTGAAGCAAGCTCCGCAACGCGCACACTTGTTTTTGTCAGCACCACCCGGGCGAGTTCTGCCTTTACCTCAGCGGTTAACGCCATCTTTATTCCTCCACCTTTAACAAACGCTATTCGCGACCGAGATCACGGTGTCGGATAGATACCACGACATCGTCTCGGTTCGCCAACATTTGACTGAGTTCTTCGGTCATTGCGACCGAACGGTGTTTACCACCGGTGCAACCAATAGCAATGGTTGCGTGCCGTTTATTCTCTTGTGCATACCCGGAAAGGACAGGGTTCAGAGTTTTGGCAAAATTTTCTAAAAATTCTTTAGCATAGGGCTGTTCAAGGATGTATTGGCTCACATCCGGGTCAAGACCGGTGTGGTTTCTTAATTCTGGAATCCAATAGGGATTCGGCAAAAATCGAGCATCAATAATCATGTCAGCATCCGTTGGGGCGCCGTATTTGAATCCGAAACTCAAGAGAGTCAGAGAAACTTTCGATTCGCTCTCTCCGCCAAAGTATCCCAGGACCGTTCGAGCAAGTTGATGAACATTCAGCTCAGAGGTGTCAATCACAATGTCCGATATCGCCCGGATGTCTGAGAGTCGATTTCGTTCAGCAGTGATGCCATCGAGCAGGGTGCCTG
>JBARYA010000190.1:0-3626 GCA_049647625.1 Microbacteriaceae bacterium
CTGAAGATCTGCCGTTCGAGGGCAATAATCTGATCTAAATCGGCAAGCTCCGCCCCGCGCAGGATGTATGCCGGAGTGAGCGAATTTTCGGCAGCCACTAGCTCACCCGCTTCGGAACGCTCAGGGTAACATCCGCCTGACGAAGATAGATCGCGTTCGGCTCTAAGAGTTCCACGCCCGCTGCGAGCGCTGTTTGGGCGTAGCGGGCCAAGCTCACCGCTGAAAGCCAATCCGCCGTAATTGCACTCGCCGGAACCGCCTCACCGGCGAGAAGTTCGAGCTCGCCAATACGCTTCGGAAGGCCATTGTGGTCTAGCCCAAGGTAGTGTGCCTGGAATACTTCGCGTCTGCGCGCATCTGTTACCAGGTGTATCGATTCGTGACCTTCTGGCTGGAAAATAACCCCGGCTGGAGCTACAGTATCCACTTGTTCTATTTCCGAAAGCACTTCCGAAACCGTTGCCGTATCCGATTCCAGGGATGTGTTTGCACTGTCCTTGCGAGGGCGTTTTGGAGTGGTGAATTCACCTGGCCGTACCCGGTGGAAGCTGCTCAGATCTTCGCCTCGGTAGAGCTGGAGTGCCAAAGCATCCAGACTCGAAACACCGAGGAGAGTTTTTCCCAACCCGGACGCAAAGCCCTTTGCCGCTGCAATCCCAACGCGCAGTCCGGTGAATGGCCCCGGTCCGACCCCAATCACGATCTCGCTGAGCGCTGCAGGCTCTATTCGTGCCATCAATAAGGAGCGAGCAATAAAATCACCGATCACCTCAACATGGGCCAAGCGATCGAGATTGACCAGCTCACTGAGCGTCTCCCCCAGCTCGTCAATAACCGCTACAGAGGTGCCCAGACTGGTATCAATTGCCAGAATTGCCAAGTGTCACCCCCTGCCAGCGTTCGCCAGAGCCAAGGAGTCGAAAAATGCGGGGTTCCTCAACGGCCAAGGAATAATCCTGCTCACTGAGTTTCGGGTTCGGGATACGCTCCAGAACCAGCTCAAGCCAGGAGTCATACTCGTGTTCCAGCATGCCCTTGCCCCACTCGGCCACCGTAATAGAGGCTTGGTAGTCCAAGCCGAGATCATCTAATTCGAAGGCAGAACCGAGACGGTAGGCATCCAGATGTATCAACGGCACCCGGGTCTCGGTCTGATGCACCCGCGCCAAAATGAAAGTTGGACTGCTCACCGTATCCTGCACCCCGAGGGCTGCGGCTAGGCTCCGGGTAAAGGTCGTTTTTCCTGCCCCGAGGCCTCCGGTCAATACGAGCAGGTCACCCGCCTCAAGCAGTTCGGCAATTTGATTGGCAAGCACCGCCAGCTCAGAAATATCTTCAACCCGGCCTTCAAGCAGGACACTCTCAGCCATTCTGAATTTCCTGAGCATTCTGAAGCGGCATTTCACCCTCGATAACCACGAAGGCCATTGCATGCACTCCATCGTGTGAGATGGAGAGATGAATCGAGCTCACCCCTCGGGCATTCGCCGCCTCCAGCGCCCCGGCCAGGAGCACTAGGCGAGGTTGTTCGTCTCCGCCACCAGAGATGAGCAGATCCTGAAAACCAAAACCTTTGCTATTCCCCAGAGCTTTCACAAAGGCCTCTTTGGCAGCAAAACGGGCCGCCAAACTACGCACCTTCAGTTCACGCTCTTCGGGGCGAAAAAGTCGCTCTAAGAGTTTGGGGGTGCGCCGAAGTTGCTCGTCAAACCGAACGGTATCAACGAGATCAACGCCGACGCCCACAATCATGAGCGACTACTCGACAGTAACCGACTTGGCTAGGTTCCGAGGTTGGTCTACATCGAGACCCTTTACCGAAGAAAGCTCAAGAGCGAAGAGTTGTAGCGGAATAACCTGCAGGAAAGCCTCGAAAAGCTGGGTTGTCTGCGGGATGCGAAGCACCTGCTGAGAATACGGCAGCACCGAGCTATCGCCAGCCTCGGCCACCGAGAACACCATTGCGCCACGGGCACGGATCTCCTGAATATTGGAGACCACCTTCTGGTGCAGACTATCCGGATCCTTCGGGCTTGGAACCATCACGAAGACGGCCTGGCCAGGCTCAATCAGGGCAATCGGACCGTGCTTGAGCTCGCCAGCGGCAAAACCTTCAGCGTGGATATAGGCCAGCTCCTTGAGCTTGAGTGCTGCTTCAAGAGCAATTGGGTAACCAACGTGACGGCCCAGATAGAGCACCGAAGAGGTGTCTGCCATCCAGCCAGCAAGTTCCTTGACCTCAGCACGAATCTCAAGGGTCTTCTTCATCTTCTCCGGCATCGAGACCAGCTCATCGAGCTGAACCTTGACCTCTTCAGGGGTCATGGTGCCACGAATCTGTGCCAGTTCAAGACCGAAAAGGTAAAGAGCGGTAATTTGTGCGGTGAACGCCTTGGTGGAGGCTACCGCAACTTCAGGACCGGCATGGGTGTAGACCACAGCATCCGATTCACGAGGAATCGTTGCGCCCTGGGTATTGCAAACCGAAAGGGTCTTCGCTCCGTGCGCCTTGGCGTACTGAACGGCCTTCAACAGGTCCATCGTCTCGCCAGACTGGCTGATTGAGAGCACCAGGGTGCGATCATTCAAGAATGGCTGCCGGTAACGGAACTCGTGTGCCAAATCAACATCAACCGGAAGCTTAGCCCAGCGCTCAATCGCGTACTTGGCAACCATACCGGCGTAGCTCGCGGTACCGCAGGCAATGATCTGGACGCGATCAATAGCGAGCAGAGTATCCTTGAAAGTTTCGAGCTCTGGGATACGCACGACGCTGCCGTCGTGGCGGCCCAGGAGGGTGTTTGAAACTGCCTCAGGCTGCTCATGAATCTCTTTAGCCATGTACCAGTCCCAGCCACCCTTATCAGCGGCAGCGGAGTCCCAGTTGACTTCGTATTCAACCGGAGTAACCGGATTACCTTCGAAGTCGATAATTTCGATAGTGGTTGGCGTAATCGCAACGATTTGATCCTGCTCAACCGCGATAGCGCGCTTGGTGTAATCAACGAATGCGGCAACATCTGAACCGAGGAAGTTTTCGCCCTCACCCAATCCAATAATCAGCGGTGAGTCGCGACGGGCCGCAACAATCAGATCAGGATTGTCCTGGTGAACTGCCAGGAGGGTGAAGGTGCCGTGAAGACGGTTCACCACAACCTTGAATGCCTCGACCAGGCTCTTGGTGCGGTGATATTCGCGGCCAATCAGGGCCGCAGCAATCTCAGTATCAGTCTCACTCTCAAAGGTGAAACCGTCTGCCAAAAGCTCATCACGAAGAACCGCATAGTTGTCGATGATTCCATTATGGATAACAGCCAAACGACCCTCATCAGCAAGATGCGGATGAGCATTGGTATCGGTTGGTCCACCGTGGGTAGCCCAACGGGTGTGGCCAATACCGGTGTGACTATCCTGAATCGGATGAGTCTCAAGATCTTCAGCAAGAATGGCCAGTTTTCCGGCCTTCTTTCGCACACTGAGCGCTCCGTCATCGCTGACTAAAGCGATTCCGGCAGAGTCATAACCTCGATATTCGAGGCGGCCTAAACCGGAAAGTAAAACATCAAGGGTTGAGCGTTCGCCCACATAACCGACAATTCCACACATGGATTCTATTCTAGCCCGGA
>JBARYA010000191.1:0-16449 GCA_049647625.1 Microbacteriaceae bacterium
GGAACCATCTACCGCGGACATGAATTTGGTGCCAGTGGTAAGACTTTTGGCGAATTGGTTTTCGCGACCGCAATGACCGGTTATCCAGAAACCATCACCGATCCAAGCTATGCAGGACAGATCTTGATCCAAACCGCGCCGCATTTTGGGAACACTGGCGTAAATGCCGATGATAATGAATCTGCGCAGGTCTGGATCGAGGGTTACGTTGTTCGTGATCCATCCCGCGTCGCTTCAAATTTCCGTTCCGAGGGTTCGCTTGAAGATATGCTCACATCTCAGGACATTATCGGCATCTGTGATATTGACACTCGTGCCCTAGCTTTGAAACTTCGAAGCCAGGGCGTTATGCGCGCCGGAATCTTCTCTGGTGAAGCTCTAAATTCTCCAGAAGCTGATTTACTGGTTGAGGTTCAAGCACAGCCTTTGATGAGCGGTGCGAGTTTTTCTGCGCAAGTATCAACCAAGGAGGCCTATACGGTTCCGGCAGTAGACCGGGACTCGATTGCTACCGTTGCCGTCATTGACCTCGGGGTTAAGCGTTCAACACTCGAGTTCCTCACCCAGCAGGGGTTCACCGTAGAGGTGCTTCCACAGGACAGTTCATTCGCTGATATTCAGGCGGTCAATGCTGATGCGGTGTTCTATTCCAATGGCCCTGGGGATCCCAGCTCAGCAGAGGATCAAATCATGCTGCTTCGTGAAGTGTTAGATAATCGGCTGCCATTTTTTGGTATCTGCTTCGGTAACCAGCTCTTGGGCCGCGCACTCGGACTTGAAACCTACAAATTGCCATTCGGTCACCGCGGAATCAACCAACCGGTGAAAGATCAGAAGACCGGTCGGGTAGAAATCACCTCACAAAACCATGGCTTCGCTGTTTCAGCCGTGATCGGAAAACCGCAACAATCTCCAGCCGGTTATGGCATGTTCGAAGTAAGTCACTACTCCCTGAACGATCAGGTCGTTGAGGGCATTCGCTGCCTCGACATCCCTGCGTTTTCGGTGCAATACCATCCTGAATCTGCTGCCGGTCCGCATGACTCACAGCACCTTTTCCAAGAATTTCGTCAACTCGTGCTCGATCGTAGCAAGAAGGAACACAACTAATGCCACGTAGAGAAGATATTAAGAGCGTAATGGTCATCGGCTCAGGCCCGATTGTTATTGGTCAAGCCGCCGAGTTTGATTATTCCGGTACTCAGGCCTGTCGAGTGCTCCGCGCTGAAGGTATTCGCGTCATTTTGGTGAACTCGAACCCGGCCACAATTATGACCGACCCAGATTTCGCTGATGCTACCTATGTGGAGCCAATCACCACAGAAATCATCGAGAAAATCATTGCAAAAGAGCGCCCGGATGCGATTCTGCCAACCCTGGGCGGTCAAACAGCGCTCAATGCCGCAATCGAACTTTTTGAGCTCGGTATTCTCGAAAAATACGGTGTTGAACTAATCGGTGCAAAGGTCGATGCGATTCGTCGTGGCGAAGACCGTCAGATCTTCAAGGATCTGGTTCTTGAGTGCGGTGCTGATGTAGCGCGTTCACACGTTGCAACCACTCTCGAGCAGGCCATCGAATTTGCCGAAGACCTCGGCTACCCACTCGTCGTCCGCCCATCCTTCACCATGGGTGGTCTCGGCTCTGGCATGGCATATTCACGCGAAGATTTGATTCGCATTGCCGGCGATGGCTTACATTACAGCCCCACCTCAGAGGTATTGCTTGAAGAGAGCATTCTGGGTTGGAAAGAGTACGAACTTGAGCTGATGCGTGACAACGCTGACAATACCGTTGTGGTGTGCTCGATTGAGAATATTGACCCGGTTGGGGTACACACTGGTGATTCGATCACCGTGGCACCATCAATGACCCTGACCGATCGTGAATACCAGAAGCTACGTGATATCGGTATCGATATTATTCGGAGCGTCGGCGTCGATACCGGCGGATGCAATATCCAGTTCGCAATTGAACCAAAAACTGGCCGCATCGTGGTTATTGAAATGAATCCCCGAGTGAGCCGTTCCAGCGCGCTTGCCTCTAAGGCAACCGGTTTCCCAATTGCAAAAATTGCTGCCCTGCTCGCTATCGGTTATCGTCTAGACGAAATTCCGAACGACATCACTAAGGTCACACCGGCGAGTTTCGAACCCGCACTCGACTATGTAGTGGTCAAGGTTCCACGCTTTGCCTTTGAGAAGTTCCCAGCAGCTGATCCAGTGCTCACTACCACCATGAAATCTGTCGGCGAAGTGATGTCTCTCGGACGCAACTTTACGACGGCATTGCAGAAGTCACTTCGTTCACTCGAGAAGAAGGGTTCAGAGTTTAGCTTCCCGAAGATTCGCGGGAATGCTGCAGAGTTGTGTGCAGAAGCAGCAATCGCCCTGGACGGACGTATTCTCACCGTTCAACAAGCGCTCTGGGCTGGAGCAAGCGTTGAGGAGCTCTATGCATCAACCGCGATTGATCCATGGTTCTTGGACCAAATCAAGCTCATCAACGATGTTGCTGAGCTTCTCGAGGAAAATCTGAACTGGACTGCTGAACAGATTGAATTGGCAAAGCGTCATGGCTTCTCAGATGCGCAATTAGCAGAAATCAGTACCCAATCAGAGGACGCATTCCGTGCTGTTCGTCATGGGCTAGGCATTCGTCCGGTCTATAAGAGTGTTGATACCTGTGCCGGAGAGTTCCCTGCCCACACCCCGTATTACTACTCCAGTTATGATTCAGAAACTGAAGTTCTGCCAAGTGATCGTCAGAAGATTATTATTCTCGGTTCTGGGCCAAACCGCATCGGTCAGGGTATTGAGTTTGATTACTCCTGTGTTCACGCCGCTTTTGCGTTGAGTGATTCTGGTTACGAGACGGTCATGATCAATTGCAATCCAGAAACAGTTTCTACCGACTACGACACTGCAGACCGCCTGTACTTTGAACCGCTCACTCTCGAAGACGTTCTCGAAGTGATTTACGCTGAGCAACAGAGCGGCGAGGTTTTTGGAGTAATCGTTCAACTCGGTGGACAAACTGCTCTGGGTCTGGCTGCAGGTCTCAAAGCGGCCGGAATCACCATTCTCGGTACCCAGCCGGAAGCTATTGATTTGGCTGAAGACCGCGGTGCTTTCGCTGAAATCCTGGAACAGGGCGGCTTGCTTGCCCCGAAGAACGGAACAGCCACCACGGTGGATGCTGCGATTGAAATTGCCAATGACATCGGTTATCCGGTTCTGTTGCGTCCAAGTTTTGTTCTTGGTGGTCGCGGAATGGAAATCATCTATGAGCCTGCCGGACTGAGCGACTACTTCGAAAGAATCGGCGCTTCAGGTCTGGTGAGCAGCACCCATCCGCTCTTCATTGATCGCTTCCTTGATGACGCGATTGAACTCGATGTTGATGCTCTTTATGATGGCGAACAGCTCTACATTGGCGGAGTGATGGAGCATATTGAAGAAGCAGGAATTCACTCCGGTGACTCCTGCTGTACCCTGCCACCGATTACTCTGGGTCGTGCGGGTCTGAAGAAGGTTCAAGAAGCGACTCTCGCGATTGCGCAGGGAATCGGAGTCCGGGGTCTGCTGAACGTGCAATATGCGATAGCTGCAGGGGTGTTCTATGTGCTCGAGGCAAACCCACGCGCATCCAGAACCGTTCCGTTTGTATCGAAAGCTCTGGGTATCCAATTGGCAAAAGCAGCTTCGTTGATTATGGCTGGCTCCAGCATTTCTCAATTGAAAATAGATGGGGTTCTTCCTGAGAAGGACGGCCTGTATCAAGATATTGATGCTCCGGTGGCGGTAAAAGAAGCGGTTCTACCGTTCCGACGCTTCCGCACTGTCGAGGGTAAGGTTGTTGACTCCCTACTCGGTCCAGAAATGCGTTCTACCGGTGAAGTGATGGGTATTGATCGCACCTTCCCGCTGGCGTTCGCCAAGAGCCAGATGGCGGCCTATGGCGGTCTGCCAAGCAGCGGTAAGGCATTCGTTTCTGTCGCCGATCGTGATAAGCGTGCAATGGTCTTACCGGTGATGCGCCTGAATCAACTCGGTTTCGAAATTCTCGCCACTGAGGGCACCGCAGAAGTCTTGGCGCGGCATGGAGTCAAGGTTCGGATCATCCGGAAATATTCGGAAGGTCAGGATGACAATAGCCAAGAGCCTTCGGTCATTGATCTCATCAATACCAATGAGGTGGATATCGTCATCAACACACCGAGTGGTTCAACCGCACGTGCCGATGGCTACGAAATTCGGGCAGCTGCGGTAGCGTCCGATAAGCCAATCTTCACCACAATTGCAGAGCTTTCTGCTGCTGTCAGCTCCTTGGATACCGGTGCAGTTGAACTCACCGTCACCTCTCTTCAGGACTTTGCCCGAGAGCGCCGATGACGGTACCGTTTGGAACGAAACTTCGTGCAGCCTTCGACCGTTATGGTCAGGTCTGCTTAGGCGTTGATGCTCATCCAGCGACGCTATCCTTTCATAATTTGGAGGATAGCGCGCTTGGAGCTGAGCGACTGTTCATGGATCTTCTAGAAGCTGCAATTACTCGAGTAGGAGTAATGAAAGTCCAGGTCGCCCTTTTCGAACGCTTCGGTTCTGCCGGTTTTCTTGCCCTCGAACGCGTTTTTGAACGGATGCGTCAAAGCGATATTTTGCTGATTGCAGATATCAAAAGGGGAGAGATTGGAACCAGTATGGCCGGATACATCTCTGCCTGGTTAGGATCTGACTCACCACTGCTTGCAGACGCAATCACCGTGAATCCGTATCTTGGGGTTGGTGCATTAGACGACACCTTCCGTTACGCCAGTGCACACGGTCGCGGGGTATTCGTTTTGGCAGCCAACTCAAACCCAGAGAGCTTTGCGATGCAAATGAGTGGCACTCCAAGTCTCGCTGCCCGTGTAGTTGCTGAGGTGTTTGATGCGAATATGCGATTAGAAACAGAACATTCTGAAAATCGGAGCACAATCGCATCGGATCAGCAAGAATTCGGTCAGGTATCTGACGGTTCGTTGTCTGATATTGGTCTGGTCATCGGGGCCACAGTGAAATTAGAAAATTACGGTATTTCAGGGTCAGATTTGGGAAATTCACCGATATTAGCACCGGGATTTGGCCATCAGGGAGCACAGATTGCTGATCTACGACGGCTATTTGGTTCATTGTCTGAGAACGTCTTGGTAGCAGAATCTCGGAGTCTGGTGCATCATCCAATGGCAGAGATTCCTTCACGGATTGCTGAAAATCAAGCTGCGATTCAGAGCGCTTTAGCTGAGGTGGTTTAACGGTGATTATAGAACAAAGTTCAGCCCCACCTCATGATTTGCAGCAACCCGGTCAATTGATGGTGATTGCCGGGCCAACAGCTGTCGGTAAAGGCACCGTGGTGAAATACATCACCGAACACTATAACGGCATTGAAGTTTCTGTTTCTGCAACCACACGCGAACCGAGAACTGGAGAAATCGAGGGGGAGTCTTACTTTTTTCTCAGCCATCCAGAATTTGACCGGATGTCAAAGAGCGGGGAATTCCTTGAATTCGCTATTGTTCATGGTCAGAACAGCTATGGTACGCCGAAAGCGCCCGTTCTTGAGAAATTGCATCGTGGAGTGAATGTCATCCTGGAAATCGACATCCAGGGGGCATTTCAGGTGCAGAAATCTTATCCGGAGGCGATTCTGGTGTTTCTTTTACCGCCGAACTGGGATGAGCTTGTTCGTCGACTCCTCGGACGCGGTACCGAGAACCAAAAGGAACGTGAAAGACGTCTCGAAACGGCAAAAACCGAGCTCGCTTTGGCAGATCGTTTTGAATACCAGATAGTGAATACTGAAGTTGCCGAGGCAGCACAACAAATTGTCAACCTTTTCACGCTAAACTGTTCAACAGAACAAAGACTTGAAAGCACAGGAGAATAACATGCTTGTATCTGAGGGAATTATTAATCCTCCCATCGACGAACTGATTAAGAAGGTCGATTCTAAGTACCAGCTGGTTATTTTTGCATCAAAGCGCGCCCGTCAGATCAATTCATACTATTCAGAATTGACCGAGGGAAGTTACCTAGACAATATTGGTCCGCTTGTGGAAGCCAGTATTGATGCCAAACCGCTCACTATTGCCCTCTACGAAATTGTTGAAGACAAGCTCGTTCTGAAACACGACTAGGAACAGAAATGTCCAGCCGACGAATTATCGTTGGAGTCAGCGGCGGAATTGCCGCCTATAAAGCACTCTCACTGATTCGCCTTTTGGTGAAAAACGGTGATGAGGTTCAGGTCGTCGCAACAGATTCAGCGCTCAATTTTATTGGGCAGACGAGTTTTGAAGCGCTTAGCCGGAATCCTCTAGAGACCGAGCTATTTCGTGATGTTGCAGAAGTAAAGCACGTTGCCCTTGGACAGCGGTGCGATGCACTGGTTGTGGTTCCGGCAACAGCCAATACCTTGGCGAAGTTTGCAAACGGTTTAGCCGATGATTTGCTCACCAATACATTTCTGACCACACACGCACCAGTTTTAGTGGCTCCGGCAATGCACACAGAAATGTGGCAGAACCAGGCTACACAGGCTAATGTGGCGCTCTTGAAGTCCCGGGGTATCCATTTTGTGGGGCCGGCAGAAGGTGAACTGACCGGTGCTGATAGCGGCATTGGACGGATGAGTGAACCAGAAGATATTTTCGATGCCCTGCAAGGCATCCTCAATGCAGAAATCAACTCTCTACCGCTGAGTGATTATTCCTCACGGCGGGTGCTGATTACTGCTGGTGGCACGCGTGAGGCTCTCGACCCGGTTCGGTTCCTAGGAAATCGCTCAAGCGGAAAACAGGGACTCGCATTGGCTATCGCTGCTCAGCAACGAGGTGCGCAGGTTACACTCATTGCGGCAAATCTCGAAGTGCCTATACCAGCTGGAATCCACACCGTATCGGTCCAGAGTGCTCAGGAGATGCAACAGGCACTTCAGCGAGAGTCGCCGAAGCACGATCTTGTGATTATGGCTGCTGCTGTGGCCGATTATCGTCCGGAAGAAGTTTCCACGAGCAAGATCAAAAAGGACGCTCAGGGCGAGGAATTGGTTATCAGGTTTCTGAAGAACCCTGATCTTTTAGCCGGTTTGGTACGTGATCGCTTAGCTGGACAGGTTATTGTCGGTTTTGCTGCAGAAACAGCTAGCGGTGAAGAGCTCATCCAATTAGGACGAAGCAAACTGCAATCCAAGGGATGCGACTTTCTTGTTGTCAACCAGGTTTCTTGGGAAAAAGGCTTTTCACAAGATGATAACCAGGTTACTGTTTTGTCACAGGGGGGAGCTATTGTCGGTGAAGGATCGGGGAGTAAAGCTCAAATAGCTCAGCTCATTCTTGATATTCTGAAGTCATAGCCACCGTTTCATCGGACTTTGTCCACTATCTTTTAATACCAACGCACATTTTCAGGAGCCAATCATGCGCCTTATTACCGCCGAATCGGTAACTGAAGGTCATCCAGACAAAGTCTGTGACCAAATTTCTGACCATATTCTTGACGCTTTACTCGAACAGGACCCACTCGCTCGAGTAGCCGTAGAAACAGTTGTGACGACCGGGCTCGTCCATATTGTTGGTGAATTAAATACCACCGGATATGTCGAGATCCCTTCACTGGTTCGTGATGTTATCTGCAATATTGGCTATGACTCCCATGAAGCGAGTTTTGATGGCAAAAGCTGTGGCGTGAGTGTTTCAATTGGGAGCCAATCACCTGATATTAGTGCCGGTGTCAATGAGTCTTGGGAGGTTCGACACTCACAAGCACACGATGCAGGAGATATGCAGGGCGCCGGCGACCAGGGCATTATGTTCGGTTATGCCAGTAATGAAACCCCAACTTTGATGCCATTACCGATTACCATGGCCCATCGATTGGCTGAACGGCTCGCAGAGGTACGAAAGAGTCAAGAACTGGATTACCTCTTACCTGATGGCAAAACTCAGGTCACCATTGGTTATGAAGGCAATCTTCCGAAAACCTTAAACACCGTTGTACTTTCGAGCCAACACCGGGAGAGCGTTTCTCATGCAACACTCGGAGCCGATATCATCGCAAAGGTCATCCGACCGATTGCAGATGAGTTCAAACTCAGTCTTGAAGACACCCAATTGTTTATCAATCCCACAGGAAAATTCGTTATTGGCGGGCCAATGGGTGATGCTGGCCTCACCGGCCGCAAAATCATTGTCGATACTTACGGTGGCGCCAGTCGGCACGGTGGCGGTGCTTTCAGCGGCAAAGATCCGAGTAAAGTCGACCGTTCAGCGGCCTATGCTCTGCGCTGGGTGGCAAAGAACGCTGTTGCCGCTGGCCTCGCTGACCGACTCGAAGTTCAGCTGGCATATGCAATTGGTAAAGCTTCACCGGTTGGTCTTTATGTTGAAACCTTTGGTACCGGAAAACTTTCTGATGAACTGATTGCTTCGGCAATCCAAGAAGTATTTGACCTTCGACCATCCGCAATTATCCAGAGTTTAGACCTGCTACGTCCTATCTACGCTAAAACCGCTAGTTATGGCCATTTTGGCCGTGAACTGCCAGAATTTAGCTGGGAATCACTGAACCGTATCGATGAGCTCCGACAATCAGCTCGACTCTAGGGCCATGATTCCCGTAACGGTTAAGCACATTGCGCGTATCAGCGTGAACTCTGCTTTACCGCAATTGGATCGCCTCTTTGATTACCTTATTCCTGATTCACTTCGTGATGTTATTGGTGTTGGTTCGAGGGTAAAAGTACCGTTCCGAAATTCACTAATCGAAGGTTTCGTCGTTGAACTCGCTGCACTCAGCGACTATGAGGGCCCCCTGGTAGCTATTGAAGAGCTGGTTTCGCTAGTTCCCTTGGTGAAACCCGAGATGTATCAATTCGCTCGTGCTCTTGCTGATAGAAACGTCGGTACCGTTCGTGATGTGCTGCGCCTCGCAATACCGCCCCGTCAGGTTCGGGTCGAGAAAGCATGGATTGCTGCTCGCAACCAAACGAATTCTGCGGAATCTTCCGCAGGTGATGATGTCAAGGAGCCAATCTCCTATGCACAGGAACAATCAGAGTTTTTTGACAACACGGAGTTGAGCGCGCAGCTGGAGCAATTACTCCATCACCGATATGGCACTGAAATTGATACCCTGCTGCAGAATCCCGGCCACCGAATTGCACTCGGGGTGAGTACCGGAGTTTCTCCTGCCTCTTCCTCGTCTTTGCCGAATTGGTGTCTAGACCTGGCCGCAATTGCCATCTCCCTATGGATTCGTGGTGAAAGCAGCATCCTGGTGGTTCCAGATTTTCGCGATCTCGAAAATCTCAGACGGGCCTTGGCCGAATACCTCCCTGAAGAGCATATTTTTCGTCTTGATAGTGCGCAAAGCAATGCGGAACGGTATCGCAACTATCTCCACTGTCTCGATGGCCAGGCGAAGGTTGTGCTGGGCAATCGTTCGGCCATCTATGCGCCTTTGAGCTCTGTCGGTGCAATTATTCTCTGGGATGACTCCGACCCGCTACACGCAGAACCAATGGCTCCGTACCCCCATGGCAGAGATGCTGCGCTCCTGCGGCAGCAACTCAGTAATGCACGTCTGATTTTGGCTTCCCATTCTCGATCAATCGCGGCTGAACGCCTGGTTGAGTTGAACTGGCTACAGGAGATCAATTCAAAGATCCCAACACCCAAAATTGTGCTGCCCAGTGGCCAAGATGTAGAGCAGGGCGCCCGGATACCCTCACAGGTCATGCAGGGTCTCTCAGAGGGTCTCAAACACGGCCCAGTCCTGGTTCAAGTTGCGCGGCCCAGTAATTCTGCGCAAAGTTTCCCTGAGGATCGCTTGCCGACTGCCAGCCAAACTGCGGCCGAGCTTGGTCGGGCTTTTCCGGGTGTCCCAGTGCTGATTGCTGAGGGCGACAAAGTAATTGAACACGTCGATAACAAACCCAAGTTAATTATTTCAACCAGAGGTGCTGAACCGCTCGCTGAAGGGGGATACCACGCTATTGCCCTTCTCGACGGAATGCGCATGATGGGACGCGAATCGCTCAATGTTGCGGAAGACTGTCTTCGTTGGTGGAGCAATGCTGCTGCTTTGGCTACCGCACAAGCCCCGGTATATGTCAATGCGGTCCCCAGCGAGGTTGGACAGGCTATGGCAAGTTGGCGCCAAGATCGTTATGCCTCCAGGGAGCTCAATTTCCGCCGTGAACTTCGACTCCCTCCCGCAATACGAACAGCAACGCTCAGTGGACATAGTGGCCCAGTCGAGGCGACCCGTAAAAAGCTTGGAGCAATTGTAAGCCGCCTAGATCATCATTTTTTGGAACCGAAACAGGAATCTGATGAGCTCAGAATCTTGCTCAAATTTGATTATCGTGATGGTGAGCTGGTGGCTGGAATTTTGCGTGAAGAAGTGATCCGATATGCTGCGGCCCGTGGAAAGCTCAAGCCCAGGCTGAGGGTACGAATGGATGAACCGGAGTTGAATATTTGATGCGTATAGTTTTTGCCGGAACACCGAGTGTCGCTGTTCCAAGTTTGGCCCTGCTGATTGAAGAAGGATTCTGCCCAGAACTGGTGATTACCAGGCCGGATGCTCCGGTGGGTCGGAAACGCCTCATGCAGCCATCTGATGTCGGCGCATTCTCTCTAGAACATTCCCTCCCACTCCTGCGCACCAAGCGGATTGATGGCGGTCTCAATGCAGAACACCCTGAGTTTGATTTTTCAGACTTCGATTTGGGCATCGTGGTTGCCTATGGCGGGCTGATTCGGGAACCGATTCTTTCGGCTCCAAAATACGGTTGGATTAATCTGCACTTTTCGTCACTTCCGGCTTATCGTGGAGCGGCTCCGGTTCAACGTGCCATTTTGAACGGCGATACAACGACAGCGCTCAGTGTATTTCGCTTGGTGGCTGAACTTGATGCCGGCGATATTCTGCTCGAAGTTCCAGCAGCAATCCTGCCGTATGAGACCAGCGATCAGGCGCTGGAGAGACTCGCGTCCATGGGTTCAGAAGTATTGCTGAATGCTGTTCAGCAAATCGCTGCTGGCACTGCAATATTCAGTCCCCAGCAGGGTGAAACGAGTTTTGCTCCAAAGTTTGCCCGTGAGGATGGATTTCTTGACTGGTCAGAAGCTTCAGAATCAATCTTTAACCGCTATCGCGCGGTGAGTACTGAACCTGGCGCAGTAGCTGAAATCGCCGGCATCCAGCTCAAAGTGCATGAACTTCGCACCGTTGCCGCAGAAAATTCATCTGAAACGGCCGGTCAGCAATCAAATACAGAACCCAGAACAGCTAAAGATGAAACTCTTGCAGCTCTTGCCCCGGGTGAAGTCAGCCTCGTGCAGAAAAAACTCTATATTGGCACCGGAACACAAGCTTTAGAACTTGTACGGGTACAACCAATAGCAAAAAACATCATGTCGGCGCCCGATTGGTGGCGCGGACATATTAGCCAACACAAACAGAATCAGGATGGTTCACATGACTAAGGTCACCTCTCGGCTCATTGCCGCGGAACTCCTCGCCGGGGTGATTCTGGATGGCTCGTATGCAAATTTGCTTCTGCCCAGACTGCTAGCAGATAGCGGATTGAACCAGCAAGATCGAGCACTTGCCACCGAGCTCAGCTATGGCACTCTTCGAATGCAAGGCAGTATCGATCAAATTTTGCAACAACTCAGTAATCGACCAATCTACGAGATAGATACCGAGGTGCTTATTGCTCTTCGCCTCGGAAGTTATCAGCTTCTTGCAACCCGTATTCCAAGCCATGCAGCTGTTGATGAAGCAGTGAAACTGGTTCGAACCATGCACAAGTCATCGGCTGCCGGTTTTGTGAATGCGATGCTTCGTCGTGTTTCTGAGAAAAGTTTCGAAGAATGGGCAGATATTCTTCACCCAATTCAGAATGCAGAAGCAGCACTCAGCGATAGCCGTTTGAGTTTTGTCTATGCACATCCTGAATGGATTATTCGGTCTTTCCGTGACAGTTTGCGAGCAGATCGCTCAGTGCAAAAGCTCGACGCCAAGCAGATTGAGACCGAACTTATTGCACTCCTCGAGGCAAATAACGCCGCACCGCAGGTAAATCTCGCGATTCTCCCGATTGCAGATGATCAGGATCGGGCGGAAGTCGAGAAAGATACTACTGCGCTTCCATATTCGCCCTATGCCAGACTTCTCGCTTCAGGCCTTCCTGGAAGATTCAAGGCGCTCCGTGCTGGACGTATTCGGGTACAAGATCAGGGATCTCAGCTCGCGGCACTGGCACTGATTGGTGCAAAACCAATTCAGGATGGCGAAGCCTGGGCAGACTTTTGCGCCGGCCCCGGTGGAAAAGCTGCTTTGCTCGCCTCGATCGCGGATGAACATCGGGGAACGTTCCTGGCAAATGAATTGAACCCTATTCGGGCACGCCTGGTAGAACAGGCCTTAGCTCCAATCAATCCGGATGCTGAACTGCGAGTTGGCGACGCGAGAGATTTCTCCTCGGGCAACGAGAAATTCGATCGTATTATGCTTGATGCGCCCTGTAGCGGTATTGGCGCCCTGCGACGTCGCCCAGAAGCGCGCTGGCAAAAAACCCCTCGTGATATTGGCACCTTGGTGCCATTACAAGAAGATTTACTTGGGGCGGCAATCAACAGCCTCAAACCTGGGGGAGTGCTTGCCTATGTCACTTGTTCATCACACTTGGCCGAAACTGAGCAGCTGGTCTCACAGGTGTTGAAATCTCACCCAGAGATGATTGAATTGGATACAGCTTCGCTTCTCCAGGCACAATCGGTAAATCCAATTCCGGATATTGTTGGAGGAGCAAAACGTGTACAGTTATGGCCACACCGCCAAGGAACTGATGCGATGTTCATCACACTATTACAAGCACCATTGAGTTAGCACAGAGAAGGAAACGAACCAGATGACCTCGGTACGGATTAACCCGAGCCTCCTTTCAGCAGACTTCGGCAATATTGCTGGAGAATTGCAGAAAATTTCGCACGCTGATTTTGTCCATATTGATGTGATGGATAACCATTTTGTTCCCAATCTCACCATGGGTCCAGTTATTGTGCGTCGGGTACAAGAGATTTCACCGATCCCACTAGACGTCCATCTCATGGTTGACAACCCTGAAGTCTGGGGACCGGTCTATGCAGAAATGGGCGCTGCAGTAGTGACCTTCCATCTGGAAGCATCAGATAATCCTCTTGCTCTTATTGATGAACTTCATCGTCTCGGCACTCGTGTTGGTGTTGGTCTCCGACCGGTCACACCGGTTGAAGATCTGCTTGAGCTATTGCCGCATCTCGATCAGGTGCTGATCATGACCGTCGAACCCGGCTTCGGCGGGCAACAGTTCATGCCAGAAACCATGGAAAAAGTTGCCTGGTTGGACAAACAGCGTCAAGAAAATCACTACGACTTTTGGATTGAAGTCGATGGTGGCATCAACCTAGAAACAGTTCAAATTGCCTCTGCTCATGGTGCAGATACCTTTGTCGCGGGATCCAGCGTTTATGGTGCTGCCGACCCGGCCATCATGGTCGATGAACTTCGTCAACTGGCCCTCGCTGCCAGAGAGACGATTACCGAATAGAGCGCCATGAGTCAGCGTTCCTCATCGATTTCGTAGTAGCCTAATGAGGTGAAATCTTTTGAGGAATTATTTGCTGAACTGAGCGAAAAAGCTCGTCTTCGACCTGAGGGAAGTCGCACCGTCGCAGAACTTGATGGTGGCGTTCATACTATTGGGAAAAAGATTGTTGAAGAAGCTGCCGAAGTATGGATGGCAGCCGAGTACGAGAGCGATGAAGAGCTCGCAGAAGAAATTTCTCAGTTGATTTATCACCTGCAGGTGCTTGCGATTCATAAAGGTCTCAGCCTAGAAAAGCTGTACCAGTATTTGTAGCTTGAGTCCGCTCAGACTTCGGGTCTTCGCTAGAAAACCATCACAAACTAAGGATCTTTAATAGATATGCTCCGCATTGCATTACCAAACAAAGGGGTTCTCGCTGAACCGGCAACGCTCATACTGAGTGAGGCTGGATACCACCTGCGTAAAGATCCGAAAGACCTGTACATCCCGGACACAAAAAACGGGGTTGAATTCTTCTTTTTGCGGCCACGAGACATTGCCACCTATGTTGGTTCCGGCGCACTTGATGTCGGCATCACCGGTCGTGACTTGCTTCTCGACTCGCCCTCAGCAGCCCAAGAGATTTTGGATTTGCGCTTTGGCAAATCGACCTTCCACTTTGCCGCCCCTGCAGGAAAATACTCTCAGCTGAGTGAGCTAAACGGTCTCCGCATTGGTACCAGTTATGAACATCTGGTTGGCGAGTACTTGGCCAAGCAAGGCATTAGCGCCAAGGTCGTCAAGCTGGATGGAGCAGTAGAGAACTCTGTTCGTTTGGGTGTCGCCGATGCAATTGCCGATGTTGTTGAGACCGGTGCGACGATCAAGGCTGCCGGACTTGAGCTCCTGGGCGAATCTCTCTTGAGCTCAACAGCAAGCCTGATTCTTTCTCCGACCATCTCCGATGATGCACGCGGAGCTCTAAGTATTTTGCAGCGTCGACTTGAGGGTATTCTGGTCGCTCGTCAATATGCGCTGGTTGATTATGTCGTTCCGGTTGATCTTCTCGATGCCGCAACTGCGCTGACCCCGGGTCTTGAGTCACCGACCGTTTCGCCACTCAAAGACGAGCACTGGGTTGCCGTTCGTGCCATGGTTCCGCACAATGACATTAATCACATCCTTGATGCCCTCCACGACTTGGGCGCAAGAGCGATTCTCGTCTCATCGATCAAGTCCGCGAGACTCTAATGGGAGTTTCATTACGGATCATTCCTTGCCTTGACGTTGCGAACGGTCGTATTGTCAAAGGCGTTAAATTTGAAAATCTTCGGGATGCCGGTGACCCGATTGAACGTGCTCGATTGTATTACCAACAGGGTGCTGATGAGCTGACTTTCCTCGATGTCAACGCAACGATTGATAATCGCGAAAACACCTACCAATTGGTTCAACAAACAGCCGAAGAGCTCTTCATTCCACTTACTGTGGGCGGCGGAATCTCAACAGTGGAACATGTCGAAAAACTCTTGGCTTCCGGCGCCGATAAAGTCAGCGTCAGCAGTGCTGCGATTCGACGGCCTGAACTGATGACTGAAATATCAGAACAATTTGGGAACCAGGTTTTGGTTCTTTCGCTTGACCTGAAGCGTGGCCCAAGTGCGAGCGGCTTTATTGTTACCACCCACGGTGGACGTCAGAGCACCGATTTGGATGCTCTGGAATGGATTCGTGAAGCCCAGGACCGCGGTGTTGGTGAGTTGCTTGTGAACTCAATTGATGCGGATGGTACCAAAGCTGGTTTCGATCGAGAAATGCTCGACAGCGTCAAAGCTATTGCAACCGTTCCGGTTATCGCTTCGGGAGGTGCTGGCAAAATAGAAGATTTTGTTGATGTTGCTGGATGCGGTGTCGACGCAATCTTGGCTGCCTCCGTCTTTCACGATAATGTGCTGACTATCCCGCAGGTAAAATCAGCCCTTTCCGCTGCCGGGTATTCCGTGCGGAATGCGGGAGTTTCATCATGAGTTTGATATTTGATGAAAGTGCTATTGAGTCATTTCTTGATGCTGTTTGTTTTGACGCAGACGGTTTAGTTCCTGCAATTGCTCAAGACTATGAGAGTAAAGCAGTTCTGATGTTGGCATACCAGAATCGAGAAGCGCTCGAAATCACTCTCCGCAGTGGACGGGTCACCTATTTCTCACGGAGTCGCCAGGAGCTCTGGGAAAAAGGTCTCACTTCAGGTAATGTACAGGCCCTCGTTGGAATCGCCCACGATTGTGATGCAGATACGATCTTGCTGAGCGTTGAACAACAGGGACCTGCATGCCACACGGGAACCCGCAGCTGTTTTGATACTCGATGGCTTTCGGCTTGATGCCGTAGCCAATCGAATAACACCTCAGAAAGAATAGCCATGTCAGATACCCAATTCGAAGATTTCCGCAACGATCTGGAACACTATCGTGTAGTTCCGGTAATCCGTGAAGTGTTTAACGATCTCGAAACACCTGTCGGGATCTACCGTCGAGTAGCCCATGGCAGACCAGGTTCATTTTTGCTTGAATCTGCAGCCGGAGGTATCTGGTCAGATTATTCCTTCATCGGAGTCAATGTTTTTGGCGTCCTCTGGGCTGATGGGAAAACTTCGCATTGGAATGCGGTGTCTCTCAATGCAGAACGTGCTTTTGCAGGACAAGATCCACAGACACTGGAACCATTTGCAGCGCTATCAGCGTTGTATAGTGCATGGAAATCCCCTAAGAATCCTGATCACCCGCCACTCACTGGCGGTTTAGTGGGGTTCATGGGATGGGAGAGTAT
>JBARYA010000192.1:0-6819 GCA_049647625.1 Microbacteriaceae bacterium
AAAGCGATTCCGGCAGAGTCATAACCTCGATATTCGAGGCGGCCTAAACCGGAAAGTAAAACATCAAGGGTTGAGCGTTCGCCCACATAACCGACAATTCCACACATGGATTCTATTCTAGCCCGGACTACCCTCAGATAGCTGAATGTCACGAATTCTGGAGCCTCAGACTAAAATGGATAATCATGCAACTAGAGGGCGAAAGAGACTCGGACCCGAGTCTGGAAATTTTCGAGAACATCGACCGTGCCAGCTGGGCAAAACTTATTGAGGATGACACCTCTCCGCTAAGCGAAGCAGAGGTCGTTCAACTTCGAGGGCTTGGCGACCCGCTGAACCTCAATGAAGTTTCAGAAGTGTATCTGCCGCTCTCGAGACTCATCTATTTGCACCTCAAGTCTGTGCGCGATCTGCACCGTCGCACCAATGCATTCCTTGACGGGAATGGGCACACCACCCCCTTTGTGATTGGTATCGCTGGATCTGTTGCTGTTGGAAAATCAACCGTTGCCCGCCTGATGCGCGAGTTGCTGCGTCGCTGGCCGGATACTCCAACCGTAGAAATGGTCACCACCGATGGTTTTCTCTTTCCGAATGCCGAGCTGAAAAAGCGTGGGCTGATGGAACGGAAAGGCTTCCCGGAAAGTTACGACCAGCGTGCGCTGCTCAATTTCGTTTCTCAGGTGAAGAGTGGGGTCAAAGAGGTTCGCGCACCACGATACTCGCATGTGACCTACGATATTGTTCCGGATGCGGAAATCATTATCCATGAGCCCGATATCCTCATTGTCGAGGGACTCAATGTCTTACAACCACCCCGTCAGGGAAGTGCGCTCGCGGTGAGTGATCTCTTCGACTTCACCATCTACATTGATGCAAACTTGGACGACCTCGAGGGCTGGTACATTGACCGATTTCTCGCGCTCAAAGCGGGCACGTTCAATAATCCAAACTCCTATTTCCACCGCTATTCCAGCTTGAGTAATGAAGAGGCCGTCACTGAGGCTCGGCGCATTTGGCACGCAATCAATAAGCCAAACCTGGTCGAGAATATTGAACCAACCAGATCGCGGGCAAACCTGGTGCTGAACAAATCAGGAAACCATCGCGTGGACCAGATTTATCTGCGCAAGATGTAGCGAAAGGATCTCAGTTGTTAGAGGCTGAGCTCGTCGCGCACTATTTGTGCCAATTCTTCGGCAAAGAAGTGTGCCGCTTCATCGCTCTTCGCTTCAACCATCACCCGGATGAGCGGTTCTGTTCCGGAAGATCGCAAGAGAACACGTCCGGTATCGCCCAGCTCTGACTCAATACGCTTCAGCTCTGCAGCGATCGCAGCATTCTTTGCGAGTCCGTTCCGGTCAACATGTGGCACGTTGATGAGCACCTGAGGATACACTGTCATCGCAGCAGCGAGTTCGGAGAGGCTCTTTCCGGTCTCGGCCATCCGTGCCATCAGCCGAAGCCCGGTGAGGACCCCGTCACCGGTGGTTGCAAAATCACTAAAAATAATATGGCCGGATTGTTCGCCGCCCAGCGAGTAATCACCTTCGCGGATCTTCGCCAGCACATAACGATCACCGACGCCGGTCTCCAGCATGGTAATGCCGTTTTCGCGCATCGCTATCTTGAGTCCAAGATTGCTCATTACCGTGGCAACGAGGGTATTTTCGCGCAGTTCACCCTTTTCTTGGAGCGCTATTGCGAGGATAGCCATAATCTGGTCACCATCAATAACCCGTCCTTCGGCGTCCACCGCAAGACAGCGATCGGCGTCACCATCATGAGCAATGCCCAGATCGGCGCCGAGTTCCAAGACCTTCTGCTGCAATGATTCGAGATGGGTTGAGCCAACGCCGTGATTGATGTTAATTCCATCAGGATCAGCAGCAATAACGGTGATTTTTGCGCCAGCATTGTGGAAAATCTGTGGTGATACTCCTGAGGCAGCACCATTGGCACAATCCAGCACCACATGGAGGTCATTCAGCCGATTTGGCAGACTCTTCAGTAGGTGCAGCAGGTAGCGATCCTCAGCATCCGAGAATCGCTTTATCCGGCCAACATCGGCACCGGTTGGCAGCAATGGCGCCTCGAATGCCGCTTTTTCTATCTGATCTTCGACCGAATCTTCGAGTTTGAGACCGGCGGTAGCAAAAAACTTGATGCCGTTATCAGGGGCAGCATTGTGGGATGCAGAAATCATCACCCCAAAATCGGCCTGAATATCGGCGATTAAAAAGGCTGTTGCCGGAGTGGGAATCACTCCGGCATCAAGTACA
Organism: Microbacteriaceae bacterium; assembly: GCA_049647625.1. GTDB lineage: Bacteria > Actinomycetota > Actinomycetes > Actinomycetales > Microbacteriaceae > JBARYA01. Next base: position 2,283 of record JBARYA010000192.1, read on the forward strand.
TCCACACCGGATGCGGCCAAACCGGCTGCAACCGCTGCACCCAAAAAGTCGCTACTAATTCTCGGATCTTTGGCCAGCACTGCAAGTGGTCGCCGACCAGCTGCACGCGCAGAGGCACCCAATACCTGGGCTGCCCCCTGCGCTAGCTTAAGCGACAGTTCTGCAGTGAGATGGCCATTAGCCAGTCCCCGCACACCGTCGGTGCCAAAGAGCCGAGTAATCGTATACGCTTTCGGTAAATTAGCGCTTTGAGAACTGAGAAGCCTTGCGGGCCTTCTTGAGACCGGCCTTCTTGCGTTCGATAACGCGAGCGTCGCGAGTCAAGAATCCAGCCTTCTTCAGTGCTGGACGGTTGTTCTCGCGATCAATCTCGTTCAATGAACGTGCGATACCCAAACGAAGGGCACCGGCCTGGCCGCTTGCGCCACCACCGGTAATACGGGCGATAACGTCATAGCTTCCAAGGAGGTTGAGCACCTTGAATGGATCGTTGATGAGCTGCTGGTGCAGCTTGTTTGGGAAGTAATCTTCAATGTCGCGACCGTTTACAGTTACCTTGCCGGTACCTGGTGCGATGCGAACGCGAGCAATAGCCTCTTTACGACGGCCAACAGCAGCGCCTGAAACGTTGAGGATGGTGCGAGGCTGTGCTTCTACAGCAACAGGGGTCTCGGTGCTGAACTCTTGTGCGACCTCACCGATTGAATCTGAAATCTTTGCCACTTTATGTTTTCCTTAAAGTCTTTATCTTGCGTGTGAGGTTACTGAGCAACCTGGTCGAATACGAATGGTTTTGGCTGCTGAGCGGCATGAGGATGCTCTGGACCAGCGTAAACCTTCAGCTTCTTGAGCTGGGCAGCACCGAGGCTGTTCTTTGGCAACATGCCGCGGATAGCCTTCTCAACAGCGCGCTCTGGATTCTTCTCCATCAGCTCGCCATAAGGAATTGCGGTCAAACCACCAGGGAAACCTGAGTGACGGTAAGCGAACTTGTTTGCGTGCTTGTTACCGGAGAGTGCAACCTTGTCAGCGTTGATAACGATGACGAAGTCACCCATGTCCATGTGCTGGGCAAAGGTTGGCTTGTGCTTTCCGCGGAGCAGGGCTGCGGCATGGGTTGCCAAACGGCCGAGCACAACGTCGGTGGCGTCAATAACGATCCAGTCGTGCTTGACGTCAGCAGCTTTTGGACTGTAGGTACGAGTCATGAGTACTACTACTTTCTAGATTGAGGTGTTCGTGAATCCCGCTCCGTTGGGGGTTCTGGTCAAAGACTTGCTCAGAACACCATCTGGTGGAGGGCTCAATTGGGCACGGTTGTCCGCACCAAGGTTCTACTTTAGTCTACTTCACGCGGTTTTTGCAAGTTAATCTTGACCTTTGAGCCAGGGGATCATATCAATCTCGATGAGGATGTTTTCACTCCCCCACCACTGCCAATTCTCTGCCGGGTTGATTTGCCCCTTGTTTCGAATCATGATTCATCATTTCCCCTGGCTTGATTGCTCAGCACCCTCAAGTGCTTCAGGGTTGCCTTCGGATGCGCCTTTTACTGAAATGTCGACACAGGCTGTTGCATTGCCACCGAGAATTGGGAGCTGTTCAACTGGGGGCTCCAGCTGTATTCTCGTCTCACTGCTTGAGCCATTCTCTGCATACCTATCCTCTGCCGCGTCGAGTGGGAACACTCCCCATGCCCAAACACCATTGCTCAATTCCGTGGGCATGAGTCGGAAATAGTTTCCCTCATTGTCTGAAGACTCAAGGCCCGATTGATAGTCTGCGAGAGAGATTGGATTTCCATTCTGATCAACGAGACGAATATCCCGAACGGGTTCACCAGCACAGTTGTAGGCAAAAATATTACTGATCGGCTGCCCGTGTGCCATAAGCCACTGGGATTGATAATACTCAACCGCCAATTCAGCGTTTCTCGCTTGATTCACACCAATGTACACACTTCCCACTGCAAACGGGAGTGCAATAACTGCAATAACACTCAGTACTACATTCAGTCTTTCAACTGATTTTTTACTGAACCACCTATGCCGCCCAAACTGCACACTGATCACAATTGCCAACAATAGGCCTAGCCAATGTAGCGGATGAGCGGGAATCTGAATAAACTCTTGACGGATTAACCAAGTTACAACGACTTCAAAGAGCACCCATGCCCGAAGCGCCCACCACGCTGGTTGTAGAACCTTGAAGAACTCACCAATACGCTGGATGGTCGGATTCGCTCGAAGATTTCTCAGCATTGCACCAAGATCATCTTTGAGCGGAGCTCGCCGGGCTTTCTGCCCCGGCGTAAACTCACTTCTTGTCGGCAAGCCAGCTGCACTCCGCAATTCCGCTGCATAAGAAGCTGGTTCGGCGAGGATACCGCCATTGTCGGCGTAGTGTTCAGCAAGATCGGCCTCGAGGCCACCGGTGAGTTCTTGAACTTCGTCTGGCGAAAGGTCGGCGAGTTGTTTGCGCACTGCTGCTGCAAAGTTCTTGACCTCGGCGCTCAGCGCATCCCCTGGGAATTCTTGCGTATTCATCACTTTATGCACCCTTCGTTATGGTGACCGGAGTCGGTGTGTTAATCAATCTGCTAAACATGTGTGAAAATTCATGCCAATCAGCTCTCTCTGCTTCAAGCTGTGCTTTGCCCACCGGCGTCACGGCATAGTATTTGCGATGTGGTCCACCATCCGAAGGCACAACATAACTGCTGAGCGCCCCTGAGGCATAGAGTCGACGCAGGGTTCCATACACGGATGCCTCACCAATGTCTTCAAGACCTGAGGATTTGAGCCGACGCACAATCTCGTAACCGTAGCCGTCCTCGTCTTCGATAACGGCAAGTACTGCTACATCAAGTAACCCCTTGAGCAATTGGGTGGTATCCATATCGCCTCCTTCGCTACATCACACAGTACTACGCATTACACAGTACTGCAAGCGACGCGCCGAAAGGCTCTACAGTGCCCTATTCGACCGAGCGACGAGCACGGGTCTGCACATCACGTGCAGCCCATTCAGTGCTGTGAGGATATTGCACACCCATCAGCGTGAGACCCTTTGCCGGCATTACTTTGAATGCCGAAGTGCGCACCGCAGCCTGGTGTAGCGATACAAATTCATCAACTCCGAGGCGCCCCTCGCCCACCGCAATACAGCCGCCAATGAGAGCTCGCACCATGCTATGGCAAAAGGCATCGGCCTGAAGTTCAGCAATCAAAACCCCCTGCGCATCCCTCGACCAGGAGAAGCGCTGCAGGGTACGGATCGTGGTTGCCTCGGGTCTCGGACGACAGAAGGTCGCAAAATCATGCAGGCCAATGAGTGCCGCCGCCGCCGCATTCAAGAGTTCAAGATTCAGCTCGGGCAAGAGCCAAACTGTATTCGCACGTGCCAGCGGATCCTTCTCGGATAAGGCATCAGCCACCAGGTATTGATACGTGCGAGAAAGAGCTGAAAATCTGGCATCAAAAGAGGTATCTACCGGACGTACCCGCTGGATAACAATCTCGCCGGCGCGAGAAAACATACTGTTCAATTTCACGCAGAGCTTCTGGGCAAAAAGTTCCGAAATATCGTGCTTGGAGTCTTCCGAAGCTCCCCGAGGCAAGAAAGTGCCGACAAATTTTTCCTGATCGACCATTTCCGGCAGATCAAAATGAGCCACCTGCGCCCTAGCGTGCACACCCACATCGGTGCGACCAGCAACCACCAGAAAGATTTGGTCCTCACCGGTTAAATGCAAAATACGGTTCAGGGATTCTTCAAGAATTCCCTGAACCGTATGCAAACCTGGCTGTTTTGCCCATCCGTGAAAACCTAGGCCATCATAGGCAAGGTCAAGACGAAATTTGCTGGCACCCAAGTTATTGAGTTTGGTGAGAAGCTTACTTCTCGTCCGCTTCAGCTACAACAGCTGCTTCTTCAACAACATCCGCTTCAACAACCTCGTCAACCGATGCTTCAACAACGGCTTCTTCAACAGTCTCGGCTTCTACAAGCTCTTCGACAGTTTCTTCAACCGGTGCTGCTACAACAGACTCAGCTTTCTGGGCAGGCTTGCTTGCACGGGTCTTCTTCACAACTGGCTCGAGAACGAGTTCAATTGCGGCGATCGGTGCATTGTCACCCTTACGGTAACCAAGCTTGATGATGCGGGTGTAGCCGCCTTCGCGATCTTCAACCTGTGGTGCAATTTCGGTGAAGAGGATATGTACAGCTTCCTTGTTGCCGAGGTAAGCGATTGCGCGACGACGTGCGTGCAAATCTCCGCGCTTTGCGAAGGTTACCAAACGCTCTGCAACAGGGCGCAGGCGCTTTGCTTTGTGTTCGGTGGTCTTGATGCTCTTGTGAATGAACAGTGCCGAGGCAAGGTTCGCCAACATCAATCGTTCGTGAGCGGCTCCTCCGCCGAGGCGGGGTCCTTTAGCTGGCTGTGGCATGATTAGTCTCCAGTTTTTCTAAAAATTGTGTGTCGTCAGACGGTCGAATTACTCGTTGTCGCCATCGAAGCTAATGAAACGGTCGT
>JBARYA010000193.1:0-2091 GCA_049647625.1 Microbacteriaceae bacterium
TTCACATGCTCTACACCAGCGTAAGCGCCGCTGAAAAGCGGGCAACTTTTCGCGCCCAATTGGCGAGCGGTGAGCTCTTACAATTTCCGGGAGCGTTCAATCCTCTTTCAGCCCGGGCAATTGAACAACACGGATTCCAGGGTGTGTACATTTCTGGTGCGGTTATCGCGGCTGATTTGGGCCTCCCAGATATTGGTTTGACGACCCTGAGTGAGGTCGCAGCCCGCGGTGCCCAGATCTCGCGGATGACTGATTTGCCCACCCTGATCGATGCCGACACCGGTTTTGGCGAGCCAATGAATGTTGCCCGTACCGTGCAGACCCTTGAGGACGCTGGCGTATCTGGCCTGCATATTGAGGATCAGGTGAATCCGAAGCGTTGTGGCCACCTCGATGGCAAACAGGTTGTTGATGAGGATACCGCAGTGAAGCGGATCCGGGCTGCGGTCAGTGCGAGACGCGATCCGAACCTGCTTATCATGGCGCGGAGCGATATTCGCGGCGTTGCTGATTTGGGTGAATCGATCGATCGGATGAAAGCCTTGGTCGACGCTGGTGCCGATGCAATCTTCCCAGAAGCGATGCAAAACCTCTCTGAATTCGAGGCGGTTCGCAAGGCAATCGATGTGCCGATCCTGGCCAATATGACCGAGTTTGGTAAGGGTGAGCTCTATAGCAAGCAGCAATTAGCCGATATCGGCATCAATATTGTGATCTATCCGGTGTCGATGCTGCGCATTGCCATGGGTGCGGTTGATCGTGCCCTCACCACCCTCACGGCTGAGGGCAGTTTGAAGAGCAAGCTCGATGAAATGCAGCATCGTGCCGATCTTTATGAGCTGCTTGATTATGCGGAATATAACCAATTTGATTCAGGAATCTTCAACTTTGAAGTAAAAAAATAGCCAAGCATTCTGGAATTTTCCAGTCAGAGCGCGTAGCGTGACATCATACGAAGGAGTAGAAATGACCGAAATATTTAAGGGTCTTGCCGGGGTCGTGGTTGATACCACCGCTATCTCCAAGGTCAATCCAGAGACGAATTCGTTGTTGTACCGTGGGTACCCGGTACAGGAGCTGGCCGCAAAGTGCAGTTTCGAAGAGGTGGCGCTCCTGCTCTGGAACGGTGAGTTGCCGAACGCTGATGAACTGGCCTCCTTCGAAAGCTATGAGCGCGCGAATCGTGAGCTGGATGCCGCACAGCGCGCACTGCTTGATGGGCTTCCCCTGACCGCACATCCGATGGATGTCGTTCGCACCATGGTGAGCGCACTGGGAGCTTCTGACCCGAAAGCAGAAGATAACTCTCCGGCAGAGAATATGCGGAAAGCCTGGCATCTCTTCGCGAAGCTCCCGGCAATTGTTGCTTACGATCATCGTCGCCGACATGGGCTCGATGTTGTGCCGCCCCGAGCAGACCTCGATTACAGCCAGAACTTTTTGTGGATGTCCTTCGGTACCGAGGCGGCCCCAGAGGTTGTGGATGCTTTCCGAGTCTCCCTCGTGCTCTATGCCGAACACTCCTTTAACGCCTCCACCTTTACTGCTCGGGTGATCACCTCTACCCTTTCAGACATGTACTCGGCGGTCACCGGTGCAATCGGCGCCCTCAAGGGCCCCCTGCACGGCGGTGCAAACGAGGCCGTGATGCACATTTTCGAAGAAATAGGTCTCGGTGAAGGAGCCGGAGAACGCGCGAAGGCGTGGCTGGATAAGGCCTTGCTCGAGAAGCGCAAAATCATGGGCTTTGGTCACCGGGTGTACAAGAACGGTGACTCACGGGTGCCAACCATGCAGGCAGCTATGGAAAAAATGGTTGCCTACTACGAGCGTCCCGATCTTTTGGAGCTCTATCGCGCCCTGGAATCCGAGATGGTCTCGAAGAAGAATATTAAGCCAAATCTGGATTACCCCGCCGGCCCTGCCTATCACCTGATGGGTTTTGACACCCAGGCATTTACTCCGATTTTTGTTGCCAGCCGGATTACCGGTTGGAGTGCGCATGTGATGGAGCAATTGCAATCGAATGCGCTGATCCGCCCTTTGAGCGAATATGACGGTCCGGCAGAGCGCCATCTCGAGAGCTAAGAG
>JBARYA010000194.1:0-9724 GCA_049647625.1 Microbacteriaceae bacterium
GCTTTAGCGACCCACATCACTACCCCTTTGCACAGGAGGAAAAATTGAAGAAATCGCGCATAATGGCACTTGGTGCCATCGTTGCCGGTAGCGCCCTCGTGCTCAGTGCGTGCACCCCGCCGCCTGAGGAACCTGGAACAGTAGAAGGAACGTCCATCAATGTTGGATGGAACCAGCCCTTCTTCAGCTACAACAGCAACACTTCTAAAGGAAACAACGTCACCAACAGCCTCGTTGAGTATCTGACCCGTGACGGCTTCCAGTACTATGACAACAGCCCAGCGCTGGTCAAGAATGATAAGTACGGAACCTTTGAACTGATTAGCGAAGATCCACAGCAGGTCAAGTACACCATCAATGAGGGTGTTGTTTGGTCTGATGGTGTTCAGATTGACGCAGCAGATATGCTCCTCCAGTGGGCAGCACTTTCCGGCAATGTTTTGGATTACCCAAAGACTGAAGAAGAAGGCAAGACTTGGACTGCTCCATTCTTTGACTACGCTTCATTGGGCGATGCTCTGAGCTGGATCACCAAGACTCCTGAAATTGGCGAAGATGGCCGCACCATTACTCTTGAGTACGATCAGCCATATGTTGACTGGGAGCTCGCATTCAGCGTTGGCGTACCAGCTCACGTAGTTGTTCAGCTTGCTCACCCAGATATCACTGATCCTGCTGATGCAAAGAAGCAGCTCATCAAGGCTATCCAGGACAAGAATGTTGAGTGGATGAACCCAGTAGCAGAAGCCTGGAATACCGCTTTTGACTTCGATGCAACCCCATCAGATGCAAAGCTTCTCGTTGGCTCAGGTCCATACCTGATCGAAAAGATCGAGAAGGATCAGTACCTGACCGTTGTTGCGAACCCTAAGTTCAGCTGGGGCAAGGCACCTCGCTTCGAGCGCATCACCCTGCGTTACTATGGCGATGCAACCGCAGCTCTTCAGGCAATGCAGAACAAGGAAATCTCTATCTATGATGGACAGCCTTCTCCTGATCTGCTTACCCAGCTTGATGCAGCCAAGACTGGCGGCATCACCTATGTTGGTACCGCTCAGGCTTCATACGAGCACGTTGACCTCGTCTTCAACAATGGTGGCCCATTTGATGCCGCTACCTATGGTGGAGATGCAGCAAAGGCTCTTGCCGTTCGTCAGGCGTTCATGAAGGTTATCCCTCGTGCACAGATCCTTGAAGACCTCATTGTTCCACTGCAGTCAAACGCAGTGCTTCGTGACTCACAGTTCTTCATCCCTGGTGGCGAAGGCTACGCTGATTCAGTCAAGAAGTCGGGTGCGGATGCATACGATACTCAGGACTTCGAAGGCGCCAAGAAGCTTCTTGCAGACGCTGGAATCACCACTCCAATCGATGTGCGCTTCATGCACGCAGCGAACAACCCTCGTCGTGAGCAGATTGCAACTTTGATTCAGTCTGCTGGCACCGAGTCAGGTCTGTTCAATGTGAAGCTTGATGCTCGCACCACCTGGGGTAGCGACCTTGGCGATGGCACCTATGATGCCGTTACCTTCGCTTGGGCTTCAACCTCAACCGCTGTTGGTGGATCTGACCAGATCTATGCAACCGCTGCCGGCTCGAACTTCAACGGTTACAGCAATGCCATCGTTGACAAGACCAGCAAGGAACTCCAGGCCGAGTTTGATACTGCAAAGCAGATCGAACTTCAGCAGATTATGGACGAGCAACTGTGGAAAGACGGCTACGGCGTCACCCTGTTCCAGTTCCCTGGTCTGACCTTCTGGGATAGCAACGTGGTTTCGAACGTCAGTGGTAACACCTTCGTTCCTTACTACTTCTGGAACTTCTGGGAGTGGGAACCAATCGTAGCTGAGACCCCAGCTAAGTAGTACCGAACTTCGGTTCAGCTGTTCTGCTTGGGTCACGAAAACTTCGTGACCCAAGCGTTCAGTTTCATATTGAATATCTCCACTCGCGCTAGACTCTTAGAGATATAGCGCTTTTTTCATTTGTTTTGTGGCCTGGAGTTATTCTCCAAAACACAAAACAACAGCCTTTGAGTTCGAAGAAGAACGATATGGCTCCGTAGTAGAAGGGAAGGGTGCACTGAAAACGTGATTGCCTTCATCGCTCGACGACTCTCCGCAGCCGTTTTGGTCGTTATCGCCGCCTCATTCATTGTGTATGTGCTGGCCGCGATTTCTAAAGACCCACTGGAAGACCTCAGGGCCTCAAACGATCCGAATAAAGAGCAGCTCATGGCTACTCGGACTCGCATCCTTCAACTGGATATCCCGCCCGTTCTCCGCTATTTTGTGTGGCTTCGCGGTGTGCTTGTCGGAAATCTTGGACGCACTATCGAAAACCAAGAGGTCATCTACGAACTTGGACATGCCATGTCTGCCACGCTCAGCCTGGTAACCGCGGCAACCGTTCTAGCTATTATCTTCGGTATCGCGATCGGCATGTCTTCGGCCTTGCGCCAGTATTCTGGCTATGACTACACCGTCACCTTCATCATGTTCGTGCTCTACTCGCTGCCAGTATTCTGGTTAGCCGTGTTGCTCAAGCAGTATATGGCTATTGGCTTTAACGACTTCCTCCGAGACCCGGTGATAGAACCGCTCTGGGTTGTCATACTTTCTCTTCTCGGCGGTTTCATTGTGATGAACATTGTCGGTGGTCAGCTCAAGCAACGACTCACGACCCTGGCCAGTGCGACCGTTGTCTCTCTCGCTCTGATTATCTATTTCAACGCTTCTGGATGGCTCCGTGATCCATCACTCGGGGTGGTCGGTATTGCGATCATCGGCTCTGGACTAGCTATTGTCGTTACTCTGCTCTCAACCGGTCTGAAAAACAAGCGTGTGCTCTACATTTCACTGTCGATGGTTGCTGTGGGCCTCGCGGCCTACTACCCGGTCCAATGGGCTTTCGCTCTCTGGCAAGACGCACTCATGTTTGTGGTCCTGGGACTGGTAACCCTTGGGGTAGGTCTGGCAGCTGGCTGGTTCTTTGGTGGTGAAGATCGCGGTCCCGCGATGCGCACCGCTGCTATTACCGCTGTGTTAGTCGGTTTCGTGATTGTGCTTGATCGACTCTTTTCGCAATGGACAGTGTTCTATTCAAACCCGCTGATTAACGGACGACCAATCTCAACCTCCGGAGCGCACACCCCGAACCTTCAGGGCAGTATGTGGACCCATATGGTTGATACCTTCGGACACTTGCTACTGCCAACCCTGGCTTTGATGCTGATCTCCTTGGCCGGGTACACCCGCTACTCTCGTGCCAGCCTGCTTGAAGTCATGAACCAGGACTACGTTCGTACAGCGAGGGCTAAGGGCCTCACCGAGCGCACCGTAGTCATGCGCCACGCATTCCGTAACGCCATGATTCCGATCGCTACGATTATCGCATTCGATGTTGGTGGTCTGATCGGTGGAGCGATTATTACCGAGCAGGTCTTCTCCTGGAACGGTATGGGTGGGATGTTCCTCCACAATCTGGAACAAATGGACTTGAATCCGGTAATGGGCGTGTTCCTCGTCACCGGTTTGGTCGCAATCGTGTTTAACCTGATTGCGGACTTCTCCTATGCCGCCCTCGATCCAAGAATTCGGGTGAAATAAATGACGAATAAACAGCCAATCAATGAGCACACCGAATCCATTGATATTTCTCAGCTTGAGACCGCAGGGCTCAGCCAAGGGCAGATCGTTTACAAACGATTCACGCAGCACAAACTTGCTGTTGCCTCAGTCTTTATGCTGATTGCCATTGTCGTTATTGCCTTTACCTCGGTAGGCTTCAGTGCCTTTGGCTTCACCTTCCCAGGCTGGTGGCAATGGCCATGGGCAACGCTGCCACCGAATCCGGTCATGGTGAACGGGGGAGAACCAACCTTCACACTCTGGCCATTCGCGATTGGCGATCATCCTTTCGGGCAAGATAGCATTCGCCGAGACATGTTCGCCCTCATTATGCGTGGCCTACAACAGTCCATTATCGTGATGTTCCTGACCGGATTCCTCGCTACCCTGATCGGTATCGTCATCGGTGCGGTATCAGGATACTTCCGCGGTTGGACCGATACGCTCCTAATGCGTTTCACCGAAGTAATTATCATTATCCCAATTCTGATCATCGGTGCTGTTCTGGGCCAGATGGTTGGTGGCGGCGGTGCAGTCGCAATCGGTACCATGATCGGACTCTTCTCTTGGCCGGCGATGGCGCGTTTGGTGCGGGCCGAGTTCCTTGGCCTGCGTGAACGTGAATTCGTGGATGCTGCCCGGGTAGCCGGCGCCGGTAATGGCAGAATTATTTTCCGTCATATCCTGCCCAACACTGTGGGAACCATCATTGTGAATACCACGCTTTTGATGAGTGCAGCGGTGCTGCTGGAAACCAGCCTCAGCTTCTTGGGCTTTGGTATCCTCAGCCCGGATGTCTCGCTCGGTTCCTTGATCAGTACCTATCAGGGTGCGTTCCAGACGCGCCCCTGGTTGTTCTGGATTCCGGGTGTGCTGATTGTGCTACTCACCCTGTGCATCAACTTTATCGGTGACGGTCTTCGCGATGCTTTCGATCCACGTCAGCGCAGAATGCCAGACGATAACGGGCCGTGGAAGCAACTCTGGCGCTTTATTACCCGCCAGCAGGTTCAGTCCAAGTACGTGCGTGGTGGACAGTAATGAGCGGGCGTTCTCTTTTAGAACAGCGGTGCAATGACGGTAGCCAGGAGCAAAACTGCGGCAGCCAAAACCCAGTACCAGTTATAGCGAATAGCGACTTGTGGGGTTTCGGTCAGCAGGTTATTGTCCCGTTTGCTTTCCCAAATGCGACGAACAATGATGGCAGCACTGCCGCTTTCGCTGCTGGGCAAATCTCCGGGGCGGATGCTATTGGCGACGTAGCTGCTCTCCGGCAGATGCTGACCCTCGACCTTGGCCATACGCAAAATAGCGTAGCGGCTAGGAGCTGGAGCAGACCAGACGGTGATTTTGTGCTCAGCGGTGAACAGTGTCAGGGTGTATTTGGTGTCGATACGGTTTACGGCAGAGAAGTTCAGTCGGTATTCGGTGAGTGGATTGATGACCTGAATGAGCTCCTCATCAATGATGAGCTTCGGGCGCCAGAACATCACCCAAACCAGCAAACAGACCAGGGCTATCGGCCAGATGTACAGGATCAATTGCGAGGAGTCTGGGGCATAAAAAAAGCTGATGACCACACCAACGGCGATGACCCAGCTAATAATGCTGATCCAGATACCGAAGGTCGAACGCAAAATAATGGCTTTGTTCACCAGACAATCGTTACACGTTTTGATAAAGATTTCTCAATGGCGAAGATTTTCCGCGCTGAGAAAGATGGAGGGCTAGAGAAGAATGGCTGAAATCACACAGGACCGCACCCCGATCCTTGAAGTCCAAGACCTGAATGTTGAGTTCTGGGTTGAGGGCGTATGGTATCCAGCTGCCAAAGATTTGAACTACACCCTGAAGCGCGGTGAATCCCTTGCCATTGTTGGTGAATCGGGTTCCGGAAAATCAGCGAGTTCAATGGCACTGCTTGGGCTTCTTCCTGCGAATGCTCGCTATCACGGCAGCGTCAAGCTTGAGGGCGAAGAAATCATGGGTACCTCGATGGGGCGCTTGCGCGAAATTCGTGGTGAGAAGATTGCGGTGATCTTCCAGGAGCCGATGACCGCACTGAACCCGGTTTACACCATCGGTTTTCAAATTGTTGAGACGATTCGCAACCACCGCTCGGTGACCAAGGCTGCAGCAAAGCGTCGTGCGATTGAGCTTCTGGAAATGGTTGAAATGCCAGATCCACAAAAAGCTTTTGACTCGTATCCGCATCAGCTTTCTGGTGGACAGCGCCAGCGTGCAATGATTGCACAGTCCATTTCTTGTGATCCAGATATCTTGATTGCCGATGAGCCAACCACCGCTCTCGATGTAACCGTTCAGGCAGAAATCCTTGAACTGATGCGGAATTTGCGTGACAAGCTTGATAGCGGCGTTATTCTGATTACCCACGATATGGGCGTGGTCGCTGACCTGGCTGATAACGTGATGGTAATGCGCAACGGTGAAGTTGTTGAAACGAATACCGTGCACGAAATCTTCAAAAACCCACAGCACGAGTACACGAAAACCCTGCTTTCTTCGGTGCCGCATCTGGGCGTTGGTGAAGCCTCTGATGCTTCAGATGCGGTTGACCGCACCGTAGCACCGGCAATCAGTATTAAAGACTTGGTTATTGAATATCCGAAACGCGGACGAGTTCCAGCGTTCAGAGCTGTTGACAGCATCAATCTCGAAATCTTCCCCGGCGAAGTTGTCGGCCTAGTTGGAGAATCCGGTTCCGGAAAAACCACCGTTGGGCGCGCAATCGTTGGGCTGTTGCCAGTACACTCTGGGCAGCTCATCGTTGGTGGCGAGGATATGTCTACCGTAGATGCGAAACACCTCTTAGCGCTTCGTCGCCGCCTGGGCATTGTGTTCCAGGATCCAGGATCATCACTCAACCCGCGCTGGCCGGTTGGTCAGTGTATTGCTGAGCCGCTCGAGCTGGCAAAGTATGGCACCAAGGCCGAAATCAACGCCCGAGTTGAGGAACTTCTCGCTCAGGTTGAGCTGCCACAATCGTATCGAAACCGTTTCCCGCACGAACTCTCCGGTGGTCAGCGTCAGCGTATCGGAATCGCTCGTGCCCTAGCACTGAGCCCCGATTTGTTGGTGGCGGATGAGCCTACCAGCGCGCTGGATGTTTCTGTTCAGGCTCGTGTACTAGAATTGCTGCTGGAAATTCAAAACGAACTCAACTTTGCTTGTCTCTTTATCAGCCATGACCTCGCGGTTGTCGATCAGCTTTGTGATCGAATCGCGGTAATGCATCACGGTAAGATAGTTGAGCAAAATACCACGGAGCAAATTTTGCGTAACCCGCAAGATCCGTACACCAAGAAGCTTCTCGCCGCCGTTCCTTTGCCGGATCCGGATGCTCAGCGAGACCGTAGAGAGCTTCGCAAACACAGTAAGGACTAAAACCCTCAATGGCTAAAGCCACACGCGCCGATCTCCGAAATGTTGCAATCGTCGCCCACGTTGACCATGGTAAAACGACAATGGTTGACGCCATGCTCCGACAGACCAACTCTTTTGCTAGTCACGGTAGTGTTGACGAACGCGTTATGGATTCCGGCGACCTTGAACGCGAAAAAGGTATCACCATTCTCGCCAAGAACACCGCTATTAACTACCAGGGCAAGCACTCCGGCGGGAATGACATCACCATCAATGTGATTGACACCCCGGGTCACGCTGACTTTGGTGGCGAGGTTGAACGCGGTCTTTCTATGGTTGACGGTGTCGTTCTGCTCGTCGACTCGAGTGAGGGCCCACTGCCGCAGACCCGTTTTGTGCTGCGCAAAGCACTCGAAGCGAAGCTTCCCGTTATTTTGGTGGTCAATAAGACCGACCGACCAGATGCCCGCATTGATCATGTGGTCTCTGAGGCGCAAGATCTTCTGCTCGGCCTCGCCAGCGACCTGGGTGATGAGGGTATCGATCTCGACTTTGACGCCATCCTCAATGTTCCGGTTATTTATGCTTCAGGCAAGGCCGGAGCTGCGAGCTGGAACAAGCCAGCAAACGGCAGCCTGCCAGATAATGAAGATCTCGAACCGCTCTTTGATGCGATTATGCAGCATATTCCTGCTCCGCACTATGATGATGAGGCCCCACTTCAGGCTTGGGTAACCAACCTCGATGCCAGCCCATTCCTTGGCCGCTTGGCTTTGCTTCGCGTGTTCAACGGCACCCTCAAGAAGGGGCAGACTGTTGCTTGGGTACGTCACGATGGTAGCCACAGCAATGTTCGCATCACCGAGCTCTTGCGCACCAAGGCTTTGGAGCGCATCCCAACCGATTCTGCCGGCCCAGGCGATATTGTCGCCGTTGCCGGTTTCTCGGACATCACCATTGGTGAAACCCTTGCTGATCCTGATGATATTCGCCCGTTGCCGGCAATTCATATCGATGATCCAGCAATCTCGATGACCATCGGTATTAACACTTCACCACTGATGGGCAAGGTCAAGGGCCACAAATTGACCGCCCGTATGGTACGCGACCGTCTCGACCGTGAATTGGTGGGTAACGTTTCTATTCGCCTGGTCGATATTGGCCAGCCGGATGCCTGGGAAATTCAGGGTCGTGGTGAACTCGCTCTTTCTATCCTGGTCGAGCAGATGCGACGTGAAGGCTTTGAACTTACCGTCGGCAAACCACAGGTTGTGACCCGTCGAGTTGATGGCAAGCTCCATGAACCATACGAAAGCCTCACCATTGATGCTCCAGAAGAGTACCTGGGTGCTATCACCCAATTGCTCGCGGCTCGTAAGGGTCGGATGGAAAACATGGTCAACAACGGTACCGGCTGGGTGCGGATGGAGTTCATTATTCCAAGCCGTGGTCTGATCGGTTTCCGCACCGAATTCATGACCATTACTCGCGGTACCGGTATTGCCAACGGTATTTCTTATGGATATCAGGAGTGGGCGGGCCAGATTGTCACCCGAAACAACGGCTCTATTGTTGCTGACCGCGCCGGTGTGGTAACCCCATTCGCCATGATTGCTCTGCAGGAGCGCATGTCGTTCTTTGTGAATCCGACCGAAGAGGTTTACGAGGGCATGGTTGTGGGGGAGAACTCTCGCACCGAAGACATGGATGTGAACATCACCAAGGAGAAGAAGCTCACCAATATGCGTGCTGCCTCTTCAGACACTTTCGAGTCGTTGACCCCACCGCGTCAATTGTCTCTTGAAGAGTCACTTGAGTTTGCCCGCGAAGACGAATGTGTTGAGGTTACCCCCGAGTTCGTTCGTATTCGCAAGGTAATACTTGATCAGAACTTGCGTGCTCGCACTACCGCACAAAAGAAACGACAAGACTAGACTGAAATGGAGGGGATACTCGAGTATCCCCTCCATTTTCTTTTTTAAGCTGAAGCGTTCACAATGTGGCGAACGCCAACCTTACTTGAGGGGGATCGTATGATCGAAAGCCAAGAGCATATCCTGGTCGTGCAGATGAGTGGTGGTCCAGAATCGTTCATGCTGGGTGGCACGATTGCCAGATTAGTGGCTGAGGGCAACCAGGTGACTGTCCTCACCTGTTCGCAACCGATCAATGCTCAGGTACGTGAGGCCGAGAACGGTGAAATTTTTCACGCGCTGATGGATTTGAAGGTGACAAACCACCGCTATCTTGGCACTTCGCTCTACCGGAAACCGAGTCGAACCACAGACCGGCGATACTATCTTCCGGAGCAATTGGGCTTGGACGGCTCGACCGGTTCAATCCCGGTACCGACAGAGTCTGAAGCGCATCCGGGTACCAACAACATTCCGGTTGGTGTTTTGCCGCTAAGTGTCGAAAGCATTGACGAGCTCGAGAACGATTTTGCCACCATCATGACTGAGGTCCAGCCCAATGTTCTGCTGTTGGCCCTTCCCGAACATCTGGGTGTTGCGGCAGAAATTGTCAGCGAGCTGGCGGTGCAATCCGGCGCTGAGGGAAAAGTGCCGGTGTACCGTTTTGTCTGGGAAATTGATCCCAAGAATCGGCACTATAAGCAGGTCGATGTCCGTAATGAGTTCGAGACTAAACGGTCAGCTGTAGCGCGTCATCATTCGCTCGGACAGCTATCAGGCGATACTGTCGAGCTC
>JBARYA010000195.1:0-6784 GCA_049647625.1 Microbacteriaceae bacterium
CCCAGATATTGTTTTCAATATTGAACTGACCGAGAATTCATTGAACCAGGCGAGCCCACGTGTTATCGAACGCTTGGCCGCGCTGCGCGATGAAAAGCTAATGGTCGCCATGGACGATTTCGGCAAAGCCTATTCCTCACTCCGGGCGCTGGTTCACTATCCGATCGACGTGGTCAAGATTGATAAGAGTCTGGCGGATGATTTGCTGGTTGAGCAAGATCGCAGCAGCTTCATTATTCAGGCCCTGGTCGAACTCTCTGAGGCGCTCAGCTACAAGATTACGGTTGAGGGTGTGGAGTCACTGCTCCAAGTTGAGATTCTCAAGAGCATTGGTGTGCATTTTGCCCAAGGTTTTCTTTTTGCCAAACCGATGTCCCTATCTGAACTGTGTGATCGCATCCGAATTCATGGTGCAAAGGCCCTGATTGAAGACCCGATCGTTGACGAGGATATTAGCTTCTAGCCGCACTACAGCTGTGTGAGCGGTTAAAACAAACGGGAGGCACCCGAAGGTACCTCCCGAAAGAGTTGGAACTACTGAGCTTGCTTAGGCGCGACCGCGGAGGACTGCCTGCTTGACCTCGGCGATTGCCTGGGTCACCTGAATACCACGTGGGCATGCATCGGTGCAGTTGAAAGTGGTGCGGCAACGCCAGACGCCCTCTTTGTCGTTCAGGATGTCGAGCCGAACCTCGGCAGCATCATCACGAGAGTCAAAAATGAAGCGGTGAGCGTTAACAATTGCGGCCGGGCCAAAGTACTGGCCATCGGTCCAGAACACCGGGCAGCTGGTGGTGCAGGCCGCGCAGAGGATGCACTTGGTGGTGTCATCGAAGCGGGCACGCTCCTCAGCAGATTGGAGGCGTTCGCGACCGTTCGCTGGTGGCTCTTTTGAAGGCTGCAAGAACGGCTGCACATCGCGGAAAGATTCGAAGAACGGTTCCATATCAACGATGAGGTCCTTCTCAAGCGGAAGTCCCTTAATGGCCTCAACATAGATTGGCTGGCTGAGATCGAGATCCTTCATCAGCGTCTTGCAGGCAAGGCGGTTGCGGCCATTAATGCGCATTGCATCCGAACCACACACCCCATGGGCGCAGGAGCGACGGAAGCTGAGAGAGCCGTCAATTTCCCACTTGATCTTGTGCAGAGCATCCAGCACACGATCGGTGGCGTAGACCTGCAGATCGAAATCTTGCCAGTACGGTTCGGCATCCTTGTCTGGATCGAAGCGGCGAACAATAATGGTCGCCGTGTACACCTTGTGCTCTAGCAGAGCCTTGGCGGTATCTGAAACTTGGCTGCTCATTTTAGTACTTTCTTTCCATCGGCTGATAGCGAGTAATAACGACCGGTTTCCAATCCAAACGGATATGATCCTTCGGGTCGGAAGAGTGACGATCGCCAACCAAATAAGCCATTGAGTGCTTGAGGTAGTTCTCATCATCACGATTTGGATAGTCATCACGCATGTGTCCGCCGCGGCTCTCCTTGCGGTTCAGTGCGGTGACCGCAAGAACCTCTGCCAGGTCGAGCAGGAAGCCCAGTTCGATGGCCTCAAGCAGATCGGTGTTGAAGCGCTTACCCTTATCGTGGATGCCGATGTTCAGGTAGCGGGTACGGATATCTTTGATGACTGCGAGAACCTCATTGAGGGTGTCCTCGGTACGGAATACCTGAGCACCGCGGTCCATGGCTTCTTGAAGCTCTGAGCGGAGCGCTGCAATACGTTCGGTG
Source organism: Microbacteriaceae bacterium (assembly GCA_049647625.1). Classification (GTDB taxonomy): domain Bacteria; phylum Actinomycetota; class Actinomycetes; order Actinomycetales; family Microbacteriaceae; genus JBARYA01. Next base: position 1,738 of record JBARYA010000195.1, read on the forward strand.
CCGTCATTGTTCAAGACATCCTTGACCAAATCCTTCACAAAATCGGCTGAGCCTTCTGGAAGTGGCAAGAGCTCAGCATCCTGTGACCAATCGGCCGCATTGTTTCCGGCACGCTTGCCGAAGACATTGATGTCGAGCAATGAGTTGGTGCCAAGACGGTTGGAACCGTGCACCGAAACGCAGGCGCACTCGCCAGCAGCGTAGAGTCCCTCAACCACGGTAGTGTTATCTGCCAAAACTTCGGCATTCACATTGGTCGGGATACCACCCATGGCATAGTGTGCGGTTGGGTAAACCGGAACCATTTCGGTTACCGGATCGACACCGAGATAGGTGCGAGCAAATTCGGTAATATCTGGCAGTTTGTTCTCAAGAACTTCAGCGCCCAAGTGGGTGCAGTCCAGATAGACATAGTCTTTATTCGGGCCAGCACCGCGACCCTCCTGAACCTCTTGGACCATGCAGCGGGCAACAATATCGCGCGGTGCCAGATCCTTAATGGTTGGAGCATAGCGTTCCATAAAGCGCTCACCGGCGGCATTGCGCAGGATTGCACCCTCGCCACGAGCTCCCTCGGTGAGGAGGATGCCGAGTCCGGCCAGGCCGGTTGGGTGGAACTGGTAAAACTCCATGTCCTCCAATGGCAAACCCTTACGCCAGACAATTCCGACACCGTCTCCGGTGAGGGTGTGAGCGTTCGAGGTGGTCTTGAAGATCTTGCCATAACCACCGGTGGCGAAAATGACCGCCTTGCCACGGAAAACGTGGATGTCGCCGGTAGCGAGCTCATAGGCGACAACGCCGGCAGGGCGCTTCTTGCCATCGACTTCGGTCATGATCAGGTCGAGGGCGTAGAACTCGTTGAAGAAGTTAATGCCCAGACGGGTGCAGTTCTGGTACAGGGTCTGCAAGATCATATGACCGGTGCGGTCTGCCGCATAGCAGGCTCGACGAACCGGTGCTTTACCGTGTTCGGCGGTGTGCCCACCGAAGCGGCGCTGATCAATCTTGCCCTCCGGGGTGCGGTTGAAGGGGAGACCCATGTTTTCAAGGTCAATAACCGCTTCGATTGCCTCTTTGGCGAGGATTTCTGCAGCATCCTGATCGACCAAGTAGTCGCCACCCTTGACGGTGTCGAAGGTGTGCCATTCCCAGTTATCTTCTTCGACATTGGCCAGAGCCGCAGCCATACCACCCTGGGCAGCACCGGTGTGCGAACGGGTTGGATAGAGCTTGGTGATGACCGCAGTTTTTGCCTTCGGTCCCGCCTCAATTGCGGCGCGCATTCCGGCTCCACCGGCGCCAATAATGACGACATCAAAGCTGTGATAGTAGACGCCGTCAATGATTTCGACGTCTGAATTTTCGTTTACGACTTTACTCATCGTGATTTATCGTCCCTTGCAGAAGTCAGCCAGAAGATCTGGGTTGGCGGTTACCGGGCATGGGTCGAATGCGAAGACCACGAGGGTGCCCAAGATGATGAGTACGACTGCGGTGAGCCCGAGCACAACCTTGAGTGCTTTGGCGACCTTTTCGTTCGAGACGTAGTCGTTAATAATGGTGCGCATCCCGTTGGAGCCGTGGATGAGTGCCAGCCAAAGCATGAGCACATCCCAGACCTGCCAGAACGGATCCGCCAACTTGCCGCTGACAAAGGCGAAGTCGATGGCGCTAATGCCGCTGCCGACCATGAGGTTCACAAAGAGGTGCCCGAAGATGAGCACAATGAGGATAACCCCGGAGAAGCGCATGAAGAGCCAGCCCCATTTTTCGAGGTTGAAGCGCTTGCGCTTCGCTGGACGTGTGTAGTTCATTGTTGACATAGTCTTAGCCCCCAAACACATTCATCAGGTGGCGTGGTGTGAAACCAATCATGATGATAAACCAAAGGACCATGACGATCCAGAACATGACCTTGTGCATCCGTGGGCCGACGCGCCAGAAATCGATCAGGATGATGCGCAAACCGTTGAGTGCGTGGAAGACGACAGCGGCAACGAGGCCTACCTCGACCAAGCCCATGATGGGGTTCTTGTACGAACCGATCACAATATTGTAGGCTTCCGGACTCACCCGAATCAGGGTGGTGGAGAGCACATGCTCAATCAAGAAGAAGAAAATAGCAACGCCGGTGATTCGATGCAAAACCCAAGACCACATGCCTTGGTTGCCACGATAGAGGGTACCTGCCGGTCGCCGTAAGCCTTGCTTTGACAGCTGCTTAGCCACTGGTTTCCTTGCCTTTCTGCGGTGCGCGAACAAAGACAACATATCGGTGAGGATTCTGGCCTTGGTCTACTCTGCAAGCGCAAGCTAATACATCAAGATTTGTAACTGGCCACGGGCCTGCATACGGGTTTAAGCTTACTCCTTTTTTTCAGCGCCCTGACCCGTTGGAAGGTGGTGGTGAATAATGTTCGAGCAGGCCCGGATCCCTAGTGCGTTTGGCGACGGCGGCGGAGTTCTCCATCTTGTCGAATATCGCGAGCGATACGACGGTCACCAAAGTACAGGATTGATTTCCAGTTCGTGAGCGTTGGATCGTGCGGTGCCCGGTGGCCGGATACCAAAGACTTGCCATAGACACGGCTCGGTTCGGTATTCTGCTTGGGTACTTTATCGACCAAAATCCAGTTCAATGAACCAACAGCCAGGTCAACGATGGAATTCTTGACCCCAATAAAGGCCAGGATTGCCCACATACACATCACCGTATTGAACGCGGCGAAGGTGGCATTTCCCCAGTTGTGTGCTTGGAAATCGCGCCAGAAGGTAAAGAGCGAGAAAACCACTATCAGCCAGGGCACCAGCACATACATTGGCTGGGCCGCGGTGCGGTCAGCAACCTTTGGCGTTCGGGCGAATGGAATTTTTTCGCCGGTGAGGGCCTGTTGCATCGACTTCAGCACACCGGCAATATTGACAGCCAAGAGGATGAGGTTAAAGCCATAGATGCGGAAGATGTCGCTGAAGCGGTGCCCGCTGGAACGCAAATCGAAGGCCATTGCCCAGAAATACGGGATACCGATACCCAGCACCCAGAAGCTCAGCAGGCGGGAGTCATACGGGTAGACCAGGAGGAAGGCGAGGCCGAAACTGGCCCAGCTGAGTGAGGCCATATAGTTGACCCGCAGCATCCGCTCGCGCAAAGACGGTTTATCGTTCCGCAATTTGCGCTGCCTGATTTGCTTTGAGAACTTGGCCATGATGAGCAGACCACCGTTCGCCCAGCGACGACGTTGCACGATGAGCGAGCCAAAATCTGGTGGGGTAGCGCTATAGCTGAGCCGCTCCGGATAGTTCATGATTGCCCAATTATGGGTTCCGAGGTCAATGCTCGACTCGGTATCTTCAATAACCGTGCGGTCTTGAATATAGGTTTTGATTTCGAAGCCGCCAACCGATTGCACCTCGACAATGTCGTTCAGGGAAATCTTTCGGATGACCGCATTGGCGCCTACCCAGAAGGCAGCATTGTAGTAAGCCATACCCTGGTGCAAAATATGTTGGATATCGGTGGTCGCACCGGCAATACGTTCGATTCTGGTGGGCGATCCACGATAGGCGGAGTACGGGGTTTGGGCAACAGCAACGCGCTCGTTTCCAGTCTCCTCCATCAGGTAAACCAGGCGGAGGCAGTATTCACGCAAGAGCATGGAGTCGGCATCGAGGGTGAGTAAATAGGTGGAATCAGGGAAGAGAATTTCGCCACCATCGCGGGCTGCTCGGGGAACGAGCACGACACCCTCGGCAGTTTCTTCGCGGACCAAGCGCTGACCCATCAGACCGATATACGAGTTCAGGTTCATTGCCTTGTTCGCCTCTTTTGAAAGCGAGTGGTATTGCTTGCGCTCGAAATAATCGACCTTGGCGGTGAAAATCCAGACCAGACGCTGGGAGAGTTCCCGCATCCGATTGGCATCGGGGTAGCTCTCTTGAGCGAGCGAGGCATTCAGCGCCAAAACAATGAGCTGGAGTTCACTGGCAAGACCGAGAAGCACGCGATTGGCGAAGAAGTCATCCATATGGTCTTCAACATCGGTGTCATGAGCCAGAGCTTCGAGCCAGCGGGCTGAGGACTCATAGGCGCCAACGAGGTGCCGAACCGCCTGGGCATTCACCGGACCCTGCTTGAGGATGACCCGAATAATACCGTCTGTCGTTTGTGCCAGGCGGAGCGGCTCATGAAGCTTTCCTTCAATCTCAGCAGCCAAATTACGGGTGGCTTGGAGCGAAGCGATCAGCTCGGGATCGGTGGGATGCGGCGGATCGTCAATGAGCAGCACGACACGGATATTGGGGAACTCTTGGAGGGCTGCCGACCAGATGGTGTTTCTGACCACCGCAATTTCTTCAATATATGAAGGGATGAGCACGGTAATACTGTGCTTTGGATCTTCGGAACTGAAATGCCGATCAAGAACGCCCCTGGGCACCCGGACATGGTCACGGAAACGATAGAGCGCACCCTGGCGCGCAGTGAGGTACATCAGCGCCGAGAAGCCGAGGCCGGTGACCACCACCAGATAGAAGATGGCTTCCATACCGAAGCGGAAGCCCAGAGAACCATTGTTCAAAAACTCGCGCACGATAGTGGTAATCACATACATCAGCCAAGAGAAGATGATGAGCAGAATCATTATTCTGCCGAAAACAATGGCACCCAGTGACGGGGTTTGATGTATCGGCGACATCGGGTCGGAAATCTTTTCCGCACCCCATTGACGCCGCCGAGTGCGCGAAGATTTTTCGACAGGGCGAGTTTTCTCTCGACGCTGTCGCTCTTTCTTTGAGCTATTTTTCTCGGATTTTTCCGGGTTTTTTGTGTGTTAATCAGTTCAATTTCTGGCACTGTGTTCCCCTAGACCGCGTACCCCAATGAATTTGTGTTCAGTGGGCGTCCCCCCGCCGTTTGAACATATCCCCCTCAAAACAGGGGGTTTTCTTGGGTATTTATGAAACTTTCACTAGCAATATCGCTATTTAGACATTATCCTGTTTATGCGGTGTCTGCTCGATTTTTTTTCAATATTCGAGAGAATGC
>JBARYA010000196.1:0-3484 GCA_049647625.1 Microbacteriaceae bacterium
CAAGCGACGCTCACACCGGGTGCACACCATCATGATCGCAAATTGTGGGCAGCTGCCCGGTGGGCTGCGATTCCTGCCACAGGCGAAGATTAATGATGGACTGCTCGATATTGTTGTTTTGCAAACGCAGGGCTTCTTCGGTTGGTTTCAGCTTGCCTGGCAGATGATTTGGCAGAACGGCATCCGTCGTCAAGATTCTGCCGGGAAGAAGATTCGCGAGAACGATTCTGAACTGCGCACACTCGACTACCTCACCGGAGCATCAATCAAGCTCTTGCCGGCAGAGCCAATGCCCTTCGAGCTTGACGGCGATGAATTCGGCACCGTGGAGCGGATGCACTGCTGGGTAGAACCCGGCGGGCTCAGGGTAATGGTGCGCTAGAAATCCTGATGACGCACAGGACCAGAACTTGGGCTAGTCTTGCTGGGGTTCGGCGCTGATAATTCCGCGCAACCAATCGCGCGCCTCAACAAAGACACCGTTATCGTAGCGATTATCCACCGAAATTTGTTGCTTATCGGCACGCGGGTAGGAACCGAGGAAGATCACTTTCGGGCTGACCCGTTTGATGCCGAGCACGGCATCTGCAAGTCGCTCATCGGTAATGTGTCCATCCGCATCAATCACAAAACGATAGCGGCCAATGGCATCCCCTATCGGTCGCGACTGGATCAGGCTCAGGTTCACACCACGGGTCGAGAATTGTTCGAGCAGCTCCAATAGGGCGCCGGATCGCTCCGCCGCCAATTCAACAATCAAGCTGGTCTTATCGGCACCGGTCGGCTCTGGCAGCCGACCCGGTTTTGATACCAGCACGAACCGGGTCACCGCAGCAGAATTATCGCCAATATCCTCGGCAATCAGATTCAGCGGATAGTGGTCAAGGGCGCCGGGTGAGGTAATTGCCGCATCCGCAAATTGACCATCGACGACAAGCCGAGCTGCCGCAATATTTGAGGTGGCCGGAATGTTCTCATGCTCTGGAAGATTGTGGGAAAGCCATTGTCGACACTGGGCATAAGCGACCGGATGCGCTGCAACCACACGCACATCCTCAAGCCTGGTACCGGGACGGGTCACCAGGATAAACTGCACCGGAACCAAATATTCACCAATAATACGCAGGTTTGGGATATTCGCCAGCGCATCCTGCGCCACCGCGACTCCACCATCAACCGAGTTCTCGATCGCAATCATAGCCGAAATACTGCGGTTTTCGGCAACATCGGCGAGCGCCTCATTGACGTTCCGAACCGGCTTCCATTCTTTGCCAACGGCCGCTTCAACCTGCTGCAGGGCAGCGTAGGTAAAGGTGCCCGCAGGACCCAAATAGCTATAACTATCCACGATCTCGGGGGTGTCTGAAGCTGAATCTCCGCTAGTGCTTGCCATACCAACTAGCCTAGTGCGTGCACCAAGCAGATACCGTGCCCAGCATCGACGAAGTTTAGAAGCTCCGGCGTCGAAATTTTAGACAGCTTCCGAAACGAAGTCCACGGCGCTGCCATCCAAGCGTTGCCGAATAATGCGCAATGACTCATCAGATTGATCCATCAGCACGAATTTCCGGCCCAGCTCCAGAGCCGCCACCCCGGTTGTCCCGGAGCCGGCAAAAAAGTCGAGCACCCAATCGCCCTCAGCGCTGGAGGCCTGAATAATTCGGCGCAAAACCCCGAGTGGCTTCTGGGTCGGATAGCCGGTCTTCTCGTATCCGGTTGGCGAAACGATGGTGTGCCACCAGACATCAGTGGGGAGTTTTCCTCGTGCTGCCTTCTCCGGGGTCACCAAGCCCGGTGCCATATAGGGCTCCCGATCGACGGCTTCGGAGTTGAAGTAATATCCCTTTGGATTCTTCACATAGACCAGAATTGTGTCGTGCTTTGAGGGCCAACTCTTCTTGGTTTTGCCACCATAGTCATAAGCCCAGATAATCTCATTCAAGAAACATTCCCGGCCAAAAATCGCGTCTAACATGACCTTGGCGTAGTGCGCTTCCCGATAATCGAGGTGCAAATACAGCGTGCCATCATCGCTCAGCAACCGCCAGGCCTCAATCAGGCGCGGATGCAGAAAAGACCAATAATCCTCAAAGCTGTCATCGTAGTGAATGAGATCGCCAAGAATGCGCTCGTAGCTTTGCCCCTTGAAACCCTGGATGCTGCCACCATCGGTGCGTACCGCTTTCGAGCTTTGGCGTGCCTGCTTCCGCCCGGTATTGAATGGCGGATCAATATAGATCAGCCGAAACTTGCCATCCGGTAATTGGGGGAGCAGTTCCAGATTATTCCCCTGGGCAACCAGTCCAATCTCGGCGTCGGCGAGCGCCGAATTCAGTGCTGTGCGTGTACTCAAGGAACTCGATTAATCCATTCAGGGTCAGAGAATTTTCCGGCGGCCAAGACTTCGGCCTCCATCAACTCTTCGGGGCGAATCTCGGATTCGGTGGCACCATAGAGCTCAATAAAGGTCTGCTTCATGACCTCAATAATCTCGGCCCGCGACTTGCCGGTCTGACTTTTGAGCGGGTCAACCCGTTTTACCGCACTGGTGATTCCCTTATCGGAAATCTTTTCGCGGCCGATGCGCAAGACCTCCACCATGCGTTCGCCATCCATATCGTAGCTCATGGTGACATGGTGCAGCACGCCACCATTTCCAAGGCGTTTCTGGGCAGCGCCGCCAATCTTGCCTTTCGGCGAGGTGATGTCATTGAGCGGCTTATAGCTGGCTTCAATTCCGAGCTTATTCAACGCGATCAAAGTCCACTCGTCGAGGAAGGCATATGAATCGGCGAAGGACATGCCCTGAACCAATTCATCGGGCAGATAGAGCGAATAGGTGATGACCGCTCCGGCCTCCATGAACATGGCCCCACCACCGGAAATTCGGCGCACGATTTCGATGCCGTATTTCTTGGCGTTTTCAGCATCCACCTCGTTTTTGACCGATTGAAAACTGCCGAGAACCACAGCGGATTCTTCCCACTCCCAGAAACGCAAGGTGGGCTTTCTGCGTCCGGCTCCGATCTCTTCTGTCAGCACCTGATCTAAAGCCAGATGAACCTTTGGGGCGAGCGGCCCTGGATGCACAATCTGCCAATCGTAGTCACGCCAATTCGCCGCATTGCCAAGGGCCCGACGAATCGCGGTGGCAACGCCCTCTGCGCTGATACCAAAGAGCACGGTTTCAGCCGGAATTGACCGAGTAATGGCACTAGAAATATCGCGAAGCGGGGTCGTACTTTCGAGGCCATTCACCGCAGCATTAATCTGCTCCAGTGCGGAATCAGGCTCGAGGAAGAAGTCGCCCGAAAGGCTAAAGTTCGCGATTAGCCCCTCGTGCACCTCAAAATCAACAACAACAAGTTTCCCGCCGGGAATTTTATACTCAGCGTGTGGCACGCACAACCCTCTCATCCAACCAAGAAATCAGATCCTGCCTGACCTCATCAGCATTGGTCTCGTTGAAGATCTCATGCCGAGC
>JBARYA010000197.1:0-1707 GCA_049647625.1 Microbacteriaceae bacterium
GTGCTGAACATCTCGATTTGGTGGACTTTGCCCCGGCTGCGGCTCGTTCACTCAAACAGAATGCTCAGAGCATTCAGACCCGACTCCCCGATATCACCATTGCGGTGCATCAACGGAAAGCACTGAGTTTTCTCGAAAATGTCACAGCTCCCCATCTCCCCTGGCAACTCGTCTTCATTGACCCACCCTATGATCTGCCAAAGGCACAGCTACATCTCGTCTTAGAGAGACTGCTCCCACAGATCAGCGATGATGCCATAGTCGTCGTCGAGCAGTCGAGCCACACCCCATTCGGCCATCCAGATGCTGGATACCAGAGCCTGTACGAGAAGCACTACGGCGATACCCTGGTCTCATTGCTTACCAAGCTTGGCTGACTAGACTTGGCTACTATGATTCCGGTTCCTTCCCAAACAACCCTTCGCCAGAAAATCACCAAGATCGGCTCCACCGCTGTTCTGGCACTGCTCGGATTGAGTCTGGTCGCCTGTTCACCAACTGTTCCGTTGAAACCGGCAAAATATGCATCTTCGGTAGAATGCGCCGAGGTAATCGTGCGTTTGTCAGAAGATATCGGCGAATTTAAGCGTCTTGACACCAATGCGCAGGGAACGGCGGCCTGGGGAAACCCATCCTCAGCTATTCAGGTACGATGTGGACTTGAAATGCCGGTGGCGAGTGATCAACTCTGCACCACCGTGGATGGCGTCGATTGGTTGGCTGATGGCAGCGATGATCCCATCTATGTTTTTGTGAGCTATGGCCGTGACCCCGCCGTTGAAGTGATAGTTGACAACGAAGTGGTAACCGGGCGCACCGCACTCGACTTCATTAGCCAGGCGGTCAAAGTACTACCGCAAAAGCACAAGTGTCTGAGCATCGGTGACCTTGAACAGCCAAAACCTTAACAGTCTTTGAAGACTCAGAGACCTCAGCAACGGCGCTAGTATTCGCCGACCGGCACACCATCTGCTGAGGTGAGCTGCGGAGCGATTTCTCTGGGGTCCATGGTGCCATCAAGCACTCGGGCTACCTGTGAAACGATTGGCATTTCAACATTTTTGGCTTCGGCAAGAGTCAAAATTGCCCCCACCGAGGAAAGCCCTTCGGCAGTCTGCTGCATGGTCTCGACCACATCGCTAAAGCTTGCTCCCTGACCCAGCAACCTTCCAGCCTGGTTGTTTCTGGACAGTGGTGATTCACAGGTCGCAATCAAATCACCCAAACCTGCCAGACCGGCCATGGTCTCGGCTTTTGCCCCAAATGCGACCGCAAATCGGGTTATTTCTGCTAAACCACGGGTAATAATGGATGCCTTGGTATTTTCACCGTAGCCGACCCCGTCAACAATGCCCACGGCGACCGCAACCAGGTTCTTGAGCACTCCACCAAATTCGGTACCAATAACGTCATCGTTAATGAAGGTGTGAAAATACTTGTTCGAGGCGACCGAAGCCACCCGGTTTGCCGTTGCCCAGGAGGACGAGGCAACAACGGCGGCTGTTGGCTGTTCCTGAGCGATTTCAAGCGCGAGATTTGGCCCCGACGCAACGGCAAAGTGCCCGGGGTTGATATCGAGAACGCTTTGAACAACCTCGCTCATCCGAAGTCCAGAAGACTTCTCCACGCCCTTCATCAGGCTGACCAGGATGGTCTCCTCACCGAGTAGCGGCTGAGCATCTAGTAGGTTCTGCCGCAGACTCTGGC
>JBARYA010000198.1:0-2863 GCA_049647625.1 Microbacteriaceae bacterium
TCGACCGAGATGGGTGAGAGATTAGTGCGAGACGGGATGTGATGGGGTTTTACTTAAAGGTTTTGCTTAATTCAGGAAAGGGCGGTGCTGAAGTGACGGAAAGCGGTTATTGGGGTGCTCTTTGTCACAAAAATCACGTACTTTCCTGAAATAAGCGAAATGCAGTAGCAGATTCCCACACTTTGATACGCTGAAAACCATGACCACGCGCCTCTATCTCGCCTCAACATCCCCCGCCAGACTCGCTACGCTCCGAGCGGCCGGTATCGAACCTTGGCTGCTACCCCCGGATGTTGACGAAGATGCCGTTGCCGCGGCCACTGAGGCAGAACTCGGCCGCAAACTCAATACCGAGGAGCTCGTACTCCTCCTGGCACGGGCAAAAGCTGAAGCAGCACTTGCTGAGCTCCAAGCCGATGGTGCGGAAATCCGTGGACTCATCTTTGGCGGCGACTCCTCATTCGAGTTTGAAGGCGTCAGCTATGGCAAACCGCACCTGCCGGAAATTGCGGCAGCGCGTATCCGGAATCATCGTGGCAAAACAGGCACGCTGTATTCCGGGCATTGGCTCATCGATGCAAGAGCGGCGAGTATTGGCGAAGCTGAAATTCGAGCTGTCGGAGCAGTCAGTCGAGCCGAGGTCACGATGGCGGCAGACTTTGATGATGCAGAAGTTGACGCCTACGTGGCCAGTGGTGAGCCATTGAAGGTTGCGGGAGGATTTACCATTGACTCGCTCGGAAGTGCCTATATCGATCAAATTATTGGCGATCCCAGCACCGTGGTGGGCTTGAGCGTGCCGACGCTACGACGCCTGGCGAAACAGCTTGAGGTGCCCTGGTCAGATTTCTGGAACCGGAAAAGCGATTAGCGCCGCGTACTTCTCGGAGTTGGCCTGAAGTTTTTTCCTTAATTCAGGAAAAGCTGTTACTGATGTGACCAAAAGCGAAGATCGACGCAACTTTTGTCACTTCTGCCCCAAGTTTTCCTGAATTAAGCAAAAGGCAATCACCCCGGGAAAGCGCGGTAAATTGTATGTTTCTCCAGCAGAATCGCCGAATCTTTGTATGGCCAATCCAAAACACAGCAGAGAAATGGCTATAAGCTATTGAATTATGCCGCGCATAACTAAAGTTCTCATCGCCAATCGAGGCGAGATTGCAGTCAGAATTATCAGAGCCGCTCGCGATAGCGGCATCCAGAGTGTAGCCGTATACGCCGACCAAGATCGCGAAAGCATGCACTCCTCGCTCGCAGACGAGGCATACTCGCTACGGGGCAACACCAGTGCAAACACTTATCTCAGCATCGAGAAAATCCTCTCAGTCGCCCGCAGAAGCGGTGCCGATGCCATACATCCCGGATACGGCTTCCTGGCAGAAAACTCTGACTTTGCCCGAGCAGTTCAGGATGCTGGACTGATTTGGATCGGCCCATCCCCCGAGGCCATTGATCGACTTGGCGATAAGGTATCAGCCCGCCACGTCGCTCAAAAAGTGGGGGCACCTCTCGCACCGGGGACAACAGATCCGGTCGAAAATGCTTCACAAGTGATCGCATTCGCCGATGAATTTGGCCTACCGGTCGCAATCAAGGCTGCCTTCGGTGGTGGCGGTCGCGGACTCAAGGTCGCCCGCACACGTGAAGAAATCCCCGAACTCTTCGAATCAGCAGTCCGTGAAGCAACCGCAGCATTCGGACGTGGAGAATGCTTCGTCGAAAAATATCTTGATCGCCCCCGACATGTCGAAACCCAGTGTCTAGCCGATAGCGCTGGCAATGTGGTCGTCATCTCAACCCGCGATTGCTCGCTGCAACGCCGCCACCAGAAACTCGTCGAAGAGGCCCCGGCGCCGTTCCTCAGCGCTGAGCAAGAAGCCGCACTCTACGACTCATCCAAAAAGATCCTCAAAGAGGTTGGCTATGTTGGAGCTGGTACCTGCGAGTTCCTCATCGGATCAGACGGAACCGTCTCATTCCTTGAGGTAAATACCCGGTTGCAGGTTGAACATCCTGTTTCAGAGGAAATTACTGGAATCGACCTCGTGCGTGAACAATTCAGGATAGCCGAAGGCGGCTTATTGGAATATCCCGATCCAATCGCCAAGGGACACTCCTTCGAATTCCGCATCAACGGCGAAGACCCGGGGCTTGGTTTCTTGCCTGCACCGGGCCCTATTCACACCTTCACCCAACCAGGCGGTCCCGGCGTGCGCATTGACACCGGTGTTGGCGTTGGCGACACCATCTCGGGAGCGTTCGACTCACTCCTCGGCAAGCTCATCGTGACCGGAGCCACCCGCGAAGAGGCCCTAGAGCGCTCACGACGTGCGCTTGCCGAATTTGAAATCACCGGCCTGCCAACGGTGCTGCCTTTCCATCGCGAAGTGGTCAGCGACCCGGCATTCACTGCGGAACATCAACGTTTTGGGATCTACACCAGTTGGATCGAGACCGAGTTCTTGAACAATATTGAGCCCTGGTCTGGCGAATCTGAGGAACACGCTGTTCAGGCAATGCAAGAGGTTGTTGTTGAGGCTGATGGCAAGCGCGTGCAGGTAACGCTTCCAACCCGGATGCTCACCGGGCAGGCGGCCCCGCCACCAAAGCGCAAGCTTTCTGCGGGCGTTTCGAGTGCATCCGGAAACGAGATTCGCTCACCGATGCAGGCGACTGTGGTAAAACTTGCCGTCGCTGAGGGCGATCGTGTTGTGCCGGGTGATCTGCTACTCGTGCTCGAGGCGATGAAGATGGAACAGCCGATTGTTGCCCATCGCGAGGGCGTTGTCAGTGGCGTGAATGCGCCGGTTGGCTCAACGGTGTCCTCGGGTCACCTCTTATTGCTGCTCGAGGACTAATATTC
>JBARYA010000199.1:0-5859 GCA_049647625.1 Microbacteriaceae bacterium
GGGCATAGGGTACGAGGTGGCTCTCCGAGAAGAAGCGACCCGGTGTGAAGCTATCGTAAGCACTCAGGGTGTTTGCAAAGGTCTGTCCCTCAACAAGGAGGCGCTGGCCGGAGTAACCAAAAGCACCACCGATGCCGACTGCAGCAAGCACCCCAACCAGGGCGGAGTGGAAAATGAGGTTTCCGGTCTCGCGCAAGTAGCCGCGTTCCGCACTAATGCTGCGGCCATTTTTCTCATCGATGAACCGTATCCGGTAGCGTTTCGCCTTGAGGAGGCTGACCGCACGATTAATTTCGGCATCAACAGAGGTGTTGGCACTATCGGCGCCAAGTTCGCGCACTTGGTAGCCCGGGAGGCGTCCAAGACGTACCGGAGTTTTCGGCGGTTCTGCCCGAAGAGCATTGAAATGATGCTTGGTGCGCGGCAGGATGCAGCCAATCAGCGAGATAAAGAGCAGCACATAGATGCTCGAGAACCACACCGAAGAGAACACATCGAAGAGCTGGAAGGCATCAAGAATTTTGGCCGTATCCGGATGTTCCCGGTAGTACACAATGACGCCATTGGGGTCAGCGCTACGCTGCGGAAAGAGTGAGCCCGGAACCGCTGCTAGCGCCAGCATGAGCAAAAGGATGAGCGCCGTTTTCATGCTCGTGAGTTGTCGCCAGCTCCAGCGCATCCAGCCGACAAGGCCGAGTTTCAGGTTTTTGGCGGGCCCAGCGCCGCTACCGTCAGCAGCGTTTGGGCGTGGACCACTCCCCGGAGTCGGCTCAGCCTCTTCGGAATTGTAGCTATCAACATAATCAGATGGCCGGGACAAAGCTATCGATCACCGCCTGTAATTGAAAAATAAGTTCTGACCAAACCCCGGTCACCATAAGGAGGCCGATAATAATCAGCAGCAATCCGCCGATGATATTGATCAGGCGAATGTGCTTGCGCAAGAAGTTCACAGAGCGGGTTGCCCAGGACATTCCCCAAGCGACCAACAAGAACGGTAATCCTAAACCAATGCAATAAAAGACACCGAGCAGCGCCCCACGCCAGGGTGAACCGGTCTCCAAGCTGAGTGCCTGAATAGCCACCAACACCGGACCGATGCAGGGTGTCCAGCCCAGCCCAAAAGCCAGACCAAAAAGTGGGGCGCTCACGAGACCACCGCGGGGTTTCAAGCGGAAACGACGGTCTCCCTGAAACACCAGCAACCAGCCAGCGAAGATGAGCCCCATCACAATGAGCACCACACCGGCGATGCGCACAATAATGTCGCCCCATTGCATGAGCCAGACGCCGAGTGCGCCGAAGGCGGCGCCATAGGCGATAAAGATTGCTGAGAAGCCCAGGATAAAGAGCAGAGTTCCGAGCAATAAGCGACGACGATTGTTATTGTCTTCGCCGCTCAAACCGCCCAAATACCCCAAATATCCGGGTACCAGCGGCAGGATGCAGGGGGAAGCGAAGGAGACGATTCCGGCAAGCAGAGCTATCGGCAGCGCCAAGAGCAGCTGCCCGCTATACACAATCTCTGGAAGACTCACGCTCTTCGAACCTAGCCTTCGTCCAAAACGGTTTGGATGAGCGCCTTCAAGGTTCCAAGCTGGGCTATGCCCAAGATTCGAGCAGCAACCCGTCCATCACGATCGAGGATGAGGGTGGTCGGCACCGCATTGGGTGGCACAACCCCGGCAAAAGCGAGCTGGGCTGAAGCGCTGTTAATATCCATGATTGAGGGATAGCTGATGCCGTAGTTTTCAGAAAACGTCAGTGAGGTGTCTGCGGTATCACGCACATTTACACCAAGAAAACGAACATCCTGCTCGAGAAAATTCTGATAGCTGGTCTCGAGGTCCGGAGCCTCAACCCGGCAGGGAGGGCAACCCGCGTACCAAAAATTGATGACGGTCACTTGCCCTTGGAGTTCTGATGAATGGAACTCTCCACCGATGTCGAGGGTGCCCTCAAATTCTGCTGTTGCTTTGCGTGCACTTGGCACGATTTCGAGCACACTGCCATCTCCAGAGATGTAGTTCTGTTCGCCGCCGCCGCCCCACTCGGTCGATATGCCGTCATCAGCGGCACAGCCGCTCAACAACAGGCTTCCCAGCGTAATCGCCGCCGCCAAAGCGACAAATTTCGGGGTTCGGGATGTGGTACGGATGCTCAAACTGCTCCCTTATCTTTTGACTGATTAATCATATGCTCGGCAGGACTGCGGTACCCAAGCTCAACAAGTCCCTGATTGCCCGCACTCTGTCGCCCCACAGTAGTCACACTCGAGAGCGCAAGTTCGCGCTTTCCCGGGTTGTGAACCAGTGGCTTATTGGCGAGCGCTCTTCGTACCATCCAGATCGGCAATTGGTGACTGACCAGCGCGATATCACCGCCGCCGCTCGACTCAGCAGTATCGATGGCCTCCGAAATAACGGCGAGCATCCGATCGAAGATATCGTCATAGTGCTCGCCCCAGCTCGGCAACCAGGGTGCGAAAAGATAGCGGCCATATTTTGGTTTGATGAGTGTCGAGGCGTTCATCTTCTGACCCTCGAAACGATTCCACGGTTCAATCAGCCGAATATCCTCTTCAACGGGGAGCGAAAACGCTGCGGCCAAGGGTGCGGCAGATTCACGGGTACGCTGCAGCGGTGAGGCAATAATCCTGGTGATTTTTGCGCCATGTGTTTGCAAATGTTCCGCCGCAAGCTTGGCCATTTCTTGGCCCGACTCACTCAACCCAAAGCCATCGAGTCGACCGTAAAGCACACCATTGGGGTTTTCAACTTCCCCATGGCGAATGAGATGTACTCGAATCGACGACATAGCTATCAGTTTAGGCAAGCCAGCTTAAGGATGGGCTGAATGTGACCGCGAATATCCGCTGGTTGGCGGGCTCAGCCGGCACCGTCTAGAATTGGCTCTGTGGTAGAACGATCCCTAATTCAGCAGCTCAGCAACCTTCCTGATGGCGCAGCACGCGTCTCCGGATGGGTGGAAACGATTCGCGACCAGAAGCGAGTGCAATTCGTCATCTTGCGTGACGAAAGTGGCGCCGTTCAATTGGTGCGTGGCAAGGATGATCCTGCCGACGAAATTTCTGAGGCGATCTCTAACCTCACCCACGGCTCGTTTGTGACCGTCACCGGTCAGCTCCGCCACGATGAGCGCGTCAAACTCGGTGGTCTTGAGATTGAGATTGAGTCGATGAGCGTTGAGAGTCTGGCAGAGGCCGAGCCTCCAATTGCCGCCGACTCCAGCATTGAGAAGCGCATGGACTGGCGCTTCCTCGACCTTCGTCGCCCGGAATCGAACCTGATTTTCCGCATCCAGACTGCGCTGGTGCACGCCATGCGCAACTACTGGGTTGAAAATGACTTTATTGAGATCTTTACGCCGAAATTGATGGCGAGCGCTTCCGAGTCGAAGGCCGAACTTTTTGAGGTTGAATACTTCGAGACCAAGGCCTATTTGGCGCAGAGCCCACAGTTCTTTAAGCAGATGGCTCAGCCGGCAGGATTTGGCAAAGTCTTCGAGATTGGTCCGGCCTTCCGCGCTGACCCATCGTTCACCTCCCGTCACGCAACCGAATTCACCAGCATTGACTCTGAAATCAGCTGGGTTGACTCGCATGAAGATGTCATGTCGATGCACGAAGATTTGCTTATTGCCGGCCTGCGGGCCGTTGCCGATAAACACGGTGAGGCAATTCAGTCCGCATTTGGTGTTGAGGTAAAGGTTCCAAGCAAGCCGTTCCCACGGATTACCCTTGCCGATGCCCATACTCTGCTCAAGGAGAATGGCTACACCATCCCTCGCGAAGATGGCGACCTCGATCCCGAGGGCGAGCGTCGTCTCTCGGCTTTGATGCTGGAGAAGCACGGCAGCGAATTTGTCTTCGTTACCGACTATCACAATGGCATCCGTCCGTTCTATCACATGCGACATGATGACAATCCGGGCATCACCAAGAGCTATGACCTGCTCTATAACGGCACCGAGATCTCTACCGGAGCACAGCGCGAGCACCGGATTGAGAAACTTGTTGAACAGGCCAAAGAGAAGGGTCTTGCCCCTGAGGAGCTCGGTTTTTATCTCGACTTCTTCCGTCACGGTGTACCTCCACACGGCGGATTTGGCATGGGCCTCGCACGAGTCATTATGCTCATGCTTCACCTCGGTAGCATCCGCGAAGTGACCTACCTATTCAGAGGGCCGAATCACCTGCTCCCCTAAGCGAAGGACTGATGCTCATGCAGCCAGAATCATTTGAATTCACTCCCGAAATTGAACGATATTCCTGGTTGCAAGAGCGGTTTCGTGAACCCGATGAGGCAAGCTGGACCTCGCTCTATCACGTGATTCCGGATGGCTACCCAGCCTATGCGCGGATTTTTCACCCCGCTTCGCGCACCAAGCTTCTTGGCGAACTCACTTGGCAACAATTGGATGCAGATACCCAGGCCGGTATCTACCACTATCCGATCGAAACGGTGGATGAGGCCATTCGCTGGTCCGAGATTGCGAATGTTTTTGGCACCGTGATGCATCCGGGTGCCCAATCGTATCGACTGATGCGACTGGACGTACCCGATAACCAGTCTGCCTACGATGCTGAAGGGTGGCGTTATGAGCAACCACGACAGGGCAGCCTGGACGCGGCTCAGCTTCACACTCTGGCCCAGGTTTTGTCAGAGCACACTGCCGCATCTGAGCCGATCATTACTGCAATTTGGGAAGGCTGGGGCGGGCTCACCTCATCCTCCGGTTCTGCCTCATTTGGCTGGTATTCCGGACCCTTCGGCAAGATTCAGGGCTGGGCGATCCGGCAGAAGCAGCGCATTGCAGCTCGTCTTCCGCATCGCCAAGCAAAACCTGGCAGTGGGCTTCTTGATGTTGAGGCTGCGAGCGGACCGCGCTTAGAGTTGCCGAACCGAAACTACGTACTCTTTGCCACCGAGCTGGCGCTGTTTGTTGATGACAGCTGGATAGGCCGAGCACCATGGCTGCGCGGAAACGAAATACACGATCCGCAAACCCCCTCCCTCATCTGGCCAGAGAATGCGGATTGGGTGCTTGCCACTGAAATCGATTTCGACAGCACACTGGTGGCTGGCAGCCGCGAGTTGATTGACGCTATCCTGCAGCATCCGGAGCTTGAGGCCCTGGAGATCAGCATCAATCAGGACCTCACCTATGGTGGCGATACGATCAATGCTGCTGAGCTGGCCGAATAGGCTGAGCCCAGCAAAAGCGGCTACTCGGCGTCGAGCACTCGAGTGATCGCGGCACTGAGGCGATCGGGGTTCACCCGCCAAAAATCGTGCACCTGATCATTAATCAGAATGACCGGGATTTCCTCCCAATAGCGTTCATAGAGCTGCTCATCTTCCAGAATTGAGCGCTCCTCAAAAGAGATGCTTTCTGGCCGATTAAAGCTACTGAGGACATCCATAATAATGGCTCGAGCATCGTCACAGAGGTGGCAGCCCGGCTTGCCCAACATGGTAATTTGAACATTGTTCACATAACTACCATAAGCTGGATTCTTGATGGATTATCAACGAACAATTGTGGGGACAGCGTGGACGAGAAGAGACTAGTATTCTTCGACGTCGACAACACCTTGGTGAAGGGTGCCTGCCTCTACTATTTTGCGATCGAAGCCTATCGGCATAAGTATCTGAGCTTCAGTGACATTCTGCGCTTTGCCCGCAAAAACCTGAGCTTTATTGCGATGGGCGAGAACAAGGCACACCTCAAACAGGTGCAGCACCGCGCCCTAGCCCTCCTCGAAGGCACCCAGGTGGCCGGGGTTCAGCAATTGGCCAAATATGCCAACCAGAAGAGAATCATCAAACAGTTCAT
>JBARYA010000200.1:0-2811 GCA_049647625.1 Microbacteriaceae bacterium
GAAGCATACCTCTCAGCCGCGCTTGATCCGGTTATCCATGAAATCGTGAAAGTGCGAGCGTCACTGATTAATGGCTGCGCCTATTGTCTTGATATGCATATTACGAAACTGGTTGAACTTGATGTGCCACAACGCAAGATCAATATGATTGCGACCTGGCGTGAAACCAGTTTCTTTAGCGCTTCGGAACGAGCTGCTTTGGCATTGACCGAAGAGGTCACCGAAATTGGTGGCGGTGTTTACGACGAGACCTGGCAGGATGCACTCGACCTCTTTGGCGAAAAGGGTGTTTCCGATCTGGTGCTGGCAATCACCCAGATCAATGTCTGGAACCGCATCCAAATAGCCACCGAAGCGCAACCGCCAAAACTCTAGCCTGTCCTAAAAACTCACAACTCTTCAAAGGATATTGGATGCTCCGACACAGTTATATCGACAACCGGCTCGGTCGATTAACCGTTGTGGCTCAGGGCAATCATCTTCGTGGAATTTACTTTGAGGGGCACTGGACCCATCCCGATGTACGCAGCTTTGGCACGCTCATCTCCAGCACTGAGGACGCACTCTTCATGGAGACAGCCCAACAATTTGAACAATATTTATCTTCCGAGCGACGCAGTTTTGATCTTCCTATTGAAACCGCTGGCGACCGCTTCCACGAATCTGTTTGGGGAATACTGAAAGAAATACCGTACGGACAAACCGTGAGCTATGGCGAAATAGCCGAAGAACTGGGCAATATCCATCTGGCACGACGTGTTGGGCAAGCCGTAGGTGCCAACCCACTTTCGGTGATTATTCCCTGCCATCGGGTCTTGGGGAAAGACGGAAAAATCACTGGCTATGCAGGCGGTATTGAGCGCAAACAACTCTTGCTGGAGCTCGAAGAGCCCTTAGGGTTGAACCGCCTCTGGTAGCGTCCAGCATAAATCAGGAAATCGTCAAGGAGCAGGCGCGATGAATCTCGTTATCGGAGATGATGGCAAGGCACGTCCGAGCTGGGCTTCAAACCCACTCATGCGGGAATACTACGACCACGAATGGGGCATGCCAGTTCGCGAAGAACAGGCGCTCTTCGAACGTATCTCGCTCGAAGCATTCCAGTCCGGATTGTCTTGGGAAATCATCCTCAGAAAACGGGAAGCCTTTCGGGAAGCATTTGCCAACTTTCACCCAGAAACCATCGCCACATTTGGTGATGACACGGTGCAGGAGTTGTTACACAATGCTGGAATCGTGCGAAATCGGGCAAAGATTTTGGCGACCATCCAGAACGCTCTCGCCACCATTCGGATGCGTGAGCAGGGCGGTCTGGTCGATTTCGTTTGGTCATTCCAACCGAAGCAGAATTACGCTCCCAAGACCCTGGCCGATATCCCCACCCAATCCCCCGAATCGCTGGCGCTCTCCAAAGCACTGAGAAAAAACGGCTTTGGCTTTGTTGGTCCAACCACCATGTTTGCCCTAATGGAGGCAATCGGCATGGTCGACACCCACCTTCTTGGCAGCCATCGGAGAGGAAGCTCAGGAGTTTGGGAAGATAAGTTCACAGAGGCTTAGTTAGTTTGCGAGAATATTTTCTTGCTCACTGGCATCAGATTTTTTGAATAGCCCACCAAGGTCACTGAGAGCGTGAAATACCACCAGAAGAACGGCGGCCCAGGCTGGCCAGCCGAACAGTTGAATGAGAACGATACCGATAATGACGGTAAAGTGCAGCACGAAGATCCTCTTGTACGGACTAAACATCAGGCTGCTGAGTGGTGCAAGCGATGCTCTCGGCTGTAAAACGCTGAGAATCACTTGGATAATCGAAGCTACTCCCCAGGTGATCAGGATGCTCACGAGGTCCAAACCGGCAAGACCCAGCCCCAGACTTGGCGTCGGCGAGAATATCCCCGGATTCATGAATGTGTTGAAGTTGAACAGATTAAACACACCAAAAATCAGCAGGAAAACGAACACACCGTGCACAAAGGTGAACAGCCCGTAGTGTACAAAAAAGAATCCAGTCATCACGGCCCGATTTGCGGTTGTCCCACCGGTCGAACCCTGTGCCTGTCCGCTAGGAGGCACAGCTTGGCCGTTAAGAGTAAAAGTGAAGGTGCGCTGCGGCATCATCCCAGCGCCCACATTCGGCGTGTAGGGGTTCCCCAATTTCTCAGTGCGGAGCATTGAGAAAACGGTAATCAGACCAATCGTGATATTTTCGAGCCAGTACAGCAGGATGACTGAGCGCCAATCCCAACCCCAAACAAAAATTCCGAGTAACGGAAAGATGAGGTAGAGAGCAAACTGGATTATTCTGGCGATCACCCTTTTATCCTAGGGGCTGAGGAGCAAAGAAAGGTGCACCCTCAACCCACAGGCGACAAGAGCTACTTGCAGCTAAAGCGAATTTCTCCCTGGCCGAGACTGTTTCCCTGACCATCGCGGGCGGCACCGGTAATCAAATAGCCGTCGCCATCAGCAACCAGGCTGGTCGATCCTGGTTCTGGAGCGCCAATCACATAGAACTCATCTTTAGACTGAAACTTTCCGGTCGCACCGAAGTCAAAACGAATTTCACCACGATCTTTTGCCGTCATATCTCCCTCGAGATAAATCGGCATATCCTTGCCGGTTTCTTTACCCGGGCCATGGAGTAACAGATCTTCTCCGCTCATTGAGCAAAATGCGAGCTGAAACTCAAAGCTCCTGCCATTAACCTTTACGGTTGCCACATTCCCTGAAGTGGCTCCGGGAGTTGTGTTGTCTGGTTGAGTGGTTGCGGGATCAGAGCTAGCAGGGGTATTACTTGGGGTCATCGGC
>JBARYA010000201.1:0-4751 GCA_049647625.1 Microbacteriaceae bacterium
GTATCTCTCAGAGCAATAGCACCATCTGCTCTCAGAACAGGATCATCAACAGCTGATTTCACTAAAAATACTCGCGGTATTTCTGAATACTTCTGAGCATGCCCTTGATCTTGCGCAGAGCCCTGCAGCTGCCCCGAGCCCGCGAGTTCTTGAACAACAATGAATTCTGTACCGGACGCACCAAAGCTGCTTTGCATGCTCATATCTTGCTTGCTCACGCTACACATTGAAGAAATCATTCCTCCCTACTCCAATGACTTCAGTCTTGAGCGAACTGTGGAGAAAGTCGTGAGCGAAACCCTGTAAATTGGAGGGTATGGCTAAAGCGACAAATAACACAGGAAAACCCAAAAAAATCAAAAAGGCAAAGGGTGAGGGCCAAATAGCTCAGATCATCCAGGTCTTCAAGATGACGGTCAAATTTGACCGAAAAAATCTTTGGATTTTATTGGCTGCATTCTTCCTACCATTGATTGCGGGAGTATTAGCCGGAGTCCTCCTCGACGGCGGCTGGCTCGGCATTGTCCTCTGGTCACTTACCGGCCTGATGGCAGGCTTGCTGATCACCATGATTTTGCTCGGGAATCGGGCACAGAATGCCGCCTATCGCCAACTTGAGGGCCAAGAAGGTGCCGTTGGTGCCGTTATGAAGAACCTCAGAGGAAAATGGCAAGCAAGTGAAATGCCGGTCGCTGTCAGCCCGCGCACCCGTGATGCCATCTACCGTGCAATCGGTAAGCCCGGTGTTGTACTGGTTGTTGACGGCCAAGCGAGCCGGATGACCAAACTTATCAGTGATGAAGAGCGCAAGGTTCTTCGGGTTGTGCCAAATATTCCGGTTGAGGTCATTGTTGTTGGCGACGGCGAAGACAAGGTTCGTCTCTACAAGCTTCCGAAGACGCTGAAGCACCTACCAAAGCGTCTCGGAAAGCACGAAATCCGTGCCGTTTACAAGCGCTTGGCTTCACTCACTCCGAACTCTCCGGTTTCGATTCCGAAGGGAATCGACCCGTTCAAGGTTCGTCCGCAGCGTCCTCGCTAAAGGATAGGGCGAAAACTTAGCGTTGCATAACGATAGTTTTTGCCGCCAGATCATGAAGTCCTCGATGATCCGGATCCAAAATAATGGCAGGAAAGACCAGGCAAATGAGAACGGTACGCACCAGCGGTGAAATACCACCGAGGGGGCTGCCATCAATGCGAGAGAGCTGAATACCGAAAATCAGCTGTCCGATACTCATACCGGTAAGTGTTTGCATAATGACTCGCTGCGCCAAGAACAATAACACGATAACGATGCTGTCATAATCAAAGAATGCGAAACTAATGAGGACAGCAATAGACCAATCAATAGTCAGAGCAAGAAATCTCTTCCAGAGGGCAGCCACAGATTGTGAGCCCTCGCGGGGAAGAGAGAATTTTTTTCCAGGATAGTAATCAGTTGCAGTCACAGCCACAAGTCTACAAGGCTTGAGAAATGTAACACCTCTGAAACAATAATGACACTATCGGGAAATCACCCAGTCTTACAGTAAAACTAGTCTTTCAACAATATCCACACATATAGAGCCAACGGAGAAGCAATGTCACACCCGATTTTCAAGGATTCAGCTGAGGTCCTTGCATATATTCAAGATACCGACGTGAAATTCATGGATATTCGGTTCACCGACCTTCCCGGTGTGCAGCAGCACTTTAACCTCCCAGCTCAGTACCTTGATGCGGATTTCTTCGAAAATGGTCAGCTCTTCGACGGTTCCTCAATTCGTGGCTTTCAGTCCATTCATGAATCTGATCTTCAACTGATTCCAGATATTTCTACAATCTATGTCGATCCCTATCGCACCGAGCGCACCCTGATTGTCGTCTGTGATATTCACAATCCAAGCAGTGGAGAAATCTACCGTCGTGATCCACGTCAGGTTGCAAAGCGCGCCGAAGCATACCTGGCATCAACCGGTATTGCCGATACCGCATTCTTCGCTCCAGAAGCAGAGTTTTATATTTTTGATGATGTTCGCTATGAGAATAGCCAACGTACCGCTTTCTACAGCATTGATTCTTCAGAGGCTGCTTGGAACACCGGTCGTGTTGAAGAAGGCGGCAACCTGGCAAATAAGACCCCGTTCAAGGGTGGATATTTCCCAGTAACCCCGGTTGATCAGCACGCTGATCTTCGCGATGACATTGTGATGCGTTTGCTCGAAGTTGGTCTTCATGTCGAACGCAGCCACCACGAGGTGGGAACCGCTGGACAGGGTGAGATCAACTACCGCTTCGACACCTTGGTGAAGGCTGCCGATGACATTTTGAAGTTCAAGTATGTTGTCAAAAACACCGCGCTTGAGTGGGGTAAAACGGCCACCTTTATGCCGAAACCACTCTATGGCGATAATGGTTCAGGGATGCACACCCACCAATCGCTGTGGAATGAAGGCAAGCCACTGTTCTACGACGAAAAGGGCTATGGCGGCTTGAGCGATCTCGCTCGCTGGTACATTGGTGGAATTTTGAAGCATGCTCCCTCTTTGCTCGCATTCACCAATCCAAGTGTGAACTCCTATCACCGCCTGGTGCCAGGCTATGAAGCTCCGGTCAATCTGGTCTATTCTGCTGGAAACCGCTCAGCGGCAATTCGTATTCCGATCACCGGCTCGAACCCGAAGGCGAAGCGCATCGAATTCCGCGCTCCAGATGCTGCCGGCAATCCTTATCTTGCTTTCGCTGCACAACTCATGGCTGGTCTTGACGGGATAAAGAACCGCATTGAACCGCACGAGCCAATCGATAAGGATCTCTATGAGCTTCCTGCCGAAGAGGCCAAGAACATTCCTCAGGTACCTGGATCATTGAATGAGGCTCTGCTGGCACTTGAATCAGACCATGATTATTTGACCGCTGGTGGCGTCTTCAGTGAAGACCTCATTGAGACCTGGATTGATTTCAAGCGCAAGCATGAATTACAACCGCTGGCACTTCGCCCACATCCTTACGAATACGAACTTTACTACGGCGTGTAGTAACCGCTCCTACAGGGCTCTTCACGGTGTTGATGCCTAGAATAGTGTTATGACTTTTACTTTCTCGCTTCCACAAGAACGCAAACTCGTAACCGCTATTCCTGGGCCGAAATCAATCGCGCTCCAAGCACGGCGTGAAGCGGCTGTAAGCCGCGGAGCGGGCACTCTTGCCAATGTGTATATGGACCACGGTTCCGGCGCAATCTTGGTTGATGTTGATGGAAATCAGCTCATCGACCTCGGTTGCGGCATCGGTGTAACCACTGTTGGACACGCTAATCCGGTTGTCGCTGCTGCCATAGCGAAACAAGCTTCAGAACTCACCCACACGCTCTTTACGGTCACTCCGTATGAGAACTATGTTCGGGTAGCTGAAAAGCTTGCAGAGCACACCCCAGGCGATTTCCCCAAGAAGTCCATCCTGGTGAACTCTGGTGCGGAAGCGGTAGAGAATGCGGTAAAAATTGCACGCAAATACACCGGACGTCGCGCCATTGTTGTTCAGGACCACGCCTTCCACGGTCGCACGAACCTGACCATGGCAATGACTTACCGCCCTTGGCCAGAACGTGCCGGGATGGGACCATTCCCTGGTGAGATTTACAGTCTGCCAATCAGCTACCCATTCCGGGACCCTGAAGGCATGACAGGAGAAGAAGCCGCAGAGCGAGTTATCGACAGAATTCGCACGCATATTGGTGCTACCGAAGTTGCAGCCTTCTTCGCAGAACCTATTCAGGGCGATGGTGGCATTGTTATTCCAGCTCCCGGATATTTCAAGCGCATCAAGGAATTCTGTGAAGAAAACGGCATTGTCTTTATTGCTGATGAAATTCAGGCCGGTATGGGCCGCAGCGGCAAGTGGTATTCGATCGAACATCACGGCGTTGTCCCAGATTTGGTAACCAGTGCCAAGGGCATCGCCGGAGGCATGCCTCTCGCGGCAGTAACCGGTCGGGCCGAAATCATGGATGCTGTCCAGCCAGGCGGAATTGGCGGCACCTTCGGTGGAAACCCGGTTTCAACCGCTGCAGCACTTGCCGTATTCGATCTGATCGAGAACGACGATATTATTGGCAAAACGAAGCGCCTCGGTGAATACATTGAGTCTCGGATTGGTGATTGGCCGGAACGATTCTCGATTGTTGGCGAAGTACGCGGCAAGGGTGCCATGTGGGGCGTCGATTTGGTACTGCCAGGCACCAAAACTCCAAACCCGGATGCACTCACCGAGATCATCAAGCACGCCGTCAGCAATGGTGTTATCGTGCTCGATTCAGGAAGCTGGGATAGCGTGCTTCGTATGCTCCCAAGTGCATACCTCAGTCATGAACTCTTTGATGAAGCTGCAAGTGTTCTTGAAGAAGCACTCGAACGGCTCTCACGCTAGTGAGTTTTTTGAAATTGGTCGGGGCATTTACCCCGACCAATTTTGTTTAAACATCTTCAGCAAACACCGCTGCGGTCACTCAGCGAAAAATAATCGTTCATACACTCGACGTGCACGACGGGTTGCGCTCAAATACTGCTCATTCAGCTGGGCAGCAGAGCCTGGAGCATTACGCAGTGCTCTGGCGATACTTTCAAGTTGCACCAGATCCATCGGGAGAACATCCTCGGCTTTTGCCGTGACCAGAGTAAGTGCCGATCGAAGTTCAGAGGCAAAAATCCAAGCATGACTCAAAATTTTGACGTCGGCCGCTGAAAAAATTCCTTGTTCGGCTAAAACAT
>JBARYA010000202.1:0-1986 GCA_049647625.1 Microbacteriaceae bacterium
ATACAGTCGATTGAGAGAGCAGCGCTCATTCTCAAGCTCCTCTCCAGCGGGCAACGACGTCTCGGAGTGGTCGAACTCTCGCGTCTCATGGACCTCCCGAAGGGTACCGTGCACGGAATATTGTCGACGATGCTTCAGGCTGGTTTTGTTGAACAGGACCGAGTCTCCGGCAAATATCAGCTGGGTGCTGGTGTATTGCAACTCGGAAATAGTTACCTTGATGTCAATGAGCTGCGCAAAGTCGCCATCAACTGGGCTGATGCTCTGGCATCCCGGAGCCGTGAAGAAGTGCAAATTGGTTCCATACATGACGGCAGCGTCTTGGTCGTACACCACGTGTTCCGTCCCGACGACAGTGTCCAGAATCTTGAAGTCGGAGCGGTACTTCCCCTCCATGCTTCGGCCCTGGGTAAGGTCTTGCTCGCCTTTGATCCTGCGGAGATTGATTTGGTATTGCCGAAATCTCTGGAACGCTACGCGAGTCGAACAGCGCTCTCCCCGGAGTCTCTGGCAATTGAGCTCGGGGATGTTCGGCACCGCGGTTGGGCGGGTGAAGTTCGGGAATTTCAGGAGGATCAGGCTGCAATTGCCGCTCCAATTTTTGACGAACGTAACCTGGTAGTGGGTGCTATCGGCATTCGTGGCGATGTTGAACGGCTTTGTGAGCCGAATTTGAGCCTCCGACAGGGCCTCGTATCTTTTGTTCTGGATGCCGCCGCTTCAATCACTCAGGAGCTTGTCGCTGCAGCCCAATAACGGGGGCTGAGTCTCCTGCGCTTCAGAAATATTTGACAGAGTCTCTGGCGCAGTTATACTTGGGAATAGTTCGACAATGTCGAACACTTGCTAAACACTGACGTAGCGAATTCTTAATCTCTGCTCATCGACGAGAGGAAGCATATGGCCCAGGAACAGTACATTGCCGCCATCGATCAGGGAACAACCTCAGTCGTTGCATTATCTTCGATGCACGTGGCGGAATTGTCTCCGTATCCCAAAAAGAACATGAGCAAATTTTCCCTCGTCCTGGCTGGGTTGAACACGATGCTGTGGAGATTTGGGCTAATGTGCAAGAAGTTGTTGGCAAAGCCCTAGCCAATGCCAAGCTCAGCTCTGAAGATATTGCCGCAATTGGCATAACCAACCAGCGAGAAACCACCGTGGTTTGGGATAAGGCTACAGGTGAGCCGGTATTCAACGCCATCGTCTGGCAGGATACCCGGACAGCGGCTCTGGTTCAAGAACTGGGCGAACCGGTAGGACCAGAACGCTTCCGTGAACGCACCGGACTTCCACTGGCAACCTACTTCTCCGGCCCCAAACTGCTCTGGTTGCTGCGCAACGTTCCGGGACTCCGTGAGCGCGCCGAACGGGGCGAAGTGCTTTTCGGAACCATGGATACCTGGCTGATCTGGAACCTCACCGGCGGCGCTAATGGTGGACAGCATGTCACTGATGTGACCAATGCCAGCCGAACCATGCTGATGAACCTCAACACTCTCGACTGGGACAATACCATCCTTGACCGGATGAGCATCCCAAGAACAATGCTTCCCGAGATCAAATCATCCTCAGAAGTATACGGATATTCGAAAGATATCCTCCCCGGAGTCCCGGTTGCCGGCGCACTGGGCGATCAACAGGCTGCACTCTTTGGGCAGACTGGCTTTACCAAGGGTGATGTGAAAAGCACCTACGGTACCGGGAGCTTCTTGCTGCTCAACACCGGCACCGAGGCTGTGCAATCACGCCACGGTCTGCTCACCACGCTCGCATACAAAATTGGTGACCAACCCGCCGTTTATGCGCTCGAAGGTTCGATTGCCGTCACCGGCGCACTGGTGCAATGGTTGCGCGATCGGATGGGGCTTATTTCTAAGGCGAGCGAGATTGAAACCTTGGCCGCGACTGTCGACAATAATGGCGGCTGCTATTTCGTGCCGGCATTCTCCGGACTCTTTGCCCCCTATTGGCGCAGTGATGCTC
>JBARYA010000203.1:0-20193 GCA_049647625.1 Microbacteriaceae bacterium
GTTTATATCTCGGTCCAGTACCTTGGCTCGCCCTAGTTTTTGCGATGGTAATCAGTGGTTCTCTGGGAATGGGAGCAACAGCCTGGCTCGGAACACATATTCCGAAGTCCTGGGGACGCTATGGAACTCTGCTGGTGTATCCTCTTGGTGCCGCCGCACTCTGGGTGCTTCGTGAGGCTGTCGCCAGCCGTTTTCCCTACGGTGGCTTCTCCTGGGGGCGATTCAGTTTTGCCCACTCCGATAGCCCATTTAGTCATCTACTTGCCTGGGTAGCATCCGCAGGTTTGGCTTTTATTGCTGTAGCGATCCTGGTGCTTTTCCTGCAATTACTTTTGCAGAAGCAACTTGCGGCTTGGTTGAAACCCTTACCTGTATTGACCCTGGTTCTTCTGCCGCTCTGGCCGCAGTGGGCTCCACAGATTATCGGTGAGGTTCGAATTGCTGCTGTGCAGGGTGATGCGGATGCTTCGCTGAATTCCACAAATCCGAGGGGCACTATTCTGAAGAATCATTATGATGCCACCATGGCAATCATCAATGAGAAATTCGATCTGCTGGTCTGGCCCGAGAATGCATCTGATCTTGATCCACTCCGGAATGAGCTTGCTGCTGCAACCCTGGACTATCTGAGTGAAACACTGAATGTTCCGATTGTGGTTGGAACCATCACCAAATCTGGCGATGAACTGTTCAATTCTGCGCTCCTCTGGGAGTCCGGAAAAGGTGCCGTAGATCAATACGATAAAGTTCACCCGGTACCTTTCGCAGAATACATGCCAAATCGAGAATTTTTCATGATGTTGGCTCCAGACCTCGTTTCCCTGGTCACTCGGGATTATTCGTTCGGGGAACGTGATCCAATTTTTGATATCCATGATTTCCACGCGGGAATTGCCATCTGCTACGACATTGCCGATGATGAGGCGATGCGGCAAATGATATTTGAAGGCGCGCAGATAATCCTTGCTCCCACCAATAATGCAGACTTTGGCGAAACCGATCAGAACCAGCAACAATTGGCGATAGCCCGGGTCCGTGGGCTCGAAAGCGCCAGATCAGTCGTGAACATTTCTACAGTGGGCACCAGTGCAATTATTGCTCCGGATGGAACCCTGATTGATGAGCTCGTTCGATACGAACCAGGTGCAATGATTGCCAATGTCCCTCTGGCTGAGGGGGTAACTCCGGCGGTCGCAATGCAGTGGTATTTTGAAGCAGCACTTGCAGTGCTGCTGGCACTGCTCTTCAGCGTTGTGATCGTGATTTCAGCCCAAAAGAAAAGAGCCTGATTCACACAGAATCAGGCTCTTAAACACACCATTTGGTGTCGAAACTAGGAGACAACTTCCTTGTTCCCGCGACGATCACGCAGGTACTGGAGACGCCAAGCAAGTACTTCTTCAAGTTCTTCAGGGGTACGACGCTCAAGCAACATATCCCAGTGCGTACGGGCAATTTTCTCTTCTTCAACTTCACCGATTTCAGGGTTACCCTCTGAATCGAGAAGTGCACCCTCTTTACCACTCTTTGGGTCTTCCCAAATAAGCGGTACTTCAGCATCTGCAGAGAAGACAACGGTAAAGATTTCACCGGTATCGGTACGGAAGCTCCTGCGAACACGATCTGCGAGCTCAATGCCAATATCATTCTGTAGACTCTGTGAGCCTAGACGCATTCCTCGAAGACTACGATCAGCCAAAACTACTCCTCTTATGTCTGGGGTGAACACCCCGAAAACTTCAATCCTTGACAGCTTAGGATAAGCCGTCAAGCTGGTGATTGGCTCAAGAAAACTTGAAACCTCAGACGATGACAGAAGGTCATACCCTCGTCAGAACCCTTTTGGGTAACACCCTAGGATAACAAATTCCAACCCCAGGTTATTCCCGATTCGGTTTCTGAATCAATTTCATCGCCAAATCACAGCGATCCGTCACGATTCCATCTGCCCCATTTGCCAAAAGTGCAGACATTTGTTTTGTATCGTTAATGGTCCAAAAATGTACCTCGACACAGGCACGATGAAAAGCATGGATCATGGCTGCAGAGTCCAAGCGGATGCGCAGAATGCTCACCGGAATTTGTACCGCATCAACCCGCCTGAGAGCGAATTTCATCAGCCAGAGCAGGTGTAATTTTGCGCCCAGCAATGCGAGCAGCACCTCAGCTGAGGCCGCACTGGTGGCAACGGTTCCGGAGTATCCGAGAGCGCTCAGAGCCTGAAGTGTTTTTAGCCGCCTTTTTGTGGAGAATGAGGAGATGAGCACTCGGTGCTGAGCAGCAGCTCGCTGAATTGCCCGTGCCGTATCGGCGATTGCCCCAGCATCCTTTACATCAATATTGAGTCGTGCATGGGGGAGTGCTTCGAGCAGGTCTTCTAGGCTCAGGATTCGCTCTCCCTGTGCTAAACGGATCTGGTCAATTTCATCCCAGTTCATGCTGTTCACGCGGCGCGAGATACCGGCGAGGTGCCGAAAATCTGCATCGTGGGTAACAACGGCGATACCATCTGCTGAGGCTTGGATATCGGTTTCTAAATAACCGGTGTCGAAAGCGAGAGCGTGCTGGAAGGCCTCCAGCGAATTCTCCGGATGTTGCAGGCCAAGACCCCGATGAGCAAAAATCCGGGGGAGGGGACTATCCCAATATTTGGTGACATCTTTGGCGTGTTCCATAGCTCAACTCTAATCAAATATTCGGTAGTCTTATGAAGAACCGTGAATCATTTGCGGTGTTTATGCAGATTATCCGATTCATTTGACCAAGGAGTTTCTTTTGACCAATCCACTAGCTGCCGGTTCGCTCACGGGCAAACGAGTACTGGTTACCGGATCTTCACGAGGTATTGGTGCCGATACCACCCGCTACTTTGCAGAGGCTGGCGCTGACGTTGTTATCAACTATCGAAACAAAGCCCCTCGCGCCCAAAAGCTCGCGGCCGAACTGAGCGAACTCGGCTCTCGCGTGCTCTGTGTGGGTGCAGACCTCACCGATAATGAATCGCTCAGCACTCTGTTCGCAGAAATTTCTGAATCTTTCGGTGGTCTCGACATCCTGGTACTGAATGCATCTGGCGGTATGGAAAAAGATATGGCCGAAGATTATGCACTCAAACTGAACCGAGACGCTCAGGTCAATATTCTGGAGAATGCAGTTCCCCTGATGCCCGAAGGCTCTCGGGTCGTCTTTGTGACCAGCCACCAGGCACACTTTATTCGAACCGTTCCGACAATGCCAGAATACTTACCGGTTGCACTCAGCAAGCGTGCGGGTGAGGACGCTCTACTCGAGCGGGTACCGGCTCTCAAAGAACGCGGCATCGGATTTACTATTGTTTCTGGGGACATGATCGAAGGCACCATTACTGCGACACTGCTCGAGCGTGCAAACCCGGGAGCGATTTCTAGCCGTCGTGAAGAGGCTGGAAAGCTGCTCAACGTTGCCGAGTTCGCTGCAGAAATTGCCTTGGCTGCGGTAGAAGAGGTCCCAGCAGACAATCTCAAGCTGGTTGGCGATATTTCATCATTTCAGTCGTAGCACTCGCTTGTAGCTCCAGTGGGGGATTCAGCAAAATCATAGTTAATAGTGATGTGATTAAGGGGTAGCTCTCAGCTCGACACTCTTTCGGGTTGAATGTTTTGCTGCAGAAAGAAACATGATGAAGCGCCTGAATGCACAGCTGCTCGCAGCAGTACCACCTGCACGATTGTTCACAATTTTTGCTTTTGCCGAAATGGTTACTTGGGCCGGACTCATTACCGCGATGGTTGTGAAATACACCGGGGTCAGTGATGCATTCGTGCCAATAGCTGGCGGAATTCACGGTTTCGTCTTTCTTTGCTATTCCGTTACCACGGTATTTGTTTGGGTCAACCAGTCTTGGCCCGCAAAAAGAGGTGTTGTTGGCTTACTCAGTGCCATTATTCCTTTTGCTACAGTGCCTTTTGAGCACTCCATGAAGAAAAATGGACATCTTGAGGGGGAGTGGCGTCTCGCTCCCGGAAAAGACACCCCACACGGATTCATCGAGAATGTTCAGGCCTGGGTACTCAGGAACCTCAGCATTGCCATTGTTCTCGGTATTATCTTGATAACCATCATCTTTGTAGTTCTTCTGAATCTCGGATCACCAATACCAGTTTCATCACCATAATTGCCGTCGAAAGGCTAAAACTCTTATGCAAACAGTCAGAGATATTATCGTTATCCTCCATATTCTTGGCGCCGCTGGAATCATCGGCGGCTCAATGATGGAAATGTCCAAGATGAAAACCGGTCTGGCAAAAATCAATGGTGCGATTATGCACAGTGCCTGGTTAATGCTTCTCACCGGCGTCGGTCTCGTTGGGATGGCCTACGCCCGCAACATCCAGCCTGACAATATGAAAATCGGCATCAAAATGCTGGTACTGATTGTCATTGTTGTTTTGGCACTCATCAACCGTGGAAAGAACAAAACACCGGCCAGCTGGGTTATTCCAACCATTGCTAGCTTGACTGTGGTCAATATTTGTATTGCGGTTTTGTGGCACTAAGCCCTTCAATATCATTATTGGTGAGTATCCAATAATGTATATTATGTCAGGTTACAGAAAATAGCCTGCTCAATATTCTGTATAGCCAGTCCCCTCAAGGGGCTGGCTATACTCATTGAATGTCCAAGATTTTGTATTCCACAAGCAATGAATTCAACCCCGATGAGCTCAAAGCGCTCTATGACTCAGTTGGCTGGTCCAGCTATACCAAAGACATCCAGAAACTTTCTCGCGCAATACAAAATTCAGATTTCGTGATTTCTGCACGAGATTCGGAATCCGATCAGCTCATTGGGCTAGCCAGGACAATCTCTGACCGGGAGACGATTTGTTATATTCAGGATATTTTGGTTCACCCTGAGTATCAACGCCACGGTGTTGGCAGAGTACTCATGCATGAAATTGTCACTCATTATGCAGAATTGCGACAAATGGTTCTGATTACTGATTCAGAACCGCGTCAAAAGCTGTTTTATGAAAGTCTCAATTTTATAGAGGGTTCGGAGTACTCCCCCGAAGCCATCAAAACTTTCCTGCTTTTCCGTTAAGTTTCCCTACAAGAAATTTGTGCGAGAAGAGAATTTTTAGTGCTCAGACGCCTCTGCAGCATTACTGACCCGAATCCAGTCCTCGAGCTTCTTCGCAGCCGCACCTGAATCAAGCGCTTGAGTGGCCCGGGCATAATTGTGTTTCATCCGGTCAACAAAATTGGTTTCGAAACTCTCCGGATTCTGCGCCAACTCATAGGCCGTCAATCCACCGGCTGCATTCAACAACACAATGTCTCGTACAGCACCCTGCTCCCCCGCAAAGAGTCTCTTGAGCTGCGCTGCGTTCTCCTGGGGCGATCCTCCAAGCAAATCATCGAGTCTTGCCCGCTTGATGCCCAAATCGCGAGGATCAAAGTCATGTTCACGAATCAAACCACCAGAAACTTCCCAAATATGACTGTGACCGGTTGTTGTAATCTCGTCCAGACCATCATCTCCTCGAAACACCAGTGCTGCCGCTCCCCTGGTTTGGAACACTCCCGCAATCAACGGGGCCTTCTCAATTGAGGAAACACCAACCGCGGATGCTTCAGGACGTGCCGGATTGCTCAACGGCCCAAGAAAGTTAAAGACAGTCGGGATTCCCAGATCTTTTCGAACGTTTGAAGCATGACGGAAACCTTGATGAAAAAGGCCGGCAAAAACGAAAGTAATCCCACACGCTTCGAACACTCGAGCAAGATCCTCCGCTGACAGCTTCAGGTTAACGCCCAGCTCACTGAGGATATCGGAAGAGCCAGATTGTGAGCTAAAGGCACGATTTCCATGCTTGATAACTGGAACACCGGCAGCGGCACAAATAATCGACGCTGTGCTGGAGATATTGAAGGTTCCGACCATATCCCCACCGGTGCCCACAATATCCAAGGCCATTGAAGAAATTTCAAGATCGTTTGCGGCCTCCAGGATAGAGTCCCTGAAACCGATGATCTCGTGTACGGCCTCCCCCTTCGCTCTGAGTGCTACCAAGAACGCCGCGAGACTCGCATCAGACACTTGTCCGTTCAGTATCTGTTCCATCGCCCAAGCCGCTTGAGAAATACTCAAATCCTGTAAATCGAGAAGCTGAGTGAGCAAATTTGGCCATGTATTTCCTGAATCCATAGCCACAATCATACGTGAGGGTGAAAGGTACTGAGTTTCTTCTTACCTCGGTTCGTTGAAAGCATCAGCAGAACTGCTCAACATCGCGTCGCTGCAAAAAACCTGAGTGAAAAACTGGCATACTAGATACTGTGACTAGTGCAGCTCTTACATCTCATCCAAGTAAACCGTTTGTTAACCGGCCGAACCCGCTCTCAGTGGGTCTCATCGTCTGGCTTGGCAGCGAAGTTCTCTTCTTCGCAGGTCTGTTCTCCATCTATTTCTCCCTACGGTCGGTGAATCCAGAACTTTGGCATCATCACCTAGTTGAGAACGGCATCCTCAACGTTCCATTCGCATTTGTGAACACCACGGTACTGGTACTTTCCTCTGTTACCGCTCAATTTGGTGTTTTTGCGGCGGAACGTATGCAACCACGCCGTACCGGCTGGAAGCTCAGCCAATGGGGCATGATCGAATGGTTCATTCTGACCTTCATCCTGGGAGCAACCTTCGTCTCAGGTCAGGTTTACGAATACGCTGCCCTGGTTGGACACGGTCTTTCGTTGAACACTGATCCATACTCGGCAGGCTTCTATATCACCACCGGATTCCACGCGATTCACGTTACCGGCGGTTTGATAGCGTTCCTCCTCATTATTGGTCGAGCATACGCTGCAAAGAAGTTCGGTCATTTCGAAGCCAATGGCGCAATCGCTGCTTCATATTATTGGCACTTCGTCGACGTGGTTTGGGTCGCACTCTTCATCGTCATTTACTTCCTGCAATAGCCAGGTCTTGGTATAACATTTGCATTTTTTAAAGGTTAGGCACAGATAGACAAATGGTAAATATGGCAAATACTGCAAAACGCGGACGCCGTTCGGCTTGGGCTACCGTAGCCCTTCTCGGAGTAGCGTTATTGCTGAGTGGCGGCGCATACTTCGCTTTCTCAAACACGGCTTCTGCCGATTCTCAACAGGCTTCAAGCCAGACCAAGGTTGATGAAGGACAGAAACTCTATTTGGCAAACTGCGCAACCTGCCACGGCATGAATGCTGAAGGTACCGCAGCCGGTGTGACACTTATCGGTGTTGGTGCAGCCTCAGTTGATTTCCAGCTGGGAACCGGCCGGATGCCGATGCAGATGGATGGACCACAGGCTTACCGTAAGTCACCACAGTTCAAGCAACCAGCTATTGATTCAATTGCAGCCTATATTGCATCACTCGCACCTGGCCCAGGGGTCCCCGCTGACACCTACCTTGACGCCTCAAAGGGTGATCCTGCTCGTGGAGCCGAACTTTACCGTGTGAACTGCGCCATGTGCCATAACGTGGCCTATCAGGGTGGCGCACTCACCGAAGGCAAGTTCGCCCCTCCCCTCATCGGTGTTGAATCCCGTCATATCTATGAGGCCATGCTTACCGGCCCACAGAATATGCCAGTATTCAACGACAATAATCTTGGCCCAGAAGACAAGCGCGACATTATTTCAGCCATTCGTTGGACTGAAGCTAATGGCGCAACCAGCGTTGTCAGTCTTGGCGGTATTGGCCCAGTAGCTGAGGGTATCTTCCTCTGGCTGATCGGTCTTGGCGGAATTGTTGGCGTGACTGTATGGCTTACGTCACGTCCAAACTAGTTCTTTTTTAGGAAGGAAAATAATGGCAGAGCAGAATGAGGTTGAAGTGCAAAAAGACACTTCTTCTGAAATTCACCAGTCGTATGCGACTGATGCTGGTACCGCGGTAATCACCTCGGACGCAGTAAAAAATCCGGGTCTTCCGGCACATCGTCTACGCCGCACTGATGTAGATCCAAAAGCAGCGAAAAGAGCCTCCCGCCAGGTTGGCATCATCTTCTTGCTGTCAATGATTGGTAGCGTTTTCGCGATTGTTGCCTACATTGTTTGGCCGATTCACATCGGAAACACCCAGAGCGTTCTGCTGAACAACCTTCTTGTCGGCTTGGGTATTGCTCTTGGCCTGCTCGGAATTGGTATTGGTGTCATTCACTGGGCTCGCCAGCTCATGGTCGATACCGAACTCGTTGACGAGCGTCATCCTATTCGTTCCAGCGATGAAACTCGCGCAGAAGTGGGCGAAATGATGCGGGTTACCAACGAAGAATCTGGAATGGGTCGTCGCACCCTGCTTCGCAATAGCCTCATCGGCGCTGCCGTGCTCTCACCGCTTCCCGCCGTAGTCATGTTCCGTGACCTAGCCCCTGCTGCAGATCCCCACGAACTGATGCGCCACACTGCCTGGAAAAAGGGAAGCTATCTCACCCTCGACCCAGACGGCGTTACCCGTATCAAAGCCTCTGATGTCACCCTGGGTTCTGCCTTCCACGTGATCCCAGAAGGCCTCAACGAGCTTCCTGAATTCTTGAACGAAAAGGCGAAAGCCATTGTTCTTCTGATGCGTCTTAAGCCAGAAGAACTCAAGGAAATGCCTGAGCGTACCGGTTGGTCATACAACGGTATCGTTGCGTACTCCAAGGTCTGCACCCACGTTGGCTGCCCGGTAGCACTGTACGAACAGCGCACCCACCACCTGCTTTGCCCATGCCACCAATCAGAGTTTGATGTTACCAATCACTGTGAGGTTATCTTCGGCCCAGCAAAGCGCCCACTGCCACAGCTTCCTATCGCTGTTGATGCAGATGGTTACCTCTATGCACAGAGTGATTTCCACGAACCTGTTGGCCCGAGTTTCTGGGAGCGAGTGAATGTCTAATACCACTACTACGAAGCCTTCTGGCGATCGCTTTACCGTTGCTGCGGCAAAGTACATTGATGACCGCACCTCACTCGGTGTTGTTGTCAAAGAATTTGGTCGCAAGCTCTTTCCAGACCACTGGTCCTTCCTGCTCGGTGAAGTTGCACTGTTCAGCTTTATCGTTGTTCTCCTCACTGGTACTTTCCTGACTTTCTTCTTTGACCCATCCATGGCTCATGTCACCTATGAAGGTTCATATGTACCCATGAAGGGTATTGGAATGTCTGCAGCGATGGCATCCACTCTCGATATCTCTTTTGATGTTCGTGGTGGCCTCCTGATTCGCCAGATGCACCACTGGGGAGCATTGCTCTTCAACGCTGCTATCGGCTTGCACATGCTTCGTATCTTCTTCACCGGAGCGTTCCGTAAACCTCGTGAAATCAACTGGGTTATCGGTTTCTCACTCTTCGCACTAGGCATGGTTGCTGGTTTCACCGGTTACTCACTTCCTGATGATCTGCTTTCAGGTAACGGTCTTCGAATTATCGATGGCTTTATCAAGGCAGTTCCTGTGGTCGGCGTCTGGATTTCGTATCTACTCTTCGGCGGAGAATTCCCCGGTGATGATATCGTTGGCCGCCTCTATGGCCTGCATATCCTGCTGGTACCTGCAATTATTCTGGCTCTGGTAGGTATCCACCTGGTCTTGGTCTTCTTGCACAAGCACACCCAGTATCCAGGACCGGGTAAAACCAATAACAATGTTGTTGGACAACCGATTCTCCCTGTTTATGCTGCTAAGGCCGGTGGATTCTTCTTCATCGTCTGGGGTGTTATCGCACTGATCTCCTCGATATTTACGATCAACCCCGTGTGGCATTACGGTCCGTATGACCCCTCCCCTGTTTCGGCCGGTACCCAACCCGACTGGTATATGGGCTTTACTGACGGGGCGCTTCGATTAGTACCGACCGGCTGGGAACATGAGCTCTTCGGGTACACCTTCTCGTGGAATATCCTGGTTCCGATTATTGTGATGGTAATCTTCCTGGTGCTGGTAGCCATCTATCCTTTCCTTGAGGCTTGGATTACCGGCGATAAGCGTGAACACCACCTCTTGGATCGGCCACGAAATGCCCCAACTCGTACCGCTATTGGTGCTGCTGGAGTAACTTTCTACGCCGTTCTCTGGGCCGCTGCCAGTTCTGACCTGATGGCAACCCACTTCCATCTCAGTATTGAAGGAACCACCCATGTTCTACAGGGTGCACTCATTATTGCTCCGATCATTGCCTACATTCTCACCAAGCGCATTGCAATTGGTCTGCAGAAGAAGGATCGCGAAATCGCGCTCCACGGCTTTGAATCAGGTCGCATTGTCCGCCTACAGGGTGGAGAGTTCGTCGAGGTTCACAAGCAGCTGAGCGAATATGAACGCTGGAAGCTGGTTAGCTTCAACGATTACAAGCCACTGATGATTCGTCCGAACGACGAGGGTAAGATTACTGCTTCACAGCATCTTCGTGCCTGGTTCAGCCGCTGGTTCTTTGAAGATCGGATTACTCCGGTCGGACAAAAGGAACTTGATCAGGCTCATCAAGACCCGAACGCGCACTAAGCGCTTCGTCAGACAAGAACTGAGGGGACCCGGAGAATACTCTGGGTCCTCGCAGCATTTAACGCCCCCGAAAACGGTAGCAAAAGACTGACCGTCAAAGCGGGCAAACATTTACCGCTACGGTTTAGCCAGGAACGAGAATGAACTCTAGTTCTGCAATGCGGCCTTGGCCAAAGCCTGGGCCTCTTCGAGGGTGTGTGAGCGCAATGCTTCACGAACATCTGCAATTGAATGAGCAGACATTGAGAGTGACGTTACTCCCAGTCCAACAAGAATGACCGCAAGACGCGGGTCTCCCCCAGCCTCACCACAGACAGAAACCGGTTTTCCAGACGCGGCAGCACCATCACAAATCATCTTAATCAAGCGTAATACTGCTGGATGTCCAGAATCGTTATAGCGCTCAACCGTGCCGAGCATGCGATCTGCAGCCAGGGTGTATTGGGTGAGATCATTGGTGCCGATACTGATGAAATCGGCCACAGTGGCGATCTGATCAGCCATAACAGCAGAGGATGGAATCTCAGCCATAACGCCTACCATTTTCAGGCCGTAGGATTTCGCCCGATTAACAAAATATTCGGTATCAGCCAAATCTGCAATCATGGGCGCCATTACCCATAAATCGCTCTCGGTTTCAGCATCGGCGCGGGCCAGAGCCTCCAATTGGCTCTCAAGAAGCCCTTCAAATTCTCGGAGCATACGAATACCACGTAGCCCAAGGGCCGGGTTCTCCTCATTTTGCTCCGGTAAGAAGGCCATCGGTTTGTCAGAGCCAGCATCCAGAAGTCGGACGACAACCTTTTGCTTCGGGAATGCTGCCAAAACCTGCTTATACTGCTCGTATTGTTCATCGACCGTCGGCTGTACAGCGCTATCCAGGAACAGGAATTCGGTACGGAAAAGCCCTACCCCTTCAGCACCCAATGCGAGGGCCGGAGCGCAATCTCCCGGGCCGCCGATATTGGCGAGCAGTGGAATCATGGTCCCATCAGCAAGTTGGCCGGGCTCAGTGTTTTTAGCCAGTTCGGCGCGCTTTGCAATACGCTCACGTGCCTCAGTCAACTCAGCCTCACTCGGGTTGAGGCGTAGCTTTCCATCTGCAGCATAGAGTATAGCCAGAACGCCGTCTTGAAGCTCCATCGCATCGCTGGCGCCTACTAAGGCAGGAATACCCTTGAGACCTGCCAGAATGGCAGTGTGGCTCGTTGTTCCACCCTGGACGGTAACCATACCGGCAATTTTAGTTGCATCAAAGGTGGCTGTATCGGCCGGAGAAAGATCCTGTGCGATCACGATTACCGGTTCGGGTCCGTCAAGACCAAGCCCCTCTCCCCCGGTGCCATCGAGTTGCTGCACAATACGTTTCGCGACGTCTTCGAGATCAGCTACCCGTTCAGCGAAATAACCACCAAGTGGTTTAATCATTTCAATGAAACCATGAAAACTATCAAAGATTGCTCGCTCAGCGGTGAGACCACTCTGAATCTTCTCAACAGCCTGGTCAAAAATCTCTGGATCTGAAGAAATTTCGACGGTGGCGAGCAAGATTTCTTGAGCCTCACCCTCCGCCATCTCGCTGCGAGCCTTCAGATTATCGCTCACAGCTTGCATTGCAGCACTGAGCCGAGATTTCTCTTCCTCAGCGGTCTTATTGCTTGCTTCGGTCCCGGGTTCGACGAAAGTATCGTTCAGGATTTGGATTCGACCAATCCCAATCCCCCTGCCAATACCAATTCCAGATACTTCAACCAGCTTGGCGCTCATGTTGGTTTCGCTATTCAAAATTGTTACTCCTCATTGGCAAGATAGTCGTCAGAACCCGGGCGTGTGAAGCTCTTAGGCGAGAAACTTGATCGGATCGCTCAAGTAGTCTGCAAGTGCTTGCAGCAATCGAGCAGCATCCGCGCCGTCACCAACACGATGATCGACGGTCAATCCCACCTGGATCACCAGTTTCGGTTCAAAATGACCGGCGTCGTTCAGAACCGGAACATGTTGAATCGCACCCATTGACAAGGCTGTAGCCTGTGGTGGAGTAATCAGAGCATTGAATCGATCAACACCAAGCCCACCCATATTCGATACTGTTGTTGTCGCTTTCTTCAGCGCTTCAATATCCATGCGCTTGTTTCTTGCTTGTTCAACAACATCAGCAAGCTCTGCGTTCAATGCGCTCAGAGTCTTCTGATCAGGATTCAGCAGCACCGGCACCATCAATCCGTGCTCGGTATCAACAGCCAGTGTTACGCCAATGTTTTCATTCGCAATAACGCCCTTATCCGTCCAGAAACTATTCATCTGTGGATACTGACGAAGCGCCAAAGCCAAAGCCCGTACCAGAATACTGGTCCAGCCAATGCCCTTGAGAGAAGTCTTCCGAGCCAATGCCATCGCTTCGAGGTCAAGGCTGCGATAAGCAGTGAACTGTGGAACCTCAGCAGATGGCTGCATGCTTCTGGCAACGGCCTTACGGCTCCGCTGGAATGCACTATCGCCGAAGAGCTCGCCGCTCACAACCGGAGCCGCTACCTTTGGAGCAGCTGGAGCTGACTGAGTAGCGGTGGCTTGAGCTGCTGGAGCCGAAACAGGTGCTACCGTTTGCCCGGTGCCAGACTCAATCGCTGCTCGAACATCAGCAACACGAATCGTGTTGTGCGGGCCACTCGGAGCAATCTGACTTAGATCAAGATTTGCATCTTTTGCCAGTTTCCTTGCGAGTGGGCTCGCTGCAATGATGCCGTTTGAGCTCACATTAGGAACAGGCGTCTCAGCACTGACAGCCGCAGGTGCAACGGCAGCTACTTCAGTGGCTGCCGGAGCCTTTGGAGTCTCCTCAACTGCAGCAACCGGTACATCTGCAAAGAGGTCACCCAGAAGGTCTTCCTGCTCTGACTCGATGTATCCGATTGGATCCCCAACCTTGACCACATCATCGACCTGGGCCACAATTCGGCTGAGCACACCATCGTGGGTAGCTTCAACCTCCATGTCGACCTTATCGGTGAGAACCTCAGCGACGACCTCGCCCTGACGGACACTATCGCCGGCCTCTTTATGCCACGCGACCACGGTTCCTTCCTCCATGGTCATGGACATTTTCGGCATAATCAGTGGAATTTCAGCCATGATTACCACTCCTGTACCAGGCGCTTGGCGCTCTGGTAAATATCGTCAACCTGTGGCACAGAAGCCTTTTCAAGGGTTGGGTTGTATGGAATAGGAGCGTCAAGACCGCAGAGACGGGTAATTGGAGCCTGCAGATAACCGAAGGCATCTGATTCACCAATGATTGCCGAAACTTCAGACATAAATCCTGATGATTTTACGGCTTCCTGAACCAACAAGGCACGACCGGTCTTCTTTACTGACTCAATAATCATCCGGGTATCCAGAGGCTTGATTGTGCGTGGGTCAATAACTTCAACCGAGATACCGTCAGCGGCCAAAAGCTCAGCCGCTTCAAGTGAACGTTGAACCTCAATCGCGGTGGCAACGATGGTCAAATCGGTACCGCTACGCTCAATCTTGCCCTGGCCAATCAAAGCCGCAGGGAACTCAAGAGGAACCTCAAAGCTCTGCTTGTAGAGCAACTTGTGCTCCAGAATCATAACCGGGTTCGGATCTTTGAGAGCTGCGAGCAACAATGAGGCTGCATCGGTGGCGTTCGAAGGCATGATGACCTTGAGGCCTGGGATGTGCGCAAACCAGTTTTCCAGAGACTGCGAGTGCTGCGCTGCCGCACCGGTACCTGAACCACCTGGAGCACGAATTACCAGTGGCACACTTGCCTGTTCACCAAACATATAGTGAATTTTTGCTGCCTGGTTCGCAATCTGATCCATCGCCTGTGCGGTGAAGTCAGAAAACTGAATTTCGATAATTGGACGCATACCGGTCATTGCTGCACCGACACCCATACCGACAATACCGAGCTCGGAAATGGTGCTATCGCGGATACGTTCAACACCAAAGCGATGTACGAGGTCACCCGAAACACCGAATGCACCACCGTAGACACCGACATCTTCGCCCATGAGGAAGACACGTTCGTCTTCAGTCATTGCCTGCGCCATCGCTTCGCGAATGGCCTCGGCGTAGGTCATTGTTCTCATTTCAGTCATGCTTTTACACCCTCTGCTTCAAGATCATGCATATCAACCGGTGAGAAGGCATAGACTCCCTTGAGGATTTCCTCAACCTTTGGATCTTCGCCCTTCATCCCGAACTTTACTGCTTCTTTAATGGCGGTCCGCGCCTCGTCCTGGATACCGTTCAGTTCATCCTGGGTGAACAAACCGGCTTCAAGCAACTCGTGTGAGTAACGTGCTACCGGATCCTTTTGACGCCAAGACTCAATCTCTTCCTTGGTGCGGTAAAGATTCTTGTCCGACTTGGAGTGGCCCTTCCAGCGATAGGTCTTTGCCTCAATCAGGGTTGGTCCCTCACCGCGACGTGCCCGAGCAACCGCTTCGGTAACTGCCTCATAGACAGCCTTAACATCGTTTCCATCGACGGTGATTCCTGGGATGCCGAAGCCGGCAGCTTTCTCGGAAATGTTTTCTACCTTGTAGGCATATTCTGAGTTCATTGACATGCCGTACTTGTTGTTTTCACACAAGAAGATAACTGGCAAGCTCCACATTGAAGCGAGGGTCAGTGCCTCATGCCAGGCCCCTTCACCAACAGAGCCATCACCGTGGAAGCACAGTGCTACCTTGTCATTGCCCTGCATTTTGTTGCTGAGCGCAGCTCCAGCAGCAATTGTCGTGCCACCGGCAACGATTCCATTGGCACCAAGGTTTCCGGTTGCCATATCGGCAATGTGCA
This sequence comes from Microbacteriaceae bacterium, assembly GCA_049647625.1. GTDB lineage: Bacteria > Actinomycetota > Actinomycetes > Actinomycetales > Microbacteriaceae > JBARYA01. Next base: position 15,344 of record JBARYA010000203.1, read on the forward strand.
TTGAGCCACCGCGGCCCTTGCAATAACCGTTTTCTTTTGCCAAGAGTTCAGCCATCATCAAGTTGATATCGGCACCCTTCGAGATGCAATGGCCGTGACCACGGTGGGTAGAGGTAATTTGGTCCTCGATGGTGAGTGCGAGACAAGCACCTGATGCTACTGCCTCTTGACCGATCGAAAGGTGCATGGTTCCGTGCATGAGACCTCGTGCAAAGAGGTCATCGACGGCTTCTTCGAAGACGCGTGTTTTCCACATATGCGTCAGAGCTGTTGTCGCCAGCTCCTTATCTTCCAGAAGTTTTGACATTTAAATTCTCCTTCGTGCTATCTGCCCGATAGCTCTTATATCATAAGCAATTCAGATGAATATTTGCTTGGTGTTTCGTGACTGTGGTGCCTTAGCGGCTGGCAAGCATTGCATCCTGCAACTTGCGCAGGGCAATAATGGTCTTCCGATCATCGAGCTCAACATCGTCATAACCAATAACCTCGCCCTTGGCAATATCGCGTACGATTTTTGCTCCTCGTGCGATACCAATCGGAAGTTGACGTGCCTCACGTGCGTCCGAAGCTGAAACGGTATAACCGAATACGGTGCTGCCACCAATGCCATCGATTGACTCGCCAGCCTTGAGATCGCGCTTCGCCTTGGTGACGACCTCTGCAGTCCAAGCAACCGGCTTCAAGCTTGCCCGATCATCCAATACCGCTTCACTAATTGAGAGGGTAGCTTCGATTGAGGCCAGATGATATGGACGGTACAGCTTGTAGAACGGGCCATGTCCCAGCTTCAAATAATCGAGTTCTTCATGAACTACCGGATTATTGGCCTTCACAATAACGAAGACGCCGGGAGCAACATCACCGGTCACATACTCAACAACACCGCTCTGAGTGATAATGCCACCATCAGAAACAGGGCGAAGTTTGGTATCCAGTTCATCCAGGTTAATAGCAGCGCCGTGCATCCCCGGTACGTCAATGGCCAAACCGGTTGCATTGGCTAGAGCAGCCATCTCAACCATGGTTTTGGTTCCATCAACAAAGGAGCAGAGCATTTTCGGGTTCATACCCTTTGAGAGAGCTTCTTCGGTCAATGACTCCGGAGTCGCATCCTCACGAAGTGGATTATTCTTTCCCTTACCGGCAACAATAACTTCGAGACCGATGTCCTGCGCATATTCGAATAGCTTGAGTGCCTCAACCGGTTCGTCACCGCGGCAGACGGTGTAGACGGCATTGCCTGATTCCGCGATTTGCGCCAGAATCCAACCAACAGTGACATCCGCTTCAACGGTCATCAAGGCAACGTGCTTGCCCTTCAGTAATGAGGCCAGCGCAACTTCGGCGGCTACATCAGGTACACCAGAAACTTCAAGGACAATATCAACAGGAAGTTCAGGAATCTTGGTTCCGTTATTCAAGACAACAGATTTGCCAGCGAGAATTGCCTTGCTATTGGAATCAAAGTCTTGGTCGCTCAGAATTTCCGTCACACCGGCGTTTTTGAGAGCATCCACCGCTCGCTGGGTTTCAATATCGGCAACGACCGATACGGTCATTCCTTGAGTGTTGTGGATTTGTGCAATGAGCCCCCGCCCCATTTGTCCGGCGCCAACAACTCCGACTCTGATTGGCTTTCCGGTATCCGCCTCACGCTTGATGAGTCGTGCGGTATAGCTCATGACTGATTCCTCTCGTCAAATGCCAAATTTTGGCACAATATTGTGTTTTGATAAATCTCTTTTATGCTGCTGATGAAGGGAGTTTCGGTGCCGGCATTGCCCGCAATTGCGAAACACACTCATTCAACGCCTTGCTCATCTTCTTGTCTTCGGCATACTCTTTACGCAAAGACGCGATAGTTCCACGAAGTTCTGGTGCCTCTTTGAAACGGGCAAAAATGCTAGCACCGACCATTTTGCGAGCGTCAAGTACCTGCTGACTCTGACGATCAACCACCAAAATAATTGCGATTCCTTTGAGAAATCCCTTGCCTCGACCAGAAACCAGTCCGAGTCCGGCAACATGGTGTTCTGCGGCGAGTTCGCGAACAGTTGCGGCATACGCCCTGTGTTGGATATAGCTCAAGATGCCACCAAGAATGAGGGCAATAACAAAAAATACGGCGAAGGACCATTCCATGGCTAGTCCCCCATAAATTTCAGGACACTACCCGCTTGAGGGATAGTGAGTTCGCCGATAGCGTGGACCGCTCCGGGAAGGATTTTGTCTTCGGCCGGGTTGAGATACACCACAATGTGGCCGAGTTCAGAAAGATTTTCGTTCGCAATTTCACCAACAGCTGTCACCTGGACAACCGAATCATCGATGGTGAAGGTGTCACCAGCACTAATTGCCCGACTTGGTGCGCTTCCTCCGGCATGCACAATGCTGACCTCGGCAAGTGCAGGGGGTACCGGATCCCCAAAAAGAATAATGACGCCTGCGTCACGCATTTCCTGAGCGTCAACGCCGACACTCGTTACTGTTGCTGCCCAGAGCTCAGTCATGTTTATTGTTCTTTCGTTTTGTTCTATCAATGTTTCTTAAGGTTTTGGGGTGATAGTTTCCTATCACCCCAATTCCAGAAGGTATTAGCTCACAATAAGGAAGCTGGCGAAGTAGGCAATGATCACGGCAATTGGTGAAGTAATCAAGCGTGAGAAGAGTACCGCCGGAACACCGACAGCGATCGTTTCAGCCTTCGCTTCTCCAAGTGACAGACCTACCGGTACGAAGTCACAACCGACCTGGCCATTGATGGCGAACAGAGTTGGGAGTGCATACTGTACTGGAAGCGCGCCTTCAGCAATCTGTGTACCCATGAGCACACCGACCACCTGAGCGATTGCCGCACCAGGACCCAAAATGGGCGAAAGGAACGGAATTGCGGTAATAATACCCAGCAGAATCAAACCGAGAGGGTTCGAAGCTAATGGGGTTACACCCTGTGCAATCCAGTCCGAAACACCGGTATAGGTAACAATACCGATGAGCAATGAGACATAGATCATAAATGGAATGATTGTCTGCATCGTGATCTGCAAGGCTTGGCGCCCAGAAGACAGCAGAGTATTAATGAAATACCCGATAGCGTTACCGAATGCGACGACCACTTTAGAGACAAAGCCCATGAATCCGGACTCTTCTTCAACGTCGGCTGCAACAGCGGTGGCTGTAGCGGTCTTCGTTGCTCCTCCGACAGCCGCAGCGGAGGCTGCTGCTGTGGCTGCAGCCGAGGCTACACCCTCTTCGTCGAGCACTACGATGTCATTTACCCCGACCGCTGAGACAAAAATGTCATCAGTGATGTACTGGGCAAGTGGACCGCCAGGCTCCCCCGGATAAATGTCAACTGTTGGGATGCGCTTCTTTGGATACACACCAATGCGAGCGGTACCACCACAGTTAATAACGGCAACGAGAACCTTGTCATCATCAACATGGTTCTTGAAACCATCAACGGCTTCTGCTCCGGTCAATTCAGCGATTTTCGCTGCAACCGGGTGGATGCCACCATTCGTAACCGAGAGAACAACCTTCTTCTCGTCAGTTGGAGTGAGGACGAGGCCTTTACCCCAGCCGCCACGACCTTTGGTTACTTTAACTGATTTGTACGACATTATGCATCAGCTCCCTGGAGATGACCGGCCTTGTAGTCGGCATCATATTGGTCGAAAACGGCTTTCTGTGGGCTGCGGCGAATCAGCAGTGCTGTTATCCACTGGGTAACAACGCCTCTGATGAAGATCACCACAATACCGACCAGGAAGTAGAGTACTGCGAGTTGCACATATGCTGAACCACTCACCGAGAGTACCCCTGCGGAAACACCGAGCCAGACAAAGAGCTCCCCACCATTAGCGTGCGGGAAGAATGCAGTAACCGGGTGCACGAAAGATACAGCCGAGTCGTAGAAGGCAGGCTTGTACTTCTCAGGCAGGAACCTGCCGAAGGAGTAGGCCATTGGGTTGGTGAGAATGATCACGGCCAGAATCGGCATGATCGTGTAACGAGTAATTGCCCAACGGCCGGACCACTGTACGGCCCGAGTAACTCGCTCTTCCCCAATCCAGGTGGTAATCGCGTACATCGCTGTAAGCAATACCAATAGCAATGGCACGATTCCGGTCAACAGCCCCATGAAGCTCGTGGCTGAAGCCTGGAATAGGCCAATAAAGTGCTCCGCAAACCAAGTAATGCCATCCATTACCGGGTTCTGGATGGCACCAGTGTCTCCCTCAGCAGCAAACAGTGGCAATGAACCAATGCTTTCCTGCATCGAGATGAGTTGTGTTGTCATCTGAATCTCCATCGTCTCAGTAGTTGAAACATGATATAAATAAAAGAAATACGTGATACTGCACATTTGTGCATTATGTCCGCACATCCTCTACAATAGAATCTCATAGTAATTTTGCTGGGTCAAGATAGCCCCCGGCAATTTGCAAAGAATTTCCTTAGGAGCCACAAATCATGCCAAGCCAAATCACCAAAATCGTTTCACCCGTTGGTCTACACGCCCGCCCAGCCGCACAATTCGTCGCTCTTGCTAAAGAAGCGGAAACCGTAAAAGTTGGTCGCCCTGGTGTTCCCGGAGTCAACGGAAAGAGCATTGCGATGGTACTCACCCTCGGAATTGGACACGACGAAGAGATCGAAGTAAACGTTGAGGGCGAGAATGCCGAAGAGCATTTGTCCAAATTAATCGCGCTTCTCGAAACCGCCGAATAAGGCTTCGAAAAAGCCATGCCACTGATCAGACAAGATCGCGTTCTCGTTGATGCTTCACGGTACTACTACCTTGAAGGGCTTTCTCAAGCTCAAATCTCGACCAGAATGGGTAT
>JBARYA010000204.1:0-40108 GCA_049647625.1 Microbacteriaceae bacterium
TCGACCGCCTGGGCCACACAGCTTCGAATGATGAGAGGTAAAATATTGGCAGAAATTCAGGAAAAATATCCGGATGCTGGCGTCCAGCATTTACGCTTCAATCAGCCAAGTGCCCCGAGCTGGAAAAAGGGCTATAGAACCGTTGCAGGCCGTGGTCCTAGGGACACTTACGGATAGAGGTAACTCATTTGAGGTGGGTGGGTATAAAAGTGCCTAGAAACGGCAAATAGTCCAGCATTCCTGATAGGATAGACATTGTGGCTGAACTCTAACAATTCTAGTTCTTTTTTGTTGCCATTACCTTACTTTCTAGGAGCAGTACATATGTCGGAAGCTTCGACCGGTTCAAAACCTACAGACGATTATGGTGCCGATGCGATCCAGGTTTTAGAAGGTCTTGAAGCTGTACGGAAACGCCCCGGCATGTATATTGGTTCGACCGGACCTCGGGGATTGCATCACCTGGTAGCAGAAATTGTCGACAACTCTGTCGATGAGGCACTCGCTGGTTACTGTGATCTGATTACCGTCACCATCCTGCCCGATAACGGAATCCGCGTTATTGATAATGGTCGTGGTATCCCGGTTGATATTCATGCTCAAGAAGGTATTTCAACCGTTCAGCTTGTCCTCACCGTATTGCACGCCGGTGGAAAATTCGGTGGCGGCGGCTATGCCGTTTCGGGTGGTCTTCACGGCGTGGGAAGCTCGGTTGTTAATGCGCTCTCAAGCCGTCTCGAAGTTGAGGTTCATCGCCAAGGAAATGTTTGGACCCAGACCTACAATGACGGAGTCCCTCAGGCACCCTTGGCCAAGGGTGCTGAGTCTTCAATAACTGGGACAACAATAACCTTCTGGGCGAACAAAGATATTTTTGAAACCGTTGAATACGATTACGAAACACTTCGGGTGCGTTTTCAACAGATGGCATTTCTCAATAAAGGTCTAAAGATCACGCTCCGAGATGAGCGAGTGGCTGAGCCAGAAACCACCGAATTCTTTTATGAAAACGGTCTCAAGGATTATGTCGAATATCTGAATAATATTAAAAAATCCGACAATATTCACGATGAAATTATTTCTTTTGAATCTGAGGATACCGAGCGAAAGATCGCACTAGAAATTGCGATGCAGTGGACCACCGGTTATAGCGAAAGTGTGCACACCTACGCGAACACGATCAATACGCATGAGGGTGGTACACACGAAGAAGGATTCCGTGCTGCTCTCACTTCATTGATTAATCGCTACGCCAGAGCTCAGAACCTGCTTAAAGAAAAAGACGAAAACTTGAGTGGCGAGGATGTCCGTGAAGGACTCACTGCGGTAATCTCGATCAAATTGGGTGAGCCACAATTTGAGGGCCAGACCAAAACAAAACTGGGAAATACTGAAGCGCGTTCATTCGTCCAGCGAGTTGTTAACGATCTCTTGGCGGATTGGTTTGATCGTAATCCGAGCCAGGCAAAAGATATTGTTCGCAAATCTATTCAGGCTTCAGCAGCGCGCATGGCTGCTCGCAAGGCTCGTGAAGCAACCCGACGCAAGGGGCTGCTCGAGTCGGTTGGTATGCCGGGCAAGCTTCGCGATTGCTCAAGTAAAGATGCCACTATTTCAGAAATCTTTATCGTTGAGGGTGACTCGGCCGGTGGATCTGCGGTTCAGGGGCGTAATCCTGAAACTCAGGCGATCTTGCCACTCCGTGGAAAAATCCTGAATGTTGAAAAGGCGCGACTCGATCGTGCGCTCGGCAATGCCGAAATTCAGGCCATGATTACCGCATTTGGCGCCGGAATCGGTGACGAGTTCAATCCAGAAAAAGTTCGTTATCACAAGATCATTTTGATGGCTGATGCTGATGTTGATGGGCAACACATTTCCACACTTCTGCTCACTATGCTCTTCCGGTACATGCGGCCTTTGATTGATTATGGCTATGTCTACCTGGCCCAGCCACCACTGTATCGACTCAAATGGACCAATGCGGAACATGAGTATGTCTACAGCGATGAGGAGCGCGAAGTTATGCTCGAAGCCGGTATTGCTGCGAATAAGCGTATCCCTAAGACCAACGGCATCCAGCGCTACAAGGGTCTGGGCGAAATGAACTTCGATGAGCTCTGGGAGACCACCATGAATCCTGAAACACGGATTCTGAAGCAGGTCACCCTCGACGACGCGGCCCTGGCCGATGAAATTTTTTCAACCCTGATGGGCGAAGATGTCGAATCCCGACGCAACTTCATCCAGAAAAATGCGAAGGATGTGCGTTTCCTTGACATCTAATGACGACAACACCCCAGAAGACCAGAGCGAAGATAACGCCACTTCTGCTGAGGTAACTCCGGCCGCGGTAACCCCAAATATCTCAAACAAGATCGAAGAATATGTGCACAACCACGGCACAATTCATCAGGTTGATTTGCGCCTTGAGATGCAGAAATCGTACCTCAACTATGCGATGAGCGTTATTGTCGGGCGTGCGTTGCCCGATGTTCGAGACGGTTTGAAGCCGGTGCACCGCCGGGTTATTTATGCAATGTATGACGGCGGATATCGCCCAGACAAATCATTCAGCAAGTCGGCACGCGTTGTCGGCGAGGTCATGGGTCAGTTCCACCCACACGGTGACTCGGCAATTTATGACGCGCTCGTGCGTCTGGTTCAGCCATGGAGCCTTCGCTATCCGCTCGCTCTCGGCCAGGGCAACTTTGGTTCGGCTGGTAATGATGGGGCAGCAGCGCCGCGTTATACCGAAACCAAGATGTCACCATTGGCGCTTGAAATGGTTCGAGATATCGACAAAGAAACCGTCGATTTTGAAGACAACTATGATGGACAGACCCAGGAACCGAAGGTTCTGCCAAGCCGATTCCCGAACCTCTTAGTGAACGGTTCGGTGGGTATTGCCGTCGGCATGGCCACCAATATTCCGCCACACAACCTCCGTGAAGTTTCTGCTGCGGCACTTTGGTACCTGCAAAACCCGGAGGCCACTGGTGAATACCTGCTCGAGAACCTGATGCAGCATGTCAAGGGACCCGACTTTCCAACCGGCGCACAAATCCTTGGCGTAAAGGGCATCCAGGATATGTACCGCACCGGCCGTGGTTCGGTCACCATGCGGGCCAAGGTTACCGTTGAAGAAATCAAGGACCGCACCTGCCTGGTTATTACCGAGCTGCCGTACCAGGTCAACCCGGATAATCTCTCAACTCGTATCGCCGAGCTCGTTCGTGAAGGAAAACTTGGCGGAATTGCCGATATTCAGGATCAGACTAGCGGACATACCGGACAACGCCTGATCATTACGCTGAAGCGAGATGCCGTAGCTCGAGTTGTATTGAACAACTTGTATAAGCAAACACAGCTGCAAGAGAACTTTGGCGCCAATATGCTGGCCATTGTGGACGGCGTACCTCGCACCCTCCCCCTCGATGGTTTTATAACCCTCTGGGTCGATCACCAGATTGAAGTGATTGTTAGGCGCACCGAATATCTTCGTCGCGAGGCTGAAGAGCGCGTGCACCTCCTTCGCGGATATCTGAAGGCACTCGGCGCACTCGATGCAGTGATTGCACTGATCCGGGCTTCGAAGGATGCTGAGCATGCTCGTACCGGTTTGATGGAGCTTCTTGATATTGATGAGCTTCAGGCGCGCGCGATTCTTGATCTGCAATTGCGTCGTCTGGCAGCCTTGGAACAGCAGCGCATCCAGGACGAATTCGAAGAACTTGAATCGAAGATTCGTGATTACACGGATATTCTGGCTCGCCCAGAGCGTCAGCGCGAAATTATTAGCACCGAGCTCACAGAAATCACTGAACGTTTTGGTGATGAGCGCCGCTCCGAAATTATGTACGGCTATGGCGGTGACGTAAACGTTGAGGACCTGATTCCGGTTGAGGAAATGGTTGTTACCGTTACCCGTGACGGCTATGTGAAGCGTACGCGCAGCGACAACTATCGCAGCCAGCATCGTGGTGGGCGTGGAGTCAAGGGCGCACAATTGCGCTCTGACGATATTGTTGAGCATTTCTTTGTGACCACAACTCACCATTGGTTGCTCTTCTTCACCAACCTTGGTCGGGTTTATCGCACCAAGGCCTACGAATTGCCGGAGGCAGGTCGTGATGCGAAGGGTCAACACGTCGCGAACCTTTTGGCACTTGAGCCGGATGAGCAGATCGCCGCAATCCTCGATATTTCCAACTATGAGGCTGCACCGTATCTGGTGCTGGCAACGAAGTCTGGTCTGGTCAAGAAGACAGCGCTACAAGAATATGACACCCGCCGTACCGGTGGAATTATTGCGGTCAACCTTCGCGAAGGTGACGAACTGATTTCTGCCATGCTGGCATCCGATACCGATGATGTGATTTTGGTTTCGAAGAAGGGTCAGTCAATTCGTTTTGCTGCCGATGATTCTTCACTTCGACCAATGGGGCGTGCCACCAGCGGTGTGAAGGGTATGCAATTCAACGAGGGCGACGAGCTCTTGCAGGCATCCGTGATTCGGGAAGATGGTTTCGTCTTTGTGGTCACCGAGGGCGGCTATGCAAAGCGCACCGCCGTTGATCAATACCGCAGCCAGAATCGTGGCGGTAAGGGCATCAAGGTCGCCAAGCTGGATGAAAGCCGTGGAGACCTTGTTGGTTCGCTGATAGTTGACGAACAAGACGAGGTTTTGGTGGTTCTTGTCAGCGGAAAGGTGGTACGCTCTGGCGTGGCGGAAGTTCCTGACCGTGGTAGAGACACTATGGGAGTAATCTTCGCTAGATTTGAAGAGCAAGACCGCGTTATTGCAATTGCCCGTAATTCTGAACGACAATTAGAAGGTGACGAAGAGTCACCGGAAACCGATGAGGTTGTCGTAGCAGCAGATTCAACTAAGGAAATTGAAAGTTGACAGATAGCATCACCGATAAAGCTAAGAGCCTCGGCCAGAAGGCAAAATCTGTTTCCGAAAAACTCGGAAGCAAGAAGCCTGTAGCCAATGATGAGAAGCAGGTTCGCCTGCGCTTGGTTTATGTTGATTTTTGGTCGGTTACCAAGATGGCATTCTTGGCATCTATTGCCGGCGCAGTAATCCTATTGGTTGCTGTACTCATGGTGTGGTTGGTACTTTTCCAGACCGGAATTTTCCAAACCCTGGGTGACTTCCTCGGATCATTGCTTGCTGAGGATCAATTCAACCAGGTTTCTGCCATTGGTTTGCCACAGGTTATGCTCTTCGCTGCAGCGATTGCTTTGCTCAATATCGTTATCGGAACCGCTCTCGGTGCCGTTGGAGCAGCACTATATAACCTGGCCGCGAAGATTACTGGTGGCATCCGTTTGGGCTTTACCAACAACTAGTTGTAGTATAGTTCAGTTGGCAATTTTGCCGCCGGTACGGTAATTTAGTAACGGTTGCGGGCTCATAGCTCAGATGGTTAGAGCGCTTCACTGATAATGAAGAGGCCCCAGGTTCAATTCCTGGTGGGCCCACCAACACCGCTTCAGATATAATTAAACAAGACGGGGACGTAGCTCAATTGGTAGAGCGCCTGATTTGCATTCAGGAGGTCAGGGGTTCGATTCCCCTCGTCTCCACAAAATAGTTATAGCCCGCCTTGTGCGGGCTATAACTATTTTCTGTCACGAGTTGAGAATCGAAGCCCCGGGTCCCATTTTTATGTTCGAAACATCGTTTCGAACACTTTGGATTTTTTGAAGCTACGATTTGAAAGAACTTTTACAAAAAATGGGAGTCGATTCCCTTCCCAAGAGACACAGTGAATCGAATGGGCTTCGCTCCTCCAAACATCCCACCCCTTACGTTTCTTTGAGCAGAGTAGAATCAGACACAGTTCGTAAAACTTGCAGAGATGAAGGAGTCGACTTGGGTATCGAAGTCAAGGCTGATTCGGCAGATAATTCGACACTGATGCGCTTGCGCACTGCGCTCCCCCAATTGGGTCCCGGTGAACGCCGTGTTATTCAGGCGATTCTGGATGATCCTGCCGGGATTGTCGAGACTTCTACCGCCGAGTTGGCGAAGCTGGCGAAGTGCTCTCCCGCGACCGTGATTCGTGCTTGTCAGAACATTGGCTTCCGCGGTTACCAGCATCTTCGTATCGAATTGGCGAAGGGCCCGCTTGAGCAGGTCAGTACTGATGGACATCTGCTCGATATTGTGTTCCGTGAGGCTTCTGAGGCGATTCACGTGAGCCAGCAGCTTCTTGCACATAGTGAGTTTGATCGGGCCGTAGATGCCATGCTGAACGCAAAGCGTATCCTGATCGCAGCATCCGGATTCTCCCTGCCACCAACGCAGGATACCGCGATTCGTTTTATTACGATGGGGCTCACGGTACTCTCGCCGATTGATATTTTTGCTCAGCAATTTACCGCTCGGCAACTCGATGCTGATGATGTGGTCTTGGCGGTGAGCTATTCGGGTGCGAATGTGCACACCCTCCGCACCGCGGCCTCAGCTAAGGAGAACGGTGGCGCTACGGTTATTGCTCTCACCAGCTTTGCCCAATCGCCGATTACCAAGGTCGCCGATATTTCTTTGGTGACCGGTCCGGTCGGTCGGAACAATGATATTGATACGCACCTCAGCCGGGTCAGTCACTCCCTGGTGATGTATGCGCTCTATCGGGGGATGCTCGCCAAGCAGAATAATGGTGGTAATCGATTCTCCGAGATGCAGGAGGTCATTGCCGATGCCCTCAGCGACGATATTAATTAGTATTTAGTCGATAGTTTTGTGTGAATGAAACGGATGCTTTCCGAAGATGTTCCGTATTATTCCGTCGTTCCGTTCCGTATTGAATAGAATCTTTGGAAAGTTCAATGATTCAAAAACCCCGTGTTTCCAAGTGTTTTGATTGCATTTGGTAACTGTTTGGTTGCTATTTACCTATTTCACTTTACAATTAGGGTGGTTTTAGTTTTATACTAAACGAAACGGCGGAATGAAAATTGGTGAATCGTTTATGTTGCAGGGTAGCTTCAATGTTCGTGGGCTCGGGGCCAGGTCTGGTTTTCCTTGGGTCTTCCGTTCTGCTGCCCTCGATGACGCCACCGCTGCAGATTTTGAAAAGCTGGCAGAAATCGGCATCACCAAAGTGATTGATCTTCGCTCGAAGACTGAGCGCGGACCGGTGCGACACCCGTTCCAGCTCAGTGTCCTCCCCCTATACGGAGAAGACCAGGGTCCACCAGCAAACGGTGACCTAGAAAACATTTATCGCAGCATCCTCAGTACCTCTGGTCAGGAGATTGCAGAAGCTGGGCATATTATTGCCCAGAACGATGGTCTGACTTTGGTGCACTGCAAAGTTGGTAAAGATCGTACCGGCTTGGTGATTGCTGTTGTGGCGATAGCGGCCGGAGTTCCCGAAGACGAAGTCATTGAAGACTATACGATTTCAGCCGCAGAGGTTCGCAAAAATCGTGAAGCTGAGGTTCTGGCGCAGCTAGAAACTCTTGGCTTGAGTGAGCTTGAGTTCGAGAAGTCGCTTCAATTGCACCTAGATAGCCCGGGGTCTGCTATTAAGCACACAATCGATTGGTTGACAGAAACTTTTGGAAGTGTGACCGAGTATCTTCGCAAGAATGGTCTCAGCGACGAAGATATCGCCAAACTTCATGAAAAGTATCAGAATGGGGTGGCTGGAACTGTGCAGATTTCCGATTCTGCCGTTTCCCAAGACCAGCTGGGCACTGAAGCACGTAGGGGTGGTGGAGAACGGTGAGCCAGAGAATTCCAGAGCGCGGGCATCAGGTGCTCATCCAGCTGAGTGATTTGCACTATCAGGGCAATGATGAACTCTTTAGCGGTCGATCGATGAGTGGGACGTTTGCTGATATTCGCCGCTATTGCGATCGCAGTGAATATGCTCCGGATGCCATTGTCGTCACCGGTGACCTTATCCATCGGGATGGTGCGGGAAACTATGCTGATGTAAATCGCGAACTTCAAGAACTGGGCCAGCACTATCAGATACCGGTTGTGGTGACTTTCGGAAACCATGATCGGGTAGCCGAAGCCGGTGAATATTTCCCCCTTTGCCAGAGCCTCAATTTGCAAGACTATCGATTGATTGTGTTCGATAACTCGGCTCCAGAAATCACCGCAGATCAAGTCAACTGGCTCAGCGAACAATTACTTGAACCGTATCGTTCAGGAACACTCCTCGCGTTTCATCATTCGCCGGTACCATCGCCGGTGCCGGGACTCGGTGGTCGAGGGATGGAACAAACAGCGGTTCTTGAGCAAATCTTGCGCGGTTCCGATGTGGTGCAATTACTCACCGGACACTATCACCATGCCCAAAGTTCAAGCTTCGCCGGAATCCCCTGCTGGACTTCTCCGGCTCTGGCAAACCATCAAATGATGGATGCGCCACTGGGACAGGTCGGCGCAGTGAAGCTCAGCGGTTTCAGCGTGGTGGAGCTCTACCCAACGGCCCCGGTCATCACCCCCGTCTGGTTGAACCCCTTTGACCAGGTTTTTCTCAAAAACATCTAGTCCACTATTTTTCAATACCCATAATTTAATACCCAACAATAACGAAGGAGAATCATGAAACGCACAGCAAAGTTTGCAGCTGCTCTGGTTGCCGGAACGATGCTTCTCACTGCATGCAGTGGCGAAACACCAGCCCCAACCACGCCGCCAACGACGACCGAAACCGCTTCCCCAAGCGGAAACGTAGTACTCTACACGTCTGAGCCACAGGCAAAGATCGATGAGGTTATTGCAGCATTCAACGTTCACTACCCAGAGGTAAAGGTTGATGTTTTCCGCGCCGGTACCGGTGACCTGAACGCTCGTGTTGAGTCAGAAATTACTGCCCAGGGTGCTCCTCAGGCTGATATTTTCTTGGCTGCAGATGTGCCTACTTTTGAAGGCTACGTCAAGCGCGATCTGTTCCTCAAGTATGTTCCTACCGATGCAGACAAGCTGATCCAGGACATCCTTGATCCAGAAGGTTTCTACGTTGGAACCCGCATTATCCCTACCGTTATCGCGTACAACACCGGTGTTATCAAGACCCCACCGACCTCTTGGAAAGAACTGACAGATGCTCAGTACAAGGACAAGTTGGTAATGCCTAACCCTGATGTTTCTGGTGCAGCAGCATACAACGCAGCCGTATGGTTGGATGATGCAGATCTCGGAATCAACTGGTTGAAGGCACTTGCTGCCAACAAGCCAGTTATTGCTGATAGCAACGGCCCAGTATCTCAGGCAATCGCATCTGGCGCACAGCCAGTTGGTATTGTTGTTGACTACCTGGTTCGTGACCTCGCAGCAAAGGGCTCACCAATTGCGGTAAGTTACCCAAGTGAAGGTGTTCCTTATGTTTCACAGCCTGCCGGTATTTTTGCGAATACCAAGGTTGCTGAACTTGCCAAACTATTTGTTGACTTCTTGGTCAGCGAAGAGGGTCAGAAGATTGCTGTCAAGCAGGCTTACCTCCCAATCCGTTCAGATGTTGGAACCCCTGAGGGTGCCCCAGCAATGAGCGACATCAAGTTGATGAGCCCTGATCAGGATCGTATTGCGAGCATTAAGAAAGACGCAGTAGCGCAGTTCAATGAGCTCTTCAAGTAATAGTTCAGTTATCGAACGGGGTCTGCCGCCAACGCGGCAGGCCCCTCCCAAATATTTAAGTAAGCTTTCGGCGAGTGGCGTACCGTATGTGCGCATTGCTGTTTGGTGTGCCGTTGCAGCACTGATCATTGCACCACTCACCGCGGTTATTGTTCTTGCTATCGAGGGCAATCTCTGGAGCACTCTTTGGTCTCCGGATATTATTGATGCCACCATCAATTCGATTGTCTCTGCCGGACTTTCGGCGATCTTTGCAATTATCATCGGTACCGTTTTGGCCCTGCTCTTGGACCGAACGAATATGCCGGGCAAAGGTGCGCTCAAGATTTTCTTGCTCAGCCCACTTCTGGTACCACCCTTTGTTGGTGCCATTGCGTGGTTGGGTCTTTTCGGTCCAGGCGGTCAAGTAAACCAGTTCTGGATGCAGACCTTTGGGTCACAACTGTGGAACATGTATGGCGGCGTCGGCGTTATCTTCCTGCTGACGGTGCACTCATATCCATTGGCGTATTTGATCATCTCCGCAGCACTTCGACGTGTTCCCGGAGATCTCGAGCAGGCTGCACAGATCAGCGGTGCAAGCCCGTGGCGTGCGGTTACCCAGATCACGATGCCGTTGATCCGTACCGCTCAAGTTTCTGCCTTTACTCTGATTGCCGTGTCGAACCTGGCCGACTTTGGTATCCCGTCAATTATCGGTACACCAGCTCGGTACAACACCCTGGCGACCGTTATTTATCGGTACATCCAATCGGGCACAATCGAGCAACCGCTCCAAGTGGTGTCAACTATTGGTGCGCTCCTTTTGCTTCTGGCCATAGTTGGCGTGCTCTTGGAGTATCGTGCCAGTGGTCGCAGTATGGGTCTTGATGGTCCAACAACAGCACAACAAACCCTTGATCTGAGTATCTGGAAATATCCGGTCGGTCTGATCGCTTGGTTGTCCGGTCTTGCGATTACGGTGCTGCCACTCTTTGCGCTCACCGTGCAGAGCTTCTTGGCTGCACCGGGTATCCCGCTCCGCTGGGAAAACCTCACCATGGAAACCATGATTCGGGCACTCACCGCGAGTACGACCCAGGTCGGCGCGATGAACTCCATCTTCCTGGCCGTTTCCGCGGCGGTGATTTGTGGCTTTGTCGGCGGTATTATTTCCGTACTCCTCACCAGAACCCTCTCGAGGACAAATGTTCCGTTGAGGATTATCGTGATGCTGCCACAGGCGGTTCCGGGGCTCATTTTGGCGGTCGGCTGGTTGCTCCTTGGCCCAAGCCTCGGGCTATTCAACACGGTGTGGTTGATTTTGTGTGCTTATGTGATGGCGTTTATTGCCCTGGTGGTTCAAACGGTGAATGCTCCTCTGCGTTCAATTCCAACCTCGCTTGAAGAAGCGGCAAGAATCGCTGGAGCAGGAAGTCTTCGCACCCTGGTTACCATCTCATGGCGGATGGCCTTGCCGGCTATCCTCACCGGCATGATGCTCGTCCTTCTCACCTCGGTTCGGGAGCTCACCATCTCGGTGCTGCTTCTTGCACCGGGTGCGCAAACACTCGGTGTTGCGATCTTCAACCTGCAGCAGGCCGGCGACTATAACGCAGCCAGCGCACTCTCCCTTGTCGTCGTCGTAGTTGGGCTCTCAGGTTTGGGCCTCGCGATCAGAAACAACACGAATACCTAGGAACGAAATCAATGACTGATATGTTGTCGTTAGCCAATGTGGCCTTGACCTATCCCAATGGAAATATTGGCCTCGAAAGCATTAGCCTCAATGCGAAGAAGGGCGAGCTCATCGCCGTTATCGGGCCTTCTGGATCGGGCAAGACTACCCTCCTGCGTGCTGTTGCCGGATTCCTGAATCCTTCGGAGGGCATGATCACCATCGGTGACGAAGTCGTCTACCAGGAGGGCTCGAAAGCTGTTCCACCAGAAAAGCGCAAGCTCGGTATGGTGTTTCAGCAACATGCTATCTGGCCACATATGACCGTGG
Organism: Microbacteriaceae bacterium; assembly: GCA_049647625.1. GTDB lineage: Bacteria > Actinomycetota > Actinomycetes > Actinomycetales > Microbacteriaceae > JBARYA01. The sequence goes on from JBARYA010000204.1 coordinate 11,601, forward strand.
CACAGAATGTGAACTATCCGTTGCGCTTGGCCGGAATGGACAAGACTGAGCGGGCTAAACGAGTTGCTGAGATTCTGACACTGGTCGGACTTGATGGATATGGCGATCGTGATCCGGCCACCCTTTCCGGTGGTCAACGCCAGCGTGTTGCACTCGCCCGTGCTCTGGTGAACTCACCGCGACTCCTCTTGCTCGATGAGGCATTGAGCGCTCTGGATGAGCCACTTCGTGACACCCTGCGTTTGGAGCTCCGCTCGCTGGCAAGCACACTCGGTCTCACTATGCTGCACGTTACCCATGACCGAAACGAAGCCATTGCACTGGCCGACCGGATGATCGTGCTCGACAAGGGCAAGGTTATGCAATTGGGTACTCCGGCAGAACTTCTTGCTAACCCGGCGAACCCCTTTATTGCGGGCTTCCTGTCTGATGCAACCCTGGTCAAGGGCACGCTCAATAACGGGATCTTTGCCGCTGATGATCATGCCCTCACCTTCCCGGTCACCGGTCATGCTGATGGTCACGGTACGCTCGTCATTTTGCCCGTTGATATCAAGATTGATCAGGGTGGTGCCGACTCGGTAGAGGTGCAGGTGCTTTCATCACTCTTTGGCCGAGAGCATAACGAGGTTGTGCTTGGCTGGAACGGCATGAAGATGCGTTGCCGCTATCAGGGTGAAATGCACAAGGTTGGCGATACGGTGTCAATCACTATCGCTCAGGCGCGGTTCTTCCCGGACACGGGCGAATAGAAACCAAAAATGGATGCTGCGAGATTTATGCAGCATCCATTTTCTTTTTGGTTTTTAGAGCAGGCCGTGCTTATTGCACACTTCTTTCGATTGCCACAATCTTGGCGCCAACCTCGTCGAGACTTGGGTACTCAGCTCCAGCAACGGTGCCATAGTAGGCGGGTGAGAGATAATCTTTTTCACCCTCAAAGCGTGGCATCAGTGCTTTATAGGTACCGCCGGCTTGCTTCAAAATAAAGGATGCAGCTGCAACATCCCAGGCATTGACCGCCGTTGAAAAGGTTGCCGCAAACCATCCGTTGGCAACGTAGCACAGGCTCAATGCTGCAGATCCAATGCGCTTGACGGCGAAGAAGGATCGCACCCATTCACCCCAGAGCAAAACGACCTTATCGCCGTGCTTGTTCACCTGGCGTGGTGCTGGATAGTTGGTGGTGAGAACAGCATGCTTCTCTTTTTGCGGGCCTTTGGCGTGGATGACCGTACCGTTGAGATAGGCGCCGTTCAGATCAGCAGAGAACATGTTATTGGCGATCGGGTCGTAGACCGCACCCGCAACAACCTCACCATCAATTGCGGCAGCAATAGAGACACACCAGAATGCGACTCCGGTGGCAAAGTTTCCGGTGCCATCAATCGGGTCAATGAACCAGTGAATATCTCCGTCACCGTTTGCGCCACCCTCTTCACCCAGGATGGATGAGTTCGGCTCGTGCTCAAAAATGTAGGCACTAAGGCGGCGTTCGCTTTCTTTATCGGACTCGGTGACCACATCCCGATAATCGCGCTTGTGCGCAATCTCATGGCCGCTCCGAAAAGAGGCTCTGAGGAAATCGCCCACCGAGAGCGCTGCATTTTGGGCAAGTTCTTTGAGCCGAATTGAATCCTGGAGGAGTTCTGGACTTGGGGTTTTTTCTGTCATCACATTCCTAAAATTAGTGGCTGCGCTTTACCGCACCGTCAGAGAGGATGTCTGCACCCTCGGTTACCGATGAACCAACCTCGTTGAGCTTATGGAAAAGTTCGAGGAGTTTCAAGCTGTTATTGTCGAGTGGCGCATTGACCACTGAAGCAACGGCTTCCTGGTAAATGTGGCGCACTTTATTCTTTTTGGCCAGGATTGCTGCGCGACGAATATCGCGTGGATTCTCCATCATCGCCTCGACAGCAACACCGAGATTATCGGTGCCATCATTGATCGCCTCAAGGAGTTCTTCCATAACCGGCTGTTTACCGACAATGGTAAACATGTCATAAAGGCGCACATAATCACGAAGGGTGTCCAGGATATTGTCGATGGCCCGCGAAACGCGGAACATATCCTCACGGTCGATAGGAATCGAGAGCGAGCGTCTGAGCAGGGTGATGAAATCGAGGCGCGCCTGATCACCCTGGTGCTCAATTTCTGACATTTGTAATCGGGCTGAGTTGGAATCGAGCTCATCACGAACCAGCTCAAGTGCAAGTGCAATTCCTCGCTTCGAGCAGCTCAGCTGTTCATTGAGGGAGTCAAGGAGTGCATTCTGTCCTCGTTGTGAAAATTTCTTGACGCGTTTAAAGGGTCGAATCATCGAACCACCAATCCAATCAAACTTGCTATTGCGAAGGTTACCGGCAGGGTAACCACCCAGGCGATAAGAATTTTCCAGACTTCCTGCCAACGGATCTTTCCGTATCCTTGCGAAAGTCCGGCACCGATGAGCGAACCAGACATGGTTTGCGCCAATCCAACCGGTGAACCAATGGAGGTGCTGAGGAGCATCGCTATTGAGGAGGAAACCTCGGTAACGACCATATCGGTTGGCGCTGCGGGAAGGACGCCGGTGGAGATTGTCTTAGCCATTCTGCCAACCCCTAATCGGCTGCCAATTCCAAAGGTGAGCGCACAGGCGAGCACAACCCACCAGAGTGCACTAATGCCGCCACTGACAAAACCGAGCGCGATCATGGCGACGGCAATCATTTTTTGGGCGTCATTTGACCCATATGACAGCGAGAGCAGGCTAAAGGCAAAAATGTGTCCGCGTTCGAGGCTTTTCCGCACGCTGAACTGGGGGAGCAGCGGCAGCAAGAATCGTGAGATGGCATAGGCGAGTAGGGCTCCGACGATGGGAGCCAGGAACATGGTGGCCAGGACTTTGCTTATGTTTCCCCACTCGACAACGCCAACGGCAACGAAACCGTATCCGGCGATTGCAGCGACCAGTGCCAGGGTGAGGCTGCTGGGTACGCGGAGCCAACTGAGCACAAGAATAACCGCGATGGTGACGACCACAGCAACGAGCATCCCTCGTTGACCCTGTTCGCCGCTAAACGGGACCAGGTCGTGAGCGAGGGTGTTAGCGACCGCGAGACCGAAAAGGAATGGTGCGATAGCGACGCCCAGCGTCATGATGATCAGCGCACCGTTCAGGCTGATTCCTCGGATGTTGAGGCTGGTTGCCAAAAGGGACGCCCCGGTGTTGAGACCATGGACCAGGGCGAAGAGCACAGCAGCAATGATTATTGCAATTGCCAAGACATCACCTTCGTCCGAGTGTAGAAGTTTAACCCATAGAAGACCTATTATAGCGGGGTTTTCTCAAAATACGGTATAGATTCCTATGCTTACGAAACGACGGAACGAAGAGCATTTCCTTTATCCGTAGCCATCTTTCTACCGGGGTTCGGTATTATTGACACAAGAGACGAAGAAAGGGCGGAACGACCATCGGTACATCACCTTTTTTCACTGACTGGTTCGGGGATATTCTCGGCTGGTTTCAGGGCGCATCCGGCAATGTAATTTTTATCACCACAGCAATCGTTGGTGTGGTGCTGCTGTTATTGGCGCTGATTTTTGACTCAATTTTTGATTTTGACGATGGGCCTTTCTCGTTCACCGGCATTGGTTCATTCCTTGGAGCATTCGGTTTCTCGGGATGGATTGCAATCAGTAGCGGATCATCAGTAGGCCTGGCCGCAATTATTGGCGGCGGCGTCGGCGTACTGTGCTGGGTGTTCGCGTACCTCATTGTGAAGTTTTTGCGCGGTGAAGAACCAGACTCCATAAGCGTCAATAGCTATGTTGGTATGACCGGAGTGCTCTCAACCGCCATCCGTGAAATTGGTGTGGGTGAGGTCATACTCAATGTCCGTGGCGAACAGATTACCCTGGCCGCCTATTCGACCGAACCAATTGCGGCGCAGGCCGAAGTTGAAGTTACCGGAGTACGCGGTAGTGGAAGCGTTACCGTGAAACAGAAAGAGAACTAATGGGATTCTTACAGTCATTATTTAGTCCGGTGGCTGCCGGCGTCGTCGGCATTGCCTTTGTTTTGGCTATTGTGCTGATCATTGCCATCAAGCGCATCCAGTATGCAGGGCCGCACGAGGCACTGATCGTCACCCGTGGTGCAAACAAGCCAAGCCTGGTGGTAAAAAACGGTCGCGTTTTCGTGATCCCAATCGCACACAAGTCCTACCGCATCTCGCTGGAATCACGCGAGCTCACCTTCAGCTCAACCGCCCAGACCACCGATGGTGTCACCATCGAAGCGCAGGCTGTGGCATCGGTAAAGGTTGACGATTCTGAAGAAGCACTCCGTGCAGCAGCACAGCGCTTCTTTACCAAGCAAAGCCAGATTGATACCTGGGCGCGCGATGTTTTGAGCTCAGCTCTTCGTTCCATCATCGGTGGACTTTCGATCGATAGCATTATTCGCGATCGCCAGTCCTTCACCGAGCAGGTCATTGATGCAACCGAGGGACAGCTTTCTAAGCAGGGTCTGAAACTCGACAACCTGCTCATCCAGGAAATCACTGATGAGCAGAACTACATTAAGAACATTGGTCGCCCAGAGCTTGCGAAAGTTGAACGTGCCGCTCGCGTCGCCGAGGTTGAGGCGAACCGTGCCACCGAGATTGCGCAGATTGATGCTCGTCGTCAGGTTCTTGAAGAAAACCGTGAACTCCTCCTGCGCGAAGCAGCCATTCGTGAAGAAACCGAACGTGTCGCCGCAACGGCTGACGCTGCTGGTCCGCTCGAACAGGCTGTACAGCAACAGGCCGTTGTAGCCGAGCAGCGTGATGTGGCTCGTGAAAAAGCCGCCCTGCGTGAGGAAGAGCTCAACACCGAGGTTCGCAAGCCGGCAGAGGCCGAGGCACACCGCCTCAAGGTCATCGCAGACGCTGATGCAGAAGCTCTTCGCCTGCGCGCAATTGCTGAGGCTGAGGCCGAGCGCATCCGCGGTGAGGCGCAAGCTTCCGTTATTCGCGCTCGCGGTGCTGCTGAAGCTGATGCTATCCGCCAGCGTGGTTTGGCCTTCGCCGAGCAGCCAGAAGCGATTCTTGCTGAGCAACTGATCCGTCAGCTTCCAGAATTTGCTGGCAAGTTTGCTGATGCCTATGCCAATATCGGTTCACTGACCATGATCACCTCGGACGGCTCAAACAAGCTTTCGACCGATGTGGCCGGCAACCTGTCCACCGTTTTCCAAGCTGTTGAATCATCTACCGGAATTAACCTGAGCGATATTATTTCTACTCGGGTGAAGGCTCAGGCCGCCGGTGAATCCTTCGGTGAAGCGGTACGCGAAGAGGATGTTACCAAGCCGCGTCGCGCACCGAAAGCAGCTCCAGCATCCGCTGAGCAGAGCGGTACCGCAGAGTAAATCAAGAAGCAATCCGTGAGTGTTCGCCGCGCGAGTACAGCAGAACTCAGTAATTGGCTGCAGCACGTTTCCGAAAACCCTGATGGGGGAAACGTGCTGCAGCTTACTCAATTTGCAGCCGTAAAAGAGCTTTCTGGCTGGAAAGCGGAATACCTGATTTGGCAGGACCGCCTCGCGATTTTGGCGCTGTCTCGCTCTATCCCCTTTTTAGGCAAGATTTGGTATCTGCCCAAAGGTCCGGGCCTGACTAATGTCGATGAAATGGCCGCGTTCATTCCCGAACTCAAAACCTTTGCTCGGGAACAGGGCGTTTTCTTGCTCAAAGTTGAGCCAGAAATCTTGCGTGATCAGGATGGCGTGGTTGCACAGTCCATGAAAGGTTTCGGCCTCACAAAGGCTGCCGATATTCAGGCAGCATCCACGGTTATTGTGAACCTGGAACCCCCTATTGACAAGGTTTTCTCGGCTTTCCCGCAGCCAGGACGCTATGCCATCAATCGGGCCAAACGCGATGAAGGCATTGCAATTGCTGTGGATACAACACCCGAAACGATCGATATCGCATATCGGATGTTGGCCGAGACGGCAGCGGCCGGTGGTTTCCGCATCCGTCCGAAAGACTACTATGAGCTGTTTTGGGGAGGCTACTCAGCGGCTGGACTGGGGCAGATGTTCTTCGCAAAACATGGCGAGCAGGTGATTGCTATCGCCTATGTGATTGTCTTGGGCGAGAAGGCAAGCTACAAGGATGGTGCCTCAGTCAAAGAGCGTCCGGTGTATGGCGCCAGCCACCTCTTGCAATGGCAGGCAATGCAATGGGCCAAAGAGCAGGGTGCGCTGAGCTATGACCTGACCGGAGCGCCACCAAGCGAACAGCTACACAATAATGAACATCCACTGCATGGATTGGTGTCATTCAAGACCAGCTTCAACAAGCAGGTTACCGACTATGTGGGTGTGTACGATTTGGTATTGAATGCGCGTTCGAAAAAACTCTGGGACCAGATTGGTTATCGGCTGGCACGGAGGGTGCACAACCGGAAACGCAACGAAGTGTACTGGTAGTTCTTAGTCTTCGATATCTTCAAGCCAGAGATCATCATCGGCACGGAGTGCTTGATAGGCAGCCCAGCCCACACCAACAATCGCGGTAATTCCGAGGGTAATCAAGAAAAACTTACCCTTACCGGATGATTGCTTGCTGGCCGCTTTCGCAGCCTCAGCGGCAGCTTTTCCGCTCGCCTTCGCAACCTTTCCTGCTTGGGTGCCTACCCTGGCAGCAGTCGCACTGGCGACCTTACGGCCCTGTTTCAGAGCTTCACGAACACGAGGATCCTTGGCGAGCTCGACCATGCTGATTGCCGAACCCAGAGCGGAAGAAACTGCAGGAAGAATATCGGAGACGATTTTGTCTTTCGCAACGGTGGCGGTTGCCTGAGCATAGGCCACACCACGGTCAACATTTGGTCGGACCTGGGCGAGCGCAGAATCTACCCGAGGCTTGATTTCCGCCTCATTTATCGCACTCAGCTTCTTTCGTGCGTCTGCAACAACCTGACCGGCCTGTTCCATAACCTTTTGTTGCTGTTCCCAAAGTGCACCGGCATCGTTCTTGAGACGCTTCAGATTCTTTTGGGTTTTACGCGATAGTTCCATTGCCTGACCTCCAGTTTTTTGTTCGGTGGTACTATCCATTGTTAGCACGCTTCACTGGGAATCTTCCAGAAATTCACCAAGAACAATCAGCAAAGAATCCCCACCCGTAGATATTTGTTCTCATGATTTGCTCTGCGGTCTTCTCCAGTTCGCTCTGGGCGTGCAGTTTTGGATGTGTTTCAAAGCGAGCTATGAGCAGACTGTGCCAGAATTGAAACCATGCATACAGCTGTCGCAACTATTAAAACTAATCTCGGGGACATTCGGGTAAACCTTTTTGGGAACCATGCTCCTCGCACCGTTGAAAACTTCGTGGGCCTCGCCACCGGAACCAAAGAGTGGACTGATCCTCGCACTGGCGAGAAATCAACCGCACCGCTCTATGATGGCGTGATTTTTCACCGCATCATCAAAGACTTCATGATTCAGGGTGGAGATCCACTGGGTAAGGGAATTGGCGGCCCAGGCTTCCAATTTGACGATGAAATCCACGGTGAATTGACCTTCAACAAGCCGTACCTCTTTGCCATGGCAAATGCCGGTATCCAAATGGGCAAGGGAACGAACGGTTCACAGTTCTTCATCTCAACCATTCCAACCGAATGGCTCAACGGAAAGCACACCATCTTTGGTGAGGTTGCCGATGAGGAGTCACGCAAGGTCGTTGACGCGATTGAAGCCGTACCTACCGATGGTCGCGATAAGCCACTCAATGATGTGGTTATTGAGTCCATTACGGTTGCCGACGTCTAAACCGCTTCTCTCTAGAATACGAACCTCAGGAGTAATGTGAGCGACTCCTCCGCAACTCGGGAACAGGATTTCTGTTACCGACATCCGGATCGACGCAGCTATATCCTCTGCCAGCGCTGTCACCGAACCATTTGTCCAGAATGTTCGGTTGACGCGTCGGTTGGGGTGCACTGCGTCGAGTGTGTTCGCGATGCTCAAAAGGCGGCACGAAAGAACCAGCCAGGTCCGCTGACCAAACTTCAACGCTGGTTCAACTTTTCAGAAACCCCGGTAACAATCTCCTTGATTGTCGGGATGTTCATTATTTGGGGATTACAATTCTTGATTCCCGGTTTCACCGAGGCGTTTTGGTACTCGCCGATGTACACCGAATTTTGGCTCACACAACTTGGCGTGCCATTTGAACCGTGGCGGATGCTGACGGCAAACTTCCTGCACAGTACCAGCGGAATTTTTCATATTCTGCTGAATATGTTTTCGCTCTACATTCTGGGTCAGAACCTGGAGCGGATGTTCGGCAAATCCCGTTTCTTGGTGCTGACCCTAGTTTCTGGCTTTGGCGGTTCGCTCGCGGTGCAGCTCTTTGCTGAGATGAATACCGCAGTGGTGGGCGCATCCGGCGCAATCTTTGGCATGCTCGGAGCCTATTTCGCTATCTCACGCAAATTGACCGGGAAAATCAACCAATCACTGATCGTGATTCTCGGACTGAACCTGGTGGCAGGATTCGTCTTGCCGGGTATCTCTTGGCAGTCTCATGTTGGCGGCCTCCTTGTTGGCGCCGCTGTTGCCTATTGTTTCCTCAAATGGGGGCGACAGGGCGGCAGTAAAAAAGAGAAACTCGCAGTCATGACACTATCGATCGTGCTGGTGTTGATCTCGCTCGCTGCAGCGGCGATACTGTGGCCGTTCAACCCCTATGCCTAAACCCTCGGGTCATCGAAGGGAACACCGGGGCTCGCACTCACAGATATTCACAGAGTTATCCACAGGCTTATTCACATTGGGGATAATTACAACGGTGTAATTCGATTGTTTTGTGGAGAAAAAGTGCTGTTTAGCGCCAACGAGTGGTCATGAGCAGACCAATGAAGAGCACACCAAAGCCACCGATGAGGTTCCAGGCGCCCAGGCCCGGGATTGGATAGTTGGTGCCAAAGATGTAGTAGATCAGAATCCAGATAAATCCGAGCAGCAGGAAGCCGAACATCAGCGGCTTAAACCACGCCGCATTCGGGGTCTTGTGTGATTCTCCTGCTTTGGAGTCTTCTTCGTGATTCTTTTGAGTCTTGGCCATGAAAGCAATCTTAGCAAAGCCTTGGCGAAACCGTGTTTCGCGGCCGCGGCATTCGGTAGAATATTGCTGAATGCCAAGAAAGGCCCGCTGTGACAAAAGTCCTCGTCATCGACAACTATGACAGTTTCGTATATACCCTCAATGGCTACCTGCAGCAATTGGGCGCAGAAACTGAGGTTGTGCGAAATGACACCCTAACGGTTGAAGACCTGGCGGAAGCGCTCTCCACTGTGGATGCGGTGCTCGTCTCACCGGGCCCTGGAACACCAGCACAGGCCGGAATATCTCTTGAGCTCATCCGCTATGCTGCCGAAATTTCCAAACCGCTGCTTGGAGTCTGCCTCGGACATCAGGCAATTGCCGAAACATTTGGCGGCACCGTCGAAGTGGCAGCCGAATTGATGCACGGAAAAACCTCAGAACTTCGTCACGATAATAGCCTGCTTTTTGACGAGGTGGCGAATCCCTTTATTGCCACTCGCTATCATTCCCTGGCGGTAAAAAACGGGACAGTACCCGATGTCCTGACGGTAACGGCCCAGACCGATAATGGCGTCATTATGGCGCTGCAACACAAGAGCAAACCGATCTACGGGGTGCAATTCCATCCGGAGTCAGTGTTGACCGAGGGCGGATACCAAATGTTGGGGAATTGGTTGGAGTCCCTCGGACTTCAGGGTGCGAAAGCACGTGCCCGCACTCTGAGTCCTGGAATGGTTACTACAGACTAATTCCCGGTTCCGTTATTGCTGCAATAGTAGAGAATGACGGAGATCCGCTGATTGACCAAGCCTGGAGCGACCGATTGGTTAATGACCGGATTGCCACTGTCGAGGGTACAGCTCGGGTCACCCTCTGCTCGCCCATTGAGTTGCAGGCTGGTTAAGGTATTCAATGCTGTGCTCAGAGGTTGGCCCTTGAAGTTGGGAAGCGATACCTTACCGTTCGAGACAACCAGGTTGACCACCGTGCCGGCATTCAGCTCACTGCCCATTGGCGGATCCGAGAGCATCACCACATTGGCGGCGATATTCGGAGAATTTTCGAGGGTTACCGTGCCCAGGGTAAGACCGAGTGATTCAATCTCTGCTTTCGCAGCTTCAACGGTGCGGTTCTGTAAGGATGGCAGGGTAATCTTCTTTGCCCCGGAAGAGACATAGACCTGAACGATGTAATCCTTGGTAACCACGCTATCCGGTAGTGGCAGAGTCCTGAGGACCTGACCTTCAGGATGATCGGCATCGACTTCGAGGTACTGAACCGGTTTCAGATTCAAGCCGGTGAGGGTATCTTTTGCCGAATCCCAGGTGGCGCCAATAACATTCGGCACCTTTACCGAGTCGCTGAGTTCAATTTTTGGTGGTGCAATGTTAATGACCCAATAGATGAGGGCAACGAGAAGTACAGAGACTCCGATCACACCGGTCCAGAGCCAGAGAGCAGGTGGGCGCTTTTGAGTGCCGGTGAGCTGGGTGCGACCACCAGAAATATCACGGAATACTTCAGCGGCGGCAGAGTCTTCTTCCATCAATTCGGCGATCGAGAGCTCAGAATCGGGGAGGGCAATCTTCTGACCCTGTGCGGCTGCAGCGACACCGGTACGGAACTCGCCGGCTGTCTGGAAACGCAGTTCCTTGGGCTTGGTGATAGCTTTCAGAACCAGGCGATCAATGGCCTCTGGAATATCCGGATCAATGCTGCTTGGATGTGGTGGCTCTTCATTAACATGCTGGTAGGCAATTGCTACTGCGCTATCGCCGGTGAAGGGTGTGCTTCCGGTAAGCATCTCAAAAAGTACCAGACCCAGTGAATAGAGGTCGCTTCTGGCATCAACGGTTTCACCGCGAGCTTGTTCCGGCGAAAAGTACTGAGCAGTGCCCAATACGGTGCTGGTTTGTTCGACGGTTGCCGAGGAATCACTCACCGCACGCGCAATACCGAAGTCCATCAGCTTTGCCCGACCATCGGGGGTAATCATCACATTGCTGGGTTTAATGTCGCGGTGGACGATACCGGCCCGGTGAGAATATTGCAGAGCCGAGAGCAATTGGTCGGTGATATCAAGCGATTGGTCAAGCGGTAATTTTGTGTTTCTTTGGATGAGATCCTTCAGCATGATGCCGTCGACCCACTCCATCACAATGAAGGGTTGTGGCTCCAGACTGCCAGCGAATACATCCTCACCGGCATCAAAAACACGCACAATCCCGGGATGTGTCATCTTGCTCGAAGCCAGTGCTTCTTGCTGAAAACGTGCACGGAACGCAGGATCGCTCGCCAAAGAGGAACGCAAGACCTTGATGGCTACTTTGCGGTTCAGTTTGGTGTCTTGACCGAGGTACACATCTGACATGCCGCCTCGGCCAATGACTTCGCCGACCTCATAGCGTTCGACCAAAAAAGGTTTCTCTTGGTTCACGTGTTCTCCTGGTGTCGTCGTAGTTTAAGGCGCTTCGGTTGGTGGTGTCGTCGTCGTGGGTGGTGCTGGGTGTACGGTCACGGACAGGTCCGGTGAGTGACCAGAAATCAATCCAGAACAATTGGCCTGATAGTTCACCTTAAGTGTCGTTGCATCAGATTTTACCGTGATGTCGAGCGAGGTCACACTGACCCCAACACTTTGGGTGACTTCTCCATTGGCAAATAGTCCGCCGCTGACGAAAAGTGAGTAACCGGATGGCTTGAATCCGGATGGGCAGTCAACGGCCTGATATGCCGGCCACGAGATCTTTATCACGGAACCTTGTATGACATTTGCAGGCGGGGTTACCAGTGTCGGCGCGGTCGCAGGAGCGGCCGGGGTTTGAGGAGCAACACGTACTGTGACATAGATGGTGCTGCCGCGTGGAACCATATTGACCGGAGAAAGGCTCTCAACAGTTCCTACCTGATCTGGCCCTTCTGCATCCGAACCATCAATCGCCTTTGGAACGAGACCGAGATCTTTCAGAAGTCCCTCAACAACTGAATAGCGCTTTCCAACATAGTCGGCCTCAATGATTTCAACATTTGTTGGCGCGGTTGTTTCGGTGGGATCCGTTGTTTCGGTTGGCTTGGTGGTGTCGGTCGGGTTTGTCGTCGGCGGATTCGTTGGGTCAACCGTCGGTTGCATGAAGAGGGCGAAAATCGTGCCCAATAAGACCACTGCGAGCAGGGTGATCAGACCAATCAGTGGCCAAGTCCAGCGGCTCCGACGTTGAATGAGGGTCGGTTTTGTGTCGGTGGATGGTTCACCCAGCTGATCGATGATCCTGGTGGTCGCAGTGCCGATTTCTAACTCGGAGAGGGAGTCCAGGTCGCGCTCACCAAGAACCTGAGGCACACTCGCTGCAGCCGCGACCACATCACCGCGGCGCAGTGCTCTGGCAGCCCGAGACAAGTGGGCGGCTGATGCTGGCCGATCATCCGGACTCTTCGCTAAGCAGCTCATCACCAGATTGCGTACCGGTTCAGAGACGCTGCTCGGCAGCGGCGGTGGCGGGTCATTAATCTGACTCATGGCGATCGCTACTTGCGATTCACCGGTGAAAGGTCGGTGTCCGGCCAATGCCTCGTAGGCCACAATTCCGAGAGAATAAATATCTGTTGCCGGGGTGGCCGTTTTGCCACTTGCCTGCTCTGGCGAAAGATACTGAACCGTACCCATCACCTGTCCGGTCGCGGTGAGCGGAACCTGATCAGCGATGCGAGCAATACCAAAATCGGTGATTTTTACCCGGCGATCTGGAGTAATCAGCAGGTTTCCGGGCTTAATATCGCGGTGAACGAGTCCCACAGAGTGGGCAGCCTGAAGAGCTGCGGCAGTTTGCGAAACAATGTCGAGCACCTGATCGGTGGCCAGAATCCGGTCACGTTCGAGAATTGTGGAGAGCGATTCTCCAGGAACCTGCTCCATCACCAAATAGGCGCTGCCCTCTTCTTCGCCATAGTCATAGACACTGGCAATACCTTCATGGTTGACCAGGGCTGCGTGCCTGGCCTCGGCACGGAAACGTTCTAGGAATGTTGGATCGCTCATATACTCGTCTTTGAGAATTTTGAGAGCGACATTACGGCCGATGACGAGGTCAGAAGCTTCCCAGACTTCGCCCATACCACCAATGGCAATGCGTCGGGTTAATTGGTAACGCCCACCGAAGGTGAGCCCTGCGATTGGTCTCATTGCTTAAGCACCGCCTCCATTACTTTTTTCGCAATCGGCGCAGCAACAGAGTTGCTGGTAGCCGAAGGTTGTTCAACAATATTGTGTTCGACAACGACCGCTATCGCGACCTTGGGATTATTGGCCGGAGCAAATCCGGTAAACCAGAGGTGCTGGATCGCCGGCCGGCCCGTCTCTGCAGTGCCGGTCTTGCCAGCCACATCAACGCCGTTAATGGCCGCCCCGGAAGCAATTCCATTGCTCACATTGTTTACCATCATCCGGGTGAGCTCCTCGGCAACGGCCGGGGTATTTGGCCGAGAGTACGCCTCGGGCTCGGTCTGAGAAAGCAGCGTCAGCGATGGTGAGAGGATGCGTTCAACCAGATACGGTTTCATCTGCACCCCATTGTTGGCGATCGCTGCCGAAACCATAGCCATCTGCATCGGGGTCACTTTGACATCATATTGTCCGAACGAGACGAGGCCGGTTTGGGCTGCATCGAGCTCGGCTGGAAAACTACTCGGAGTTACGGTGAGTGGAATCGAAAGCTCGCGTCCGAAGCCGTAGCTTTCTGACGCAGCTCGAAGCGCTTCTGGCCCAAGTTCGATACCCAATTCGACAAAGGGAATATTGCAGCTCAGCCGCAGTGCTTCGATCAGGGTCACCGTTTCACCAGGGCCACAGGTGGTTCGAGAACCGTTCCGCACCTCATAGCTCGAATTTGGCAATTGGTAACTGATTGGATTTGGGAACACGCTATTTGCGGTATATTTTCCGCTCTCCAGGGCAGCAGCCATGACTACCAGCTTGAATACCGAACCTGGCCAGTACAGATCGCCACCGATGGCGCGATTAATGAGTGGCGCATCCGGATCATTCAGCAGGGTTTCGTAGTTTTGAATAACTTCTTTTGAGTTATGGCTGGTGAGCAGGTTCGGGTCATAGCTTGGTTTTGAAACAAGGGCGAGGATTTTTCCAGTGACCGGATCATAGGCAACTACGGCGCCCTTGCGATCGCCCAGAGCATCCCAGGCTGCCTGTTGTACCTCATGGTCAAGGGTGAGCTCTACGGTGCCGCCCTGAAGGGGTTGCCCGGTAATAATCTCTTGAATCCGATCGAGGAATCGGCCACTATCGGTACCGCTGAGGTAGCTGTTCAGCTCTGCTTCGAGGCCGGTAATGCCCTGATTGATGGTGTAATAGCCGGTGATTGGGGCATACAGTTCACCGAACTCGTATTTGCGCATGAACGAGTAGTTGCTATTGACCGGGCTGCTACTGGCGATCGGGATACCATCAACCAGAATTGAGCCGCGTTCGACATTGTAGCTGTCATAAAGGGTGCGACTATTTCGGGCATCATTATTCAATTCGTCAGCATAAATGACCTGAATAAAGGAGGTGCTTAAGAAGAGAGCCATGAACATGGCAATGACCACAATGCCGAGGCGTTTCATCTCACGATTCATGAGCTCACCGACTTAGCATTGGTGGCAATAAACATGAGCGGTTGGTTACGTACCGTATTGCTCACGCGCAAGAGTATGGCCAGAACAATCCAGTTCGAAAGCAGCGAGGAACCACCGGCCGCGAGGAACGGGGTGGTGAGTCCGGTCAGTGGAATGACACGGGTGACCCCGCCAATCACGATAAAGCACTGCAGGGCAATCGTGAAACTCAAACCCGCCGCAAGGAGCTTGCCAAAATCATCTTTGGCAGAAATCCCAAGCTTAAAGCCCCGCGAGATGAGCAACATGTAGAGGACGAGGATGGCGAACAATCCAACCAGACCGAGCTCTTCACCGATGCTGGTAAAGATATAGTCGCTTTCCGCAAGCGGGGTAATCTCTGGGCGCCCCTTGCCGAGGCCGGTTCCAAAAAGTCCGCCATGGGAAAGGCCAAACATGCCCTGCACAAGTTGGTAACTGCCGCCCTGAGCATCATAAACGTTCGGGTCGAAGGCGTTGAGCCAGCCGTCAACCCGAGATTGCACGCGAGAAATATTGAAATAGGCGAAAACTGCGCTCACCGAGAACAGCATGAAGCCGATAATAATCCAGCTCAGTTTGCCACTCGCCAAATAGAGCATGACCAGGAAGAGACCGAAGTAGAGCAGGCTGGTGCCGAGGTCGCGCTGCATGACCAAAACAACAACCGAGGCCAACCACACCACGGCAATGGGCCCGAGATCTTTGAGACGCGGCAAGCGCAAGCCCAATACCTTTGGCCCCATGGTGGTGAGGATTTCTCGGTGGCTGGTCAAATATCCGGCAAAAAATACTGCCAGGGCAATTTTTGCGAACTCACCCGGCTGAATCGTGAAGAAGCCCAGATCAATCCAGATGGAGGCGCCGTTGACGGTGCGACCAATCCCCGGAAGAATCGGCAACATCAACAGCACAATACCGAGCAACATGGCCAGGTAGGTGAAGCGCTGCAGGATGCGGTGCTCTTTGACGATAATCAGCACTGCTGCGGCAACCAGAACGGCGATGGCCGAAAGCACCAGCTGGCGGACCGAAGATGATTGCCAGCCTTCGAGCTCTTTAGCCAGGTCAATACGGTGAATGACCGCGGTGCCAATGCCGGTGAGCAGGGTGGCGATGGGAACAATAAACGGGTCGGCATCCGGTGCGGTAATGCGCAAAACAATATGCAACACCACGGTGGCGATGGTGGGGATCATGGCGAGCTGGATCAGCCACATCGGAATATCGACTCCGACTCCGAGGCGCACCAGTGCCAGGCTGGCAAAGTTGATGCCAAAAGCGCCGAGCAGCAGCAGCAGTTCAAGATTTCGGATGCGCTTTGGGGTGCGCAGCCCGTGTGGGCGTGGATGCTGCCCGGCTGTTTCATTCACCGTGATCACCGGTGGCAGTGTTCGTTTACTTGCTGACATGAGTTCTCAGCTGTTCGACGATATCTACCGCGTTTTCGAGGGAAGTCGCGGGGTAATTGTTAGTGACGCCCTGTTGCCAGTGCAATTGCAGATCACTGACCAGGACATCCGTTTGCTGGAGGGCTTCGGAGAGGGTTATCGGACCGAGGTTCTGCGGGATGCCCTGGAAGATGGTGACATATCCGTCCTGAACCCCAACATAATATTGCTGCTGCGTCCAGTTATAGCCCACCCAGAGAGCTGCCGTAGCGATGCCGATGATGATGAGCAGGGAGAGTAGCCAACGCAGCTGGCGGAAGCGTGCACGACGGCGGTCAGCAGCGATCAGTGACTCAAGGTAGCTGTCCTGATCCTCTGGGACCATCGCCTCAATCTGCTGCACCGCAGTAATCGGATGGCGAAGCATGCCAAAACTGAACATGCGCTTATCGGCCATGCCACGACTAACATTCGGGTCGCTGGCCGATCCAACCGTCATCGGTTTGATTGGGTCAGTTTCTTTGGCGGTGATCTCAAGAATGACGCCGGTCACATTGTCTGGCGCACCGTTGCTCAGGGCAATATCGAGCATTTTCTTGTTTGCCTGACGGATGTCTTTAACATCATTCAGAATCTTTTCCATGCTGGGCTCTGGCACATAGCCGCTCAGCCCATCCGAGCAAAGCAACCAGCGGTCGCCAGCTTTTAGATCCAGAATTTCCAGATCAACCTCAGGCTCCATCTCGACATCGCCAAGCACCCGCATAATGACGGAGCGGCGCGGATGAACCAGGGCCTCTTCTGGAGTGATGCGCCCAGCTTCGACCAAACGCTGCACAAAGGTGTGGTCGGTTGTGATTTGCCGGAGCTTGCCATCACGATTGAGGTAGATACGGCTATCACCAATATGTGCAATGACCGCCTGGTCGCCCACCCGAAGGATAGCGCTCATGGTGGTGCCCATTCGGGCAAGTTCAGGATGTTCGTCTACCGCCGCATTGATCGCGGTGTTTGCATCGATAATGCTGGCGTGGAGCTGGTCTTTGGCCTGATCGGTATCGCTCTGCGGCAGATCCATGCTCTCAACAACCGAGATGGCGATCGCCGAGGCGACATCCCCACCGGCATATCCGCCCATGCCATCGGCGACAACAAAGAGGTGGTTTCCGGCATAGCCAGAGTCCTGATTGTTTGCTCGAATCTTGCCGACATGGGAGACAGCATCGGCGCGTATGCCCAGAGTCATGCCTTAGCTCCGCAGCTCGAAACTTGTGGCACCAATTCTGATGACATCACCGGAGACGAGGTTGGCGGTATTGCGGATTTTGCGACCATTCAGCTGGGTACCATTGGTGGAGTCGAGGTCCTGGACGACCCAGCTCTCTGGACCGGGAATCAGACGGGCATGGTGGGTTGAGGTGAATTCATCGCGGAGCACAAGGCCCGATTCGGATGAACGGCCAATGGTCAGGGGCTCATTATTGAGAAGGATTTCCATGCCCTCTTTCGGACCCGAAATAATGACCAGACGGGCTTGGGAGCTATTTTTGCCCTGGGCAGCAGGCGGTGTGCCGATATGCGTATTGACCATGGCTTCATTGCCGGATGCGTCCATCAGGCGGCGAACGCGCTCGCCGAAGAGGTCGACGCGTAGGGCGTAGATGATGAAGAAGACAAAGAACCAGAGCAGACCAAGGAAGACAATTTGGAGCAGGAATAGAGTCAACTCACTCATGAGTTTGACTCCTCTCGGTCGGGGGCTTGCCGGCTAGATTTTTCGGGTTCGAGCTGAAGAACCAGTTCTGTGCGTCCAATTTGGAGAACATCCTGTTCATTCAATGTCGCTGTTTTGAATTTTACCCCGTTTAGCTTGGTGCCGTTAGTCGAGCCCAGATCGATGGCCGAAACTTTGCTCCCGTTCCAGCGGATTTCCAAGTGATTTCGGGAGGCGCCGCTATCGTTGATCGTGATGCCAGCTTCGGTGCCGCGACCAATAATTGTGCTTCCTGATTGGATCCGGTGGCGGCGACCGTTAATAAGGAGCACCGGAGTCCAGACCACATCGCGGCCGGTCGATTCGCTGCTGACCTGGAGCATGCCTTCACCCAGGGTGGAATTTTCAAGGAAATTCAGACTGAGCGGGCCCATCAGGCGGTAATTTTGTTTCTTGGCGTAGCTGTTGAGCTCGGTGCGAATCTCAGATTTGAGGGCTTCGCCGATGGAGTCGATTCGAGCCTTGTCGGCGGGTGAGAGCTTGATGGTGAACATATTCGGGGCCAGGATGCGCTCGCGGGTGACGATGGATGCCTTGGAGTCGAGTTCACGTTTGAGGGCGGCAACGATTTCTACCGGTTGCAGCCCTGAACGAAATGTTCGGGCGAAGAGCGAGTTTACTGCCCGTTCAATTCCCTTCTCGAGGTCATCAAGAATCCCCACACAGCTCCTTACGCCGTTGAGCAACAATTTGTGCCTATTCGATGTTAGCTGGCTTGGCTGAAAACTCGGCGAATATCGGATGGTGGTTGGCCGGGATTCCGTTGGATATTCTGCTGAACTCGTGATAATCTCACTAAGTTGGCATCTGTTTTTGTTTCGTTGCCTTCATGGATATGCGCGCGAGTGGCGGAATCGGTAGACGCGCTGGCTTCAGGTGTCAGTGCTCGCAAGGGCGTGGGGGTTCAAGTCCCCCCTCGCGCACAAATGAGTAATAGCCCGACCTAAAGGTCGGGCTATTACTCATTTAATCGAGGGTTAGGCCTTGGAACTCTGGGCCCCTGATTTCCAGACCGAAGCGTAGCTTCGGGCTCCATGGATGCTGGAATAATCAAAATTCCGAAAGGTAAAACAGAAATCAGGGCTCAAGTCCCCCCTTATATCCAGGCTCAAGTTCTCGCCTTCATTACTGCTCTAAAGTCTCTTCGACATTTGCTAGTCCTTTTGCAAAGCAGACTCTATTGCTGCAATCACTTCTGGAGCATCAGGTTCGGTGCTTGGGCGGAACCGTTGAACCGTCCCATCGGGTGAGATAAGGAATTTCTCAAAATTCCATTTCACCTTGCCTGCCTTGCCTTCGCTATCAGGCGTTTTTGTGAGCTCTGCATAGAGTGGATGCTGTGAGTGACCATTGACTCGGAGTCGTTCAAACATTGGGAAGGTTACTCCCCACGTGGTGCTGCAATATTCTTTGATGGCCTCTTCTGAGCCGAGTTCCTGTAAGAACTGATTACTTGGAAAACCTAATACCGTAAAGCCACGATCGTGATACGATTCCTGAAGTTTTTCAAGTTTTTCATATTGCGGAGAAAGCCCGCAGCGTGAAGCGACATTAACTACAAGCTTGACCTGATCGGCATATTCAGCCATTGAAGTCTTGGTGCCATCGATCGTCGTGACCGAAATTTCGTTGATGTTCATACAACTAGTGAACCAGCAAGCGACCGAAAATATTCCACTTTTATGGAGATATTCAGCTTCTTGTCTCCAAGGATGCGTTAGCTGGGTTGTGGATACGAAGTTTTCTTGAAGGGGCTATTTTGAAGGACTGCCGAGTGTACGATCGTAAATATGACTGAGACCCTGCGTGCTGACGCCCGTCCCGCACGTATCGCGGTCAATCTGCTCTTTCTCACCAATGGCGCACTGTTTGCGAATCTGGTTCCGAGGTATCCGGGTATTAAAGCTGAGCTGGGTATTTCAAATGCGGTATTTGGTCTATCAGTGGCGGCTTTCGCTGCTGGTGCGCTCGTTGCCGGTCTTGCTGCGGGTGTGCTCATCCGACGCTGGCGTTCTTCGCGAGTTGCAGTATTTGGCACCATTCTCATTGCGCTCGGGGTGATTGCCGCAGGCCTCAGCGGGAGTGTTCTGGTCTTTACGGTTTCGCTCTTCTTCATTGGAGCAATGGATGCGATTATCGATGTTGCACAAAACGCGCACGGTCTTCGAGTGCAACGGCACTATGGTCGCTCCATTATTAACTCGTTTCATGCGGTCTGGTCTATCGGGGCGGTACTGGGCGGTCTGATGGCTGCACTTGCAATCTCTTTGAACGTTCCCATAGCTGTACATCTGAGCATTTCTGCGATGATTTTTGTGAGTGTGGCATTGCTGGCCTATCGGTTCTTGTTGAAAGGTCCGGATGAGGACGGATCGGTAGCCGATGAGAAAGCGTTGCAGAATCCGAGCGATTCACCTTTGGGCACCACAACAGTCGCCGTCAAGGGTTCTCGAACACCTTCTCGCATCGCGGTCTTCGCCGTGTTGCTTGCCCTGGTGCTGATTGCCACGGCAGGAACTATTGTGGAGGATGCCGGAAGTTCCTGGGCAAGTCTGTATCTCTTTGGATCATTGGGTGCGAGCGAGAGTGTCGCAGCGTTTGGATTCATTGCTCTTGTTGGTGCCCAGTTCTTTGGGCGACTTATTGGCGATCGGCTAGTCGACCGCTTTGGGCAGCGTGCGGTTGTGGCTGCTGGTGGTCTTATTGCGGCTTTCGGCATGGGACTTGCGCTGGCTTTTCCGAGCATCCCGGGCACTATTGTCGGTTTCGGGGCTGCTGGATTCGGTGTCGCAACGTTTGTTCCGGCTGCGATGCAGGCAGCGAATGAGCTACCTGGTCTGCGCCCCGGTACGGGTCTGACTATCGTCTCTTGGCTGATGCGATTGGGATACCTCTTGTCGCCGCCGATTGTCGGGCTCATTGCTGATTCGACGAGTCTCCGGGTGGGGCTACTGATTGTGCCTGCTGTTACTCTTGCAGTTGTCGCGCTCTCATTAGTACTCGGCAAACGTCGGTCCTCATAATGGTACGCAAACCGGTATCGTATCTAAATTGTGCTCGGATTCGAGAAGAGAGTTTGAAAGAGAGAAGAGTTCTTCGAAATGTGACTCGTAGTAGGAAATGGTTTTCGCACATTCTGTGAATCTTCGGATTACCCTAAAGATCATGACAATTTATATTGATCCGGCTACCTGGCCCGCGCATGGAACGGTCTGGAGTCACCTGATTTCAGATGAGAGTTACGCTGAGTTGCACGCTTTCGCGGCAGAGCTTCGGCTTCCTCGGCGAGGTTTTGATTTGGATCACTACGATGTGCCGGCATCTCGCTACGAGGCGGCCATCGCATTGGGTGCTGTCCCGATTGCTGCGCGGGATGTGGTGCGACTCTTACAGGATTCTGGCTTACGTGTTGCCCAGCGCGATCGCGATGCGCTCCGCCCGATACGCCGACGTGAATATTTGCAAGAGGAATGGGAACGCTTGGCTGCACCTTCGGGCTTGGCGGAATCTGCCACAGCGAAGCAGAGCTGGAGCGCTTTGGGCGAAGAGCTCTTGGGCAGATGGAATGAATCGCACCGTTCTTACCATGATGAGCGCCACCTCGAAGATGTGTTGCTCGCACTCAATCATCTTGAGGTGCGCGGGGCGCAGATACCGGTGACGACCTTCCTCGCTGCCTGGTTCCACGATGCCGTTTATGCCGGGAATGCAGGGCAGGATGAACAGGATTCGGCAGAGTTGGCTCAGCGTTCTCTGCTAGGTCAGAAGCTGGAGGCGAGTCTTGCGAAACAGCTCGCGGAGCTCATCCTGGCGACGACACCAGGGTCAAACGCTTTGGAGCATTTCGAGCCGTCTCTGGCAGCATCCGCTGAATATTTGTTGGATGCTGATTTGAGTATTTTTGCCAGTAGTGACGAGCGGTATCTGGAGTATTCTGCCGCAGTCCGCGACGAATATGCAGAGGTTCCCGAGTCGGTGTTCCGCAAAGCACGGGCCAGAATCTTGCGGAACTACCTTGAGCGTGACTCCATATATTTCACACCCGAGGCACGGCAACTTTGGCAATCACGTGCGCGTGAAAACCTGATCCGTGAGATTGCTGTGCTCGAAGGCTAGGCTGTGGTCATGAAGGATACGGAGCAGATTCGAGCGCTGTTGCTTGCGGAGCAGAAAAATGTTCTTGAACGCGTCGATAGTTTGGCGGGGCAAATTGAGGACCTCACCAGTGCTAGACGAGGTCTCAACGACGATGATGAACATGACCCCGAAGGGGTGACTCTTTCTTCGGAATGGTCGATGCTGGCCGGTCTTTTGAAAACTGCTCGCACGAATGCTGAACAGCTAGAGGCCGCCATCGTTCGACTTGATGCGGGAAAGTACGGCAGCTGTGTCGCTTGCGGCCAGCCGATTCCAGAACAACAGCTTGAGGTGCGTCCCTTCCGGGAGAAGTGCGTATCCTGCGCAGGCTAGTGCGCTAGGCGAATTCCCTGCCTGACAACACGCTGAATGCTCGATGAATAGCTGTGTCGTCGGGGGTTCTTGAGGTCTAGTATTAATCCATAGCGCTCTTGAGGGGCGACTCCGAAACTGTCCGCGCGAGCGGCAAGGAGATGTGAACCATGCACGGTCATCAGCAGGATGATGAACCAGCACATGTCAATGCAGGTCAATCGTCATCGGGGATAGGTGATGGGCTTGAACAGTATTCACAGACCGGGGGCGGTCTTCGGCGCTGGTTATTGGCCGAAACGACCGTAGATCCGGGGCAACATCCAGGTCCTCATGGCCGTCCGCAAAGTGATCAAAAGGCGCACTGGTTCCGGGTGATGTGCCTGACCGGTCTCGATTATTTTTCTACCCTTGGCTACCAACCGGCCATCGCGGCGCTCGCAGCAGGAGCGGTTGCGCCGATTGCCACAATTGTGCTGGTGCTGGTGACGCTCTGTGCTGCGCTGCCGGTGTATCGTCGGGTTGCAAAAGAGAGCCCACACGGGGCCGGATCAATCGCGATGCTGGCAAAGTTCTTACCGAATTGGAGCGGTAAGCTCACGGTTTTGGCTCTGCTCGGTTTCGCGGCAACCGATTTTATTATCACCATGACCCTCTCTGCTTCGGATGCGAGCGCTCACTTTATTGAGAATCCGATGACTCCGGATGCTTTCCAGGGTAAAGAGGTCATTATTACTCTGGCGCTCCTGGCCGGCCTCGGTATCGTATTCTTGCGTGGCTTCCGCGAAGCGATTCGAGCAGCGACCGTGCTGGTGACCGTATTCCTTGCGGCGAACCTGATCGTCATTGCGGTTGCGATGATGCACCTCAGCGCTAACCCGGTGGTTTTGGGTGATTGGTGGACCCTCCTCACCACTCAGCATGGCAATCCGCTTTTTGTGGTGGCGATTGCGTTGATCATTTTTCCGAAACTGGCTCTTGGTCTCTCCGGTTTTGAGACCGGTGTTGCGGTGATGCCGCAAATTCGCGGGGATGCGAGCGATACCGAGGACAACCCCCTGGGCCGGATTCGCGGGGCACGCAAGCTGCTCACAACATCCGCGCTGATTATGAGTGGATTCCTGATTACCTCATCGATCACCACCGTCGCCCTCATCCCGGCAGCAGAATTTCAGGAGGGTGGGAAGGCAAATGGCAGAGCGCTTGCCTACCTTGCTCACGAGTTTTTAGGTGAGGGCTTTGGCACCTTCTATGACGCCATCACCATTGCTATCCTCTGGTTCGCCGGCGCTTCGGCAATGGCTGGACTTTTGAATCTCGTTCCTAGGTACTTGCCGCACTACGGAATGGCACCGGCCTGGACTCGGGCTACTCGCCCCCTTGTGTTGGTGTTTACTGCCATCGCCTTTTTGATTACGATTCTTTTCGAAGCCGATGTGGATGCTCAAGGTGGTGCCTACGCGACCGGGGTGCTGGCGCTGATTACTTCAGCGGCAATTGCGGTGACCCTTTCAGCACACAGATTGCGGCAGCGTGGAGCCACAATTGGCTTTGGTATCAGCACCGCCCTCTTTCTCTACACAACCGTGGTGAATGTAGTGGAGCGTCCGGATGGGGTGAAAATTGCCGGATTCTTTATTGTTGCAATTGTGGCGGTGAGCTTTGTTTCACGGGTGGCGAGGTCCACCGAAGTCCATGCCACCGCGGTTCGCTTCGACCCGCTCGCAGAGTCGTTTATTGATTCCGTTCCAGGAAGCGTGATGCGTTTAGTTGCCCATGAACCGAACGATTTGAGCGCTGAACGGTATCGCAAGAAGTTGCACGCTGCGCGTTTGGCGCATCAGATGCCGAACGAGGAAGTGTTCTTTATCGAGGTCGTAGTTTCAGACAGTTCAGACTTTGAAAATGAGCTGATTGTGCAGGGTGTGCAACAGCACGAATTCCGCGTATTCACAGTGAAGGCCAGCTCAGTGCCGAACGCTATCGCAGCCGTTTCGCTCTATATTGTAAGTAATTACCAGATCACGCCACATATCTATTTCCGTTGGACAGAAAAGAACCCATGGATAAATCTGATGCGCTTCTTCCTTTTTGGCGAGGGTGAAATCGCATCAATGACACGCGAAGTTCTTCGTGAAGCTGAGCCGGATCCATTCTTCAGACCCTGGGTGCATGTCGCTTAAGGGTTGATGCTGGATCCTGCCTAGTGTCCGTGCACTGCTGGCGTATCCTCCTGATCCGCAGGAGTGCGGATAAAGAAGGCGAGAGCAACCGCGGCAAGAGAGATGAGAGCTGCGATCAGGAATGCAGTGCGGGCACCCGGAGCTCCGGCCTCTGGTACGGGGAGCCCTGAGGCTTCTCCAGCATGCAGAATGCTCGAATACATGGCAATAAGGATGGCCACCCCGGCGGCTCCGGCAACCTGCTGCAACGTGTTCAGGATCGCCGAACCGTGCGAGTAAAGGTGTCGTTTGAGGGATCCGAGCGAGGCCGAAAAGAGCGGGGTGAACGACATTGACATTCCAATCGACATCGAGGCCTGAACAATAATCAGTACCCAGGACTCCGTGTGCTCTCCGACGGTGGTGTAGAAGAAGAGCGCTCCCGAGACCAACATGGTTCCGGGGATCAAGAGCATCTTTGGTCCCTTGGCATCGTAAATTCGACCCATCAATGGGGCAAGAAGTCCCATGAGTACTGAACCTGGAAGCAGAATCAAGCCCGCCTCAAGCGGCTCGAGGCCGACAACATCCTGAAGGTAGAGGGGGAGGAGCGTCAGGGTTCCGAACATTGCCATCGATATGATCGACATGATGATCACCGAGATGGTGAAGTTTCCTGATTTGAATACTCGCAAATCAAGGAGCGCATCCTCAATTTTCTGCAAACTGATTTGTCGCCAGATGAAGAGTGCGAGAATAACAAGGCCAAATATCAGCACGGTGATTCCCAGAACTACCGGTGAGATACTGACACTTCCAGCCTCTGCTTCTGTGCTCCGTGGGGTACCAAATTGGCTGAGGCCAAAGACGATGCTTCCGAAGGCGAATGCTGAAAGGATCACCGAAAGAATATCGAGTGGCGCTTCGCTGGTCTCTCCCAAATTGGTGATCCATTTCGCGCCAATGAGCAGTGCTATGAGGGCAATCGGCAGGATAATCGCAAAGAGCCAGCGCCAGTTCAGCAGTTCAAGAACGGCTCCGGAAAGGGTTGGGCCGGTTGCCGGAGCGAGGGAAATGACCATACCGACCAGACCCATAATGCGACCGCGCAGGCTTGGCGGTACAGCATTCATAATGGTGGTCATCAGTAGCGGCATCATGATTCCGGTACCCATTGCTTGAACAACGCGCCCACCGAGGAGCATCGGGAATCCCAGTGACACGAGGCAGATCAGAGTTCCCAGCGAGAATAAGGTCATTGCGGCAAGGAAGATTTGGCGAGTGGTGAATCTCTGTAAGAGGAAACCGGTGGTCGGAATCACAACGGCCATGGTAAGCATAAATGCACTGGTCAACCATTGGCCAAGTTCAGGTTCGAGGCCAAGATCCTTGTTGAGGGCCGGGATGGCGATCCCCATAGTGGTTTCATTCAGGATGGCAACGAAGGCAGCAATCAGCAGCAGCCAGATCACCCGCATGCTCCGCGGATCGATATGCTGCTGCGTGTTAATTGCACCGGTGTCGGTGGACATGATGAAGCTCCTGAAAGTACGAATGCGTGTCGAGAAGAGATGTTCTCGCGCTGGAGGAATTTACCCCAGAGGGAAACTGTACAGGAACTGGGTTTCGTTAAGCTGTGACGCTCTTCAGGCTTGGTGTTGCAGCTGTATGTTTCGGGGCTTTCCGGGCATAGTCTAGAAACATGTCTTTCGCCCAAGCCCCTCCACCCGGATATCCCGTTCCTGCGGCGATGCGAGCCCTAGCTGACGGGCGCGGTGTGACACTAGTTTGGCTAAACGGTGTTGGTGGTCTTACCGGCAGAGTGGATGCCGACCCGGCGCAGGGTTTGCCGGAGCGCTTTATTAAGTGGAATCCGATCGGCTCGGGGGAGTCGCTGGCGGCTGAGGCTGAACGGCTGGGCTGGCTGTGGGGAAAGCATCCGGCACCGGTGGTTCTTGATTATGTTCTGACAGATGATGCCGAACTCTTGGTCACCGAAGCCCTGCCTGGGCTTTCGGCTGTCGACCCGAAATGGGTGGCTAGACCCAAGGATGCGGTGCGCGCTATTGCGGAAGGGTTGCGTCGCCTGCACAGCATCCCACTTGAAGATTGCCCATTTGATTGGGGAGTTGAAGCTCGTATTCAGCAGGCCGAGGCTGCCGGACTTGTGGTGCCCGAAGCCTTGCGTAGCTCCCCGACAATCGACCAATTGGTCATCTGCCACGGGGATGCCTGTGCTCCGAATACGCTCATAGCCGAGGACGGTCATTTTCTTGCCAGTGTTGATTTGGGCAGGCTTGGGCTCGCAGACCGTTGGGCGGATCTGACGGTGGCGACCATGTCATTGGCGTGGAACTATCCGGCGTATGACGAGGCAGTATTCTGGCAGTGTTATGGAATAGAGCCAGATCAGGAGCGGATTGCTTACTATCGCGAGCTCTGGAACGGTACCTAGGCATATTTTTGGTAATACTTGGTCATAATTCAATGTTTTCCGCAGAATTCCGCACTTTTTCGGGAGAATGCTGAACAATAGTTCAAGTGGACACTTTGACAACGAGGACGAATCGTCTCGACAGATTACCTTTTACCAAAAAGCACCGACGGCTTTTGGCGGGTACCGGCGTTGGCTGGGCACTCGATGCTATGGATGTTGGTCTCATCTCGTGTGTGATCGCTCAGCTTGCGGTTGAGTGGCAACTTACTCAAACAGAAACATCATGGATTGCTTCGGCCGGTTTCGTCGGCATGGCCATTGGGGCTAGCCTGGGCGGACTCCTGGCAGACCGGATTGGTCGACGCCAAGTTTTTGCAATTACCCTGTTGATCTTTGGCCTCGCAACCGGTGCGAGTGCGCTCGCCGGATCACTGGCTGTGCTCATCGTTTTGCGCATAATTGTGGGGCTTGGCCTCGGTGCCGAGTTGCCGGTTGCGTCAACCTATATGAGTGAATTCGCACCACCACGGATTCGCGGTCGAGTCATTGTGCTGCTTGAAGCCTTTTGGGCTGTGGGCTGGACAGCGTCCGCACTAATCGGGTTCTTTGTTGTGCCGGTGGAGAATGGCTGGCGCTGGGCCTTTCTCATTGGTGCACTCCCGGCAATCTATGCAGCATTGGTGCGCTTTGGGATGCCCGAATCGGTACGGTTCTTGGAGTCTCGGGGGCGGCATGCTGAAGCTGAGGCCGTGGTTCAAGCTTTCGAGGCTTCGGCAAAACCAAGCCAAGTGACAGAGGGAAAGTTCCCTACCGATACGGCAAGTGAATCTCCTGATATCCCTGCAGGAACGGTCACCGAGCCTGCGCAGGATGTGGCTGAGCCGGCTGCGCTCAGCTCACGGCAACGCCTCGTTGCGCTCTGGGCGCCGGGTCAGCGTAAACAGACCGCACCACTGTGGATTGTCTGGTTCTGCGTGAACTTCTCCTACTATGGTGCCTTTATCTGGATTCCGACCATTCTGGTTGCAGCCGGATTCCCGCTGGTGCGTTCTTTCGGTTTCACTCTGATTATTACCCTGGCCCAACTCCCCGGATATTTCGTGGCCGCCTGGCTGATCGAAGCCCTCGGACGTGGCCGCACTCTGGCAATCTTCTTGACCGGCTCAGCAATCGCAGCATTTCTCTTTGGCACAGCAACGGGTGAAGTCGAGATTATTTCCTATGGCATGCTGCTCTCCTTCTTTAATCTCGGCGCTTGGGGTGCGCTCTATGCGGTGACACCGGAGCTGTATCCGACCTGGCTTCGGGGTACCGGTACCGGATGGGCCGCCGGGGTTGGCAGGATTGCGTCAATCATTGCACCCTTGGCTGTACCCGTATTGCTCGCGGTTGGTGGAACACCTTTGCTCTTTGCGGTCTTCGGCGCGTTCTTTATTGTGGCGGCGGTGACGAGCCTCTTCTTCGCAGAAAAGCGTGGTCTGGCATTGAGCGAATGACCAAAGCGCTCGTGCGGGTGACACTATTGTTGGCAAGCAGAGTAAGGTTTTGAGCATG
>JBARYA010000205.1:0-1566 GCA_049647625.1 Microbacteriaceae bacterium
GATTGAGCGTTGGGGATTTTATGCACAAACCGGCATATGCCTACGCCCATGATAATAGCGAAGAAGTTGCCCGCCGCTTTCTTGACCTGAACCTGCTGGCGATGCCAATCGTGGATGCCGAAAGACGCCTGGTTGGGCTGCTGACCATCGATGATGCCATCAGAATTTATGATGCTGCCACAGCTGAGGATGCTGCTCGAGCCGGTGCGAGTGAACCCCTCGATCGACCCTATTTGCAGACCCCGGTCTACCTCATCACCAAGTCTCGAATTGTCTGGCTCTTCGTTTTGGGTATCTCGGCTCTGCTCACGGTCAATGTGCTCGATATTTTTCAGGCAACACTGGAACAGCGGGTTGCGCTTTCTCTGTTCATCCCGCTCCTCACCGGCATTGGTGGAAACACCGGGTCTCAGGCGGCAACAACACTGACCCGAGCCTTGGCAATGGGTGAAGCCGGAATTCGTGATATTTGGCGGGTGGCATTCAAGGAGGCGCGTACCGGTCTCACCATGGGTATCATCCTGGGATTCACCGGCTGGGCTGTCGCCTCGCTTATTTACGATCCAGAAATCGGCGCGGTGATCGGACTGACCCTGGTATCGATTTGTGTGATTTCGGCGGTCGTTGGTGGATGTATGCCCTTGGTTGCAAAAGCAATTCATGTTGACCCTGCGGTTTTCTCCACCCCGTTTATTTCGACCTTTTGTGATGCAACCGGTTTGTTGATTTACTTCAGCATCGCCAAAGTCGTGTTGGGTATCTAGCCGGAAGCTCGACACAGGCGTACATTGGAAGTACGGTTTGTTTTTCAGTGGAGGGTGGAGCTTTGACAACGGTGGAACGAATGCTCGAAATCGATCGCAGCGATGCCGAAGTGTGGCAATTGCTGCGCCTCTTTGGTGGGATTACCCACTGGATGAAGGGTGCTGACGGGATGCAATTCCTCGGTGATGAGGGAGTCCCCGGTGCCAAGCGCATCTTTCCGCAGGTTGAGGGTGCAGATCCACTGATTGAGGAATTGATCTCGGTGGATGATGCTGATCAGGTGCTCAAATATTGTTATCGACAGTTCCCGCACCCGATGAAAGAGCATCGGGCCGCAATTTCGGTTACCGATAATCATGATGGCAGTTGCACAGTGCTCTGGCACATTGAGTTTGAAACGGATGCTGAAACAGAGCCGATACTGGACGAATATTTCTCAGCAGAGTTTGAGAGTGGTTTGCAGGGGCTCGAGGAGTTCTACCAGAACCAGAACTGAATTTTACTCTAGTTGATCACCAGATTGATCAAGGTGGCGAGGAAAACCATCCCGAAGAGGAATGCCAGCAGGCTGTGAACCAGCGCGGTCGAGCGCATCTTTGTGCTCTCGAGATTAGTGTCAGAAACCTGGTAAGTCATCCCAATGACGAATGCTAAATAGGCAAAGTCTCGGTAAACCGGAGGCTCTTTCATATTGAAGTTAATCCCGCCCGGTTCTCCCTCAAAATAGAGCGAAGCGTAACGGAGCATATAGAGGGTGTGGAGCAGAATCCACGAGAGGATAATGCTCAGGCTCGCCAGGGC
>JBARYA010000206.1:0-2077 GCA_049647625.1 Microbacteriaceae bacterium
GGTACCGCTCTGCCGAGCGCAACGGTCAAGGAATTGGCTTCATTGATGGTGGGGCGCGAAGTACTCCTCGAGGTTGATAAGGCTCCGGCCCAATTGGGACAAACCACCTTTGTCATCGAAAATCTGACCGCCAAGGACGAGCGCGGACACCTCTCACTCGATAACATCAACCTGGAAATTTCCGAGGGTGAAGTTGTGGTGATTGCCGGAGTTCAGGGAAACGGGCAGACCGAACTCACCGAGGCGATTGTTGGGCTGATCAAGGCCGAAGGCTCGATCCAGCTCAAGGGCGCAGAGCTCATTGGCCAATCGGTGAAACAGGTCCTCGATTCTGGCGTCGGTTTTGTGCCGGAAGACCGCACCGTCGACGGTTTGATCAAAGAATTTACCGTTGCTGAGAATATGATTCTCGATCGCAGCGATCGGGCTCCATTTGCCAGCGGAATCAACCTGAAACCTAAAGTGATTAGCGCTTTCGCCGACGAGAAAATCGCTGAATTTGATGTGCGTACCCAGAGCCAGAACACCAGTGTTGGTGACCTCTCCGGTGGGAACCAGCAAAAAGTGGTGCTGGCGCGTGAACTCTCCCGCCCACTGAACCTGTTTATTGCCTCGCAGCCAACCAGAGGTCTCGATGTGGGCTCGATTGAATTCGTGCACAAACAGATCATCAAAACCCGGGATGCCGGTGTGCCGGTACTGATTGTTTCGACCGAACTCGATGAGGTCTATGCCCTCGCAGACCGGATTGCGGTCATGTACCACGGCAAGATTATTGGCATTGTGACGCCGGATGCGACACGTGAAAAGATTGGTTCACTGATGGCGGGAGTAGCAGAATGACCGAAACAACGACCCTGGGAAATATCGGGCCGCTCGGAACACCAGGAACGCCAGAAGAGTCGGCTCCCGAACAGTCCCGGGCGCAGATCTTCTTTAGCGAACTTGGACGCTCATCCGCAGTCATTTCGGTATTGGCCGTTCTGCTCGCATTCCTTGCCGGTGGAGCGCTGGTTGCGGCCAGCAATAGCAAAGTGCACCAGGCAATGGGTTCGTTCTTCCAGCGACCACTGGATGCCCTCGGTGCTATCTGGGACGCAGCGGCAGGCACCTATGTGGCACTGTTCCGCGGTTCGATTTACAACTTCACCGCAAACTCCTTTGACCAGAGTATCCGCGCCTTCACTGAGACACTCACCGCAACCACACCGCTGCTCATTGCCGGTCTGGCACTGGCCATCTCCTTCCGTGCCGGGCTCTTCAATATCGGTGGTTCTGGCCAGATGATTGCCGGAATCTTGGCAGCCTCCTTCGTCGGGCTCAACCTCAATCTGGACATCTGGATCCAATTGCCGCTCACCGTTATCTGTGGCGCACTTGGTGGTGCCGTTTGGGGTGGTCTCGTCGGCTGGCTGAAGGCCCGAACCGGGGCAAATGAAGTCATTGTCACGATTATGTTCAACTACATTGCGGCCTACTTCCTGGCTTGGTTGCTCACCGTACCGGGCTATCAGCGTCCGGGTGGCAATAACCCCATCACCCAGCAGATTTCAATCTCATCGCAGTATCCAAACCTCTTCGGAGGGGTACACCGCCTGCATGCCGGAATCTTTGTGGCAATCGTGCTGATCTTTGTCACCTGGTGGCTGTTCAACCGTTCCACCCGAGGCTTCCAATTCCGCGCCATCGGTCTGAACCAGAATGCTGCCAAAGTGGCTGGAATGAACGTCAACCGCAACTTCACCTATGTGATGGCAGTATCCGGCGCCTTCATGGGCCTGGCCGGCACAGCGCTGCTGATGGGTACCGAAAAAGTGGTGACCTCCGGGATCGCCGGAACCTACGGTTTCGATGCTATTACGGTTGCGCTCCTCGGCCGGAACAAGCCCTGGGGCGTTGCCGGTGCGGCATTGCTGATGGGCGCACTCCGTGCCGGTGCCGGAACTATGCAGGCTGCTGAGGGCATCCCGGTGGATATTGTGGCGATTGTGCAATCCATGATCGTGCTCTTTATTGCGGCCCCGCCGCTGGTGCGGAGTATTTTCAGACTCCCGACACCACGGAAGGAGGCCTAAAA
>JBARYA010000207.1:0-4282 GCA_049647625.1 Microbacteriaceae bacterium
AGCCGGTGTGCGATCACCAGCAGAGTGCGCTCAGTCGAAACACGATCAATTGCCTCTTGCAGACGCTGCTCATTGAGCCCGTCGAGGTTCGAGGTCGACTCATCGAGCAGCAGAATCGGCGGAGCTGAGAGCAGGATGCGCGCCAGTGCAAGTCGCTGACGTTCGCCACCCGAGAGCAGCACACCATCCTCACCCAGTTGGGCCGAGAGCCCGGCGGGGTCGCGTTCAAGAACATCCAAAAGGTTCACCTCAGCGAGCACGCGCACGCAGTCCTTGTCGCTCGCATTCGGGGCGGCAAGGAGGAGGCTGTCACGGATGCTGCCAGCCAGAACCGGTGCGTCCTGTTCAACATAACCCAGCTTGGAGCGCAGGATTCGTCGATCGAGCTTTCGAATATCAGTACCTCCGAGTAGCACTTCGCCCGATGTTGGATCATAGAAGCGTTCGATCAGCGCCAGGATGGTACTTTTTCCCGCGCCGGAGGGGCCGACCAGTGCGGTGCGTTTCCCGCGGGGAACCTCGAAGCTTACGCCATCAAGCACCGGTCGACGCGGTGTCTGCCGGGCCGCTTCTTCCGGATCTACGTCCTCTGCGTCATCAGCGTGACTGGCCGCCAGCGCTTCAGCAATGGTCTTTTCATCTTCGGTCTTGTGGGCACTATCCGGATAGTGAAAAACCAGATTGCGAAATTCGATTGCCGGCAAGGATGTTGCAAGAGAGGCCGACTTTGTCGCCGGCTGCGTGTCCGAAACCCGGTCGACCATCGTCTGCAAAACCTCATCACCCTCATCCTCACTGGGAAGCGCAATAATCTCGTTGATACGACCGAGGGCACCCAGTGCTTGGTTGATCGCACTGAAGGCGCCGAATGCTTGCCCGAGCGGCATGATCATCATGAATAGGAACATCAGAAACGCTACGAGGGAGGCGATTGAGGTCTCCCCGCTGGCAACCCGGAAACCGCCAACCCCGAGGACCACGAGGAAACTTGCCTGCAGCGCAAGGCCTGCTATCGGGGTAATCAATGCCGAGATTTTGGCGACCTTGAGTCCGGCCCGATATGCACCTCTGGCGTTTTCCATAATGCCCACTTCTTCGCGCTCATTGGCATTTGAGGCTCGGATCGTTCGGACCGCACTGATGGCGCGCTCGACGCTGGCGGCTAAGTCCCCGACTCGTTCTTGGGTCATCCGACTGGCGGTGCGAATTTGCAGCGACATCAGTACGACCGCGATTATGGCAACGGCGATCACGAGCACGGTCAGCCCAAGGAGGAGGGCATCCAGGATGAGCATTGCGACAACTGCACCGATGAAGGTGACCGCACCACCCAGTGCTTCGACCGTTCCCTGGGTGAGTACCGCTCGGAGCAGGGTAGTGTCAGCGCCAACTCGCGAGACCAGGTCACCGACTCTGCGACTATCGAATTCAGCTACGGGCAGCCGGAGCATCCGCGAGACCAAATGTTTCCGTGCCGAGAGCACAACGCCTTCACCGGTCCGCTGCAGAAAATAGTGCTCGAAAGTGCCGAGCAGGGTGCTGACGAGTACCACCACAATGAGCGCCCAGATGAGGGCGCCGAATGGTGTTTGGAGCTGTACTCGATTGATCAGTTCATAGATGATCAGTGGCTGTGCAAGTGATGCTCCCGCCCCGAGGACGCCGAGCACAAGCACGAAGGAGAGGACCTTTTTGTGCTCAGCCAGATAGGGGAGCAGCTGGGAAAACTTTGCTTTCGACTGATTCCGTTTCACCCGATCGCTCTCAATCTTTGCGATCAATTCTTCATCACTTTTGGCCATGGGATAAGCCTACGCAAGGAAGCTTGGTGCTGGATGTTGCCACTTTTTCTCAGTGGGCTCAGCAGTCAAAAATTGGGCTAAGCTAATTTGGTAATACCAGACACCACGAGCAGCCGTTCTTCAGCCGAAATGGCGCTCACTTGAACCGGCAAATATTGAACCGGCAAACATTGACCCTGCAGACACTGAACCAGAATTCCTTCCATGCTTGACATTTTGAACATCCTGCTCCCGCTCTTTTTGATTATTGCAGTGGGCTTTGCTGCCAGCTATAGTCGGCGCTTCCAGCAGGCAGCGTCGCCGATTAACTCCCTGGTGTTCTATATTGCCTTGCCCGCTCTGCTCTTTATGGCTGTGGTTCGGGACACCCCGCTCAAGGACTTTCCAGGGAGCTATCTGCCGATCATCCTGATCACCATCATTAGCACTTCGCTCATCCTCTTTGCGCTAATTTTTTTCACCAGCGGTCGCGTTGCGCAGAGGGCAGCGCAGGTTGCGATGGGTGGGGCTTATGGCAATGTGGTCTATTTTGCTATCCCTATTGCGCTCGGCGTGCTTGGCCCCGGAGCTGCGGTCACCATCGGTATCGGACAGATGGTGCACAACCTGTTCTATATGATTTTATATCCGGTGGTGGTCAGTCTGCTTCCCGGTGGTCATCGGGTTTCGTTCTGGTCGGTGTTCAAACGTGCGCTCCTGCTCAACCCGGTGGCGATGAGTATCTTGCTCGGTTTGGCTTTTGGATACTCCGGACTGGAGCTCCCGAATGTGCTGGCCGAGGGCGCTAATTTGGTCGGCCAGATTGCCACCCCGGGTGCGCTCTTTAGTATTGGTCTGAGCTTCCGGAATTCTTTCCAGGCCTTCAAGGGCGGCGGCGTCAGCTGGAGCGATCTGCTGGTTTCTGTTTTCGGCAAGCTCGTTTTGCTTCCCCTGGTAACCCTTGCGGTCGTGAACTGGTTCTTCGCTGATCTGAACCCACTCTGGGCAGCATCCTTGATTGTGATGGCGGCAATGCCAACCTCGACCACCGCGTATTTGACCAGTGAAGAATACGATGAGGATGCTTCACTACTCGCTGCAACCGTTGTGGTCACCAGTATGGTTTCAATCTTTACAATTCCGTTATTTTTGTTACTCCTCTGAGGATTTCTGTAGCTCTTGTGCCTCATTTCGGCCGCTTCTTAGAGGAACCATACAAAGTCAGGGAACAGGCTGAATGCTTCCTCAATGTTTGGTAGCACCAGAAGCTTGCATTGGTACTACCAAAGTTGCATAATGGCTCTTATGTCATTTTGTTGATCAAACCGATCGATTGAATGTCCTTAGAAATAATTCGAATGTACAAAATACTATGTTTTCTCAAGGAGGAGATGTGAAGTTCAGCAAAATTGCTGTCGGATCAGCTGCTGTTATTGCCCTCGCACTTACCGGTTGCGCAGCGGATACAAATAATGGCGGAAACGAAGGAACCACCGAAGGTCAGTCCTATGAATGGGAAATGACCATCACCGTTGGTGACGCATCAACCTGGTGGAAGGGTGCACAGAAGTTCGGTGAACTTTTGGACGAGAAGAGCGGCGGCCGCATGAAGCTGACTGTCTTCCCAAGTGAGCAGCTCTCGGGTGGCGATCCAGCCGCTGGTGTTGAAGCATTGATGGCCGGAACCAAGGCTTTCTCATACAACTCACCAATTATTTATTCAGGTATTGACCCACGCTTTGGCGCGATCACCGCTCCGTTCTTGTATGAGAACTATGCAGAGGCTGATGCAGCTATCGCCGGTGGCGCACTGGATGCATACAAGGCACTTTCTGAAGAGCAGAACATTAAGCTCCTCGGTTTCGGCGAAAGCGGATTCCGTCAGATGACCAACAACAAGCACGAGATCAAGGCTCCAGAAGATCTCAAGGGCTTGAAGTTCCGTGTTGCTGGTTCAGCACTGTTCCTTGACATCTACAAGGCACTGGGCGCAGATCCACTGACCATGAACTTTGCTGAGGTCTTCACCTCATTGCAGAACGGCACCATTGACGGCCAGGAAAATCCATTCGACGTTATTTACTCGAACGGCCTGATGGAGGTTCAGAAGTATCTGTCAATCGTGAACTATGTTTACGATCCACTGCTGCTCGGCATGAACCTGGATATCTTCAACTCTTTGAGTGAAGCTGACCAGAAGATCGTTCAGGAAGCAGCAAACGAGGCAAACGACTACCAGGTAAAGCTGAGCCGCGATCTCGAGCAGACTCAGCTTGCTGAGATGAAGAAGGTTATGACTGTTACTGAGCTGGATTCAGCACAGATTCAGGCATTCCGTGATGCCCTTGCTGGCCTCTATGCCGATTACAGCGGCAAGTGGACTCCAGAGCTCTTCGAAGCTGTTCAGCCTAAGTAAGTAATCAAAGATTCCTTATTGTGATTGATAAAATCATGACCCATGCTGAGAAGGCGATACTTGTTATCGCCTTCTCAGTCAT
Organism: Microbacteriaceae bacterium; assembly: GCA_049647625.1. GTDB lineage: Bacteria > Actinomycetota > Actinomycetes > Actinomycetales > Microbacteriaceae > JBARYA01. Next base: position 4,280 of record JBARYA010000207.1, read on the forward strand.
TAC
>JBARYA010000208.1:0-5508 GCA_049647625.1 Microbacteriaceae bacterium
TCTTTAACCCAGAAAACGTCAAAAAAACGGATGCCTATTTTGAACGTCATGGTGGAAAGACCATCATTCTTGCCCGATTCCTGCCGATTTTCCGGGCCTTTGTCCCGGTAGCTGCCGGAGTGGGAAAAATGCACTATCGGCAATTTGTCTTCTTCAATATGATTGGCGCGCTTGCCTGGGGCGTCGGACTCACCCTGCTCGGCTACTTCCTCGGTCAGATTGACTTTGTCGAAAAATACGCTGAATACATTATTCTCGGAATTGTCTTTGTCTCAGGTATCCCAATCCTGATTGAACTGTCGAAGGGCTTTCGTTCCTGGAGGCAACACCGTAAAGAACGCCGCTCTGCTCAGGAAACTACCCAGGAATCCGCTCAGGAAGAAAGCGCCTAAGCTACTTTTTCTCGCTCTGAAGCCTGCATCAAAGCGGCTAGGGGTGGATAATCTCGTCCGGCTCCCGATGCCCGAGTGGCTCAAATTGGAATGTCGAGTGTTCAACATCAAAGTGATCGCTCAGGCAGCTGGAAAGCGTTGTCAGCAGCTCCCCCGTTTGTCCACTGCTGAACACTTCATCTTCAACCACCACATGCACCGTGAAAACAGACTCACCGGTAGTGATAGACCAAATATGAAGATCGTGGACAGCGACCACTCCTTCTTGTTCAAGAATATGTTTCCGAATCAGCTTGGTATCGGCATCCTTCGGAGCTGATTGACTGAGCACCACAGATACATCGCGAAGCAGGCTGAGAGCCCTGGGCAAAATCATCAGGGCAATCAGCAGAGAAGCAATTGCATCAGCCTGGACAAAGCCGGTAAACATGATGACCAGCGCTGCCATAATGACCGCGAGAGAGCCGAGAGTGTCGGCAAAGACCTCGAGATAGGCTCCCCGGAGGTTGATGGAATCTTTGGCACCACTGCGCAAGACCAACATTGCGGCGATATTTGCGAGTAGTCCAATCGAGGCCACAATAAGCATCGGAATGCTTTGCACCTCAGTATCGCTCACACCCTCGATCAGGCGGCTTACCCCGGCATAACCAACAGCTAGCGACACTCCGAGCAGAATCAGTGCATTGGCTAAAGCACCGAGCACCTCAAAGCGGCGGAAACCAAAAGTGTGCCGTTTCGTAGCCGGTTTGAGAGCAATGCTCAGGGCAACGAGAGCGACGACCAGGCCGGTGAGGTCACTGGCCATATGTCCGGCATCAGCGAGGAGCGATAGCGAGCCTGAAATCCAGGCGCCAATAAGCTGCACCACCAAGAAAACGGCAACAATTGACAGGGCCCAAAGAATGCGCGAGCGATTCTGTATGCCCTGGGCATGGTTGTGGTTGTGTTCGCTTCGCTGTGGCGATTGCGGTTCTGATTGCGGTTGTTCGGTCACGACTTATCCCAAATGTTCCAAAATAATGGGCACTATCGCCTCAAAAGCCAAGTGTCGGTGGCTGATCGAGTTCTTCTCTTCCGGACTGAGCATGGCTGAAGAGACGGTATACCCTTCCGGTTGAAAAACCGGGTCATAGCCAAATCCGTGTTCACCGGATGGGGCGTGCAGTAGCTGTCCCGGCCAAACGCCCAGCACAGCCGTTTCGAAGAGAATTCCACCCTGAGCATCTGGGATCACCAGTGCCGCTGCGCAAACGAATTGTGCCGCCCGGTGTGCGTCCTGCATATCAGCTAATTGGGCGAGAAGCAGCTCATAGTTCGCCCTATCACCCTGCTTGGCGCCCGCCCAACGGGCTGAAAAGATTCCGGGTGCTCCACCCAAGATATCGACAGAAATCCCGGAATCATCTGCCAGAGCTGGTAACCCAGTCTCTCGCATGGCATTTCTGGCTTTTATCAGGGCATTTTCAGCGAAAGTAGAGCCGTTCTCAATCGGTTCTTCCCCTTCAAAAGCCTCAAGGACCAGTCCTGGTAAAACAGGCGCCAGAATCTCGCCCAGCTCACGAACCTTATGGGCGTTCTTTGTTGCCAGCACCAGACGGGAACTCATGCCAGTGCAGTCTCCTGGTGGGTTTTGAGCTCAGCAGTGCCCTTGAGTCCCAGCTCGAGCAGGCGATCCAGTTCACGCTTATCAAAAGGTGCCCCCTCGGCGGTTCCCTGAACCTCAACGAAAAGTCCACGACCGGTAGCCACAATATTCATATCGGTTTCAGCCCGAACATCCTCCGGATAATTCAGGTCAAGCATTGGCTCACCATCAACAATGCCAACCGAAACCGCCTGAATGCTATCAATCAACGGTTGAGAATTTTTTGCAATATGGCCTTGCTTGCGTGCCCACTCGATAGCCTCGGCGAGCGCAACATAGGCGCCGGTAATAGAGGCGGTTCGGGTACCGCCATCGGCCTGGAGCACATCGCAGTCAATGATGATGGTGTTTTCACCGAGGGCCTTGGTATCGATGATAGCCCTCAGGCTGCGCCCAATCAGGCGGCTAATTTCATGGGTACGGCCACCCAATTTACCCTTGACCGACTCGCGATCATTGCGGTCATTGGTAGCTCGTGGGAGCATCGAATATTCGGCGGTCACCCAGCCTTTACCCTTACCCACAAGCCAGCGTGGGACCCCTGGAGTGAAGGATGCGGTACACAGCACCTTGGTCTTGCCGAAAGAAATAAGTGCGCTGCCTTCGGCCTGTGCGCTCCAGCCACGCTCGATGGTGATTTCACGCAGCTGATCAATTTCGCGGCCGTCTTTTCTTGACAAGATTCCTCCAGATGAATGCCACATGGGCTTAGTTTTAGTGCTCAGCACCAGATTTCGTTTACTCAATCAGTAAACAGCTTCAGTACAAGGCTAATCGTTTGTCTTCGCGATTGCCTCAACAAATTTTTCTGCCCGATCGGCAAAGTCTTTGAAAACCCCGTAGCTCGGAGCACCGGGAGACATCAGCACCACGGTTCCCGGCTTGGCCATCTTTCGAGCCGCCTGAACCGCATCCAACATATCTTTAGCGCTATAGGATTCGATAGCCAAGGGTTCGAGAAGAGCAAGCAATTTTGCCCCGCTATCCGACAGGCCAATGAGCCCTTGAACCGGATGCTGTTCCAAATAGTCATAGAGCGGCTGATAATCTACACCGCGATCTTGACCACCAATGAGCACAATAAGCTCCTGGTCGGGAAAGCTTTCGAGTGCAGCGATTGTCGCGAACGGTGAGGTCGAAAGTGAATCATCGACGAAGACGAGTCCGCCGCTGCGATGGGGTGTCAAGCGATGTTCCAGTGGCTCAAAGCTCCCGAGCGCACTCGCCACTGCTTCGGCGTTTACAACAAGATCGAGTTCTGCTGAGAGCACCGTTAGGGCGAGTGCCGCATTCCAGCTATTGTGCACCCCGCTGAGTCGCACCACCGAGCTTGGAAAGAGTGGTGCCCCATCCATAAAGAAATACGAATCTTCGTGTTCGCTTCCGTCTGCGCGATAGTTTTCGAGGTAGACCCCCGAGCCGGATTGCACCGTCTCAAAGGGCAGCTCAGGATACCGCTGCTTGAACTCTGCCAATAGACGAGCATCGCGACCATTCAGCACGATACGCTTCGCACCGTGACCGAGGAGGTTCAATTTATCGCTAAAGTATTGCGCTTCGCTCCGGTGCCAATCGAGATGTTCCGGGAACAACGCAGTTACCACAACCGTATCGGGTGATTGTTGCACTTCAGAGCTCTGATAGCTGCCCAATTCAACCACATAGCGGGGGGCTTCGGGCAACGAAAACATCGGGATGCCAATATTGCCGCCAAAAGCGACCTCTGGTTCAATCAGCTCACGGATGAGGTGGTAGATCAGGGAGGCTGTCGTGCTCTTGCCCTTGGAGCCGGTGACCGCAATGGTGCGCTCAGCGTGCTCTTCAAGCCAGAGCGCGGTACTACCGGTGATGATCGTGCCCTGCGCTGCTAATTGCTGCACAAAATCATGATATTTGCTGATTCCGGGTGACTTGATCAGCACATCGATATGGTCGCTTGGATCGTGTTCGCTGCTGAGTTGAGCTGGGGCAAGCTCACCGAAACCCTGCTCCCAGAGCTGAAATCCGGGGCCTTTTTTATCATCAAAAGCGATGATGCTTGCCGGATGTTGTTCCAACACCTTGGCGAGCACAGCATTACCTTCACGCCCAACACCGAAGATGCCGACACGTTTGCCTGCGAGCTCAGAAAGATGAAAATGTGGAGAAACGAATGCTTGCGCCTTTTTGTATTGAGGTGAGGGAAGAGCCAGTCCTGCTCGGGTGCGGAAAACTTCGTTTTGCAGCGGGTTCCCGTCACTCTGTCCGAGTTCGGGAGCCTCGGCAATCAGCGCCTGAATCACCGCAGATTCGGCCCATTCGGGATTGTGTGCAGCCAGAGTGATCGCAACAACGCTCTCAGCCTCCTCACCCACGCATTCCCAGGGCTTGTGCTCATCCAGGCCAATCAATTCACGGAAACCGGAGAGCTGACCTGCATCTTCAAACATGTTTTTGCCGATGATTCCCACCAGGCGATCCCTGGACATGAATGCCGAAAAAGCGAGAAAGACAAAACGGCACTTGGGGCAATCAGCACACCAGCTCGGCTCTGCATTGTGAATGCGGAAGGCTCGGTTACAACTCACAATCAGATGATCGTATTCGGTACGTTTCGCGAAAGCCCGAGCGATCACCAATTCAGTGAAAGGTCGTAGCAAAGAGAAATACGAGTCTTGCAATCCCGCTTGTGACTCCAGTGTTGCGGCAAGCATGGTCTCAGCCTCAAGGCTCTTCGACCATTGATGGTTGACAGGCACGCCATCCCAATCCACTGTCGGTTCCGAGGAGGAGCTTTCGTTCGACATCACTACCGGACCGAGTCCAATCAAGAGTGATTGGATAACCGCAATAATTGAGTTCATGGCGGTGACTGGAACATGTCCATTCAGTGCACCAATATCGTTGAGGGCAAAGAGCATCGGGTCTATTGAACGTCGGGCTTCAACCAGCGGATTGCCGGTAATGGCCGCTACGCGACGATGGATATCGTTTGGATTCACCGCAAAAGGATGGACAATCAGGCCGGCATTCTCAAGTGCCATTGCAGAAACTGCTGAATCCTTACCGCCACCAACTGGAAGCAGAGGATGCTGCAAACGCTCAGCGTTCATTGCACTCGCGCGCACATCCGCCTTCAACGGGCCGTGACGAAACTCCTGTGTGGGTAGGCCGTCCAAGCCATTGCGGAAGGCGAATTCGCCTAAACCGTGGCTATAGATTGCCCGCAAATAGTCAATTGCCTGTGCCGTAAAAATACCGACCTCAAGGTTGACCAGCGGAGCAACAGAAACCTTGTAGTAGCTCACCCCAAGCACAGCGCCAAGTAGGGCGAGAAGCGGATCGAGTCTGCCCTGGTCAAAGGGAACTTCAGAGTCATGGGCAAACTGAATGCGTTCCTCGAAATCGATCACACCATTTTCTGAACGCAATTGGTAGTGAAATTGAGCCAAACCGGTACGAATATCAAAAAGATAGTCGCAAAAAGAG
>JBARYA010000209.1:0-2272 GCA_049647625.1 Microbacteriaceae bacterium
GCCGAAGGGCGTCGAAGAGATGCCCGTTATTGACCGTTTTGACGGCTCAACCGTGCACTTCAGCAATGGCGAATCACGCAGTTTTGATGCCGTTATCCTTTGCACCGGATACCTGCACCACTATCCATTCCTGCCGAACGAGCTCGCATTGGATTCCCCAAATTGCCTCTATCCGGATACCCTCTACCGCGGTGTGGTTTCCGAACAGAACAATAAGCTCTTCTATCTCGGCGCCCAGGACCAGTGGTTTACCTTCAACATGTTCGACGCCCAGGCCTGGTATGTGCGTGATGTGATTATGGGCAAGCTCGAACTTCCTGATGCACACACTCAGCGCGCCGATATCGAGAGCTGGCTTGATCGCTTCAACGCCCTCGAAACCGGCGAAGACCAGGTGCGGTTCCAGGCGGATTACATCCGCGATCTCATTGATCTCACCGATTATCCGATGTTTGATCTCGATGAAGTATCCGAAATCTTTATTTCCTGGATGGGCGACAAGCAGGACGATATCCTCACCTACCGTGACGTCGTCTACCCATCAGTAATGACCGGTACCGTGGCCGAAACCCACCACACCCCGTGGATTCAGGAGCTCGATGACAGTCTGGAGCGTTACCTCTCCGACCCACTAACCGACGAGATTCAGGTCATTGTTGAGGGTCGGGAGAAGACCGTTCGGGATGCGGACCCTGCGAGCGGGATGCGGGGAAGTTCGCAGGCACGACGCTAGTCAGTTTGTGCGTAGTCTAGGTAATCTTTGCATTTCTTGCTTGTGAAACTGTCCAGAGTGTCCAGAATCGCAGTACCGTCGAAACGCCTCCGGCAGTGTTGACCAGGCCGGTGACGGGTCTACATGCTGCGGGAGGATTCTGGCGAAGCTGAATGGTGTTCCGTTATGGATACCATGTCCCCTGAGTTTGCGCCATTGGCATCGGCTTTTTGCATTTCGAGCACAGAGTAAATCCCATAGACCAGCAATCCAAGGATCACGAGCGCAATCATGCTCAACCAGATGCGGAGTCGTTTCTTTTCTGCCGTGTCTTCAGCTGCACTGCGTTGCCGCTCCTGTTCAAGTTGGGCGTCTTTTGCGCGCTGTAGCTCGGCCTCCTCGGCTGCAAGTGCCGCTGTCCAGCTCTGTCGCCAGTGCAGCCGCTTTTCACTGAGGATTTCTTGCGCCCGCGCGAGAGTATCTTTTTCTTGCTCGGGAGCTTCAGCAGTACCCACCGCGCGGTGGGCGCTGAAGGCAGACTGATATGTCACACTCGCTTCAGCCAGAGCTATGTTTTCCATGAGCTCAACGGGAATCAGATCATCGTATTCGACCAAGGTGAAAAGTTCTTTGAGCTTCACGATGTCTACCGAGCTCCTGGTGGGTGTTGGCATCATGAAATCGCGAATTTTCACCAAGAAATTGTCACGATTAGCTATCGCAAAGGTCGGGGCATGCTGTTGAGGGATCTTTCCCTCCGTTATTGTCTCAGCCAGAAAGAGTGCCAGCATGCTTACTTTGAGATCCACCTCGGCAGAGTCAAGGATTTCATTGAGACGTACGCGCTGCTTTTCAAGCTGGCTGAAAGGGTTGGCTGATCTTGCTCGCACGCCACTTCGCCGATTCTCCAGACTCATCGTAGGGTCATCTGCTTGTGTTCGATCAGCGCCTGCCCAATCGCCTATCGCAAAGAGTTCCTCTTCGGGTAGCGTGAGCAGCTGATCTTGGCCCGGGTGGAAATCAATAATAAGTGCCTGATTTGCGGTAATCAGGAGTGCATCCGTTTGGAAGAATTTGTTGTCGGCAGCTTCCGGGTGGTAAATCAGGACGCCTTCAAGTGCTGTTTTCTGAAAAAGGGCATCCAGCGTGCTTGAGAACTCCCGGAAGAACTCGCTTTCTGGTGTCACCACGCCATCGGCTCGCTGTTCAGCGGCTTGTGTGCCTTGAAAAATACTGAGTCCCATGAGCTTAACCCTATCGACAGATGGCCTCTTGGTGAGGGTATCTGTAGCCGGGTTTAAACCGGGTGGATAAAACTCTAAAAACTAACTCTATCTATTTAAGAAAAAGGTGATTAGCATGAAAGTACAGGGGTTCCTGCACAATGGCGCGGTTTCCTGAAGAACTTCGGCAGCCGCCAGCGTAAGCACAGAGGTGTGTAATGTCACTCACATTGATCAATAAGCATCACGAAGTCGATAATATCTGGACCTTCCGGTTCAAACAGAGCGAAACATCTGATTGGACGGCCGGGCAATTTGTGCAGGTAGAACTGCCGCA
>JBARYA010000210.1:0-2012 GCA_049647625.1 Microbacteriaceae bacterium
ATCGACTGCGGTGCGGTTATTGGCGGTTGGCACAGTGACGCAGCAATTTGCGTGGTAATCCCGGATCCTTCACGACCAGAATTGGTAGCAGCTCGACAAGCGCTCTCCGAGGCAACTGAAGAGGCCATGTGGGTTGGCGTTGCGGCGCTCACTCAGGTGAAATACCTGAACGAGGTTGGCACCAAGATCGAAAAGTATATTCGAGACAATACCAAGTACGGCATTGTCGAGGAATACATTGGTCACGGAATCGGCCGATCTATGCATGAAGAGCCGCCGGTGTTCAACTATGCGGTTCGTGGCAATGGGCCAGAGATCCGTGCCGGACTGGTGGTCTGCATTGAACCGATTATTACCGCCGGGGGAGTGCGCACCCGGGTACTCGACGATGCCTGGACGGTGACGACCGTTGACGGCCAGGATGCCTGTCAATGGGAGCAAACTGTTGCGGTTCACGAGGGCGGCATCTGGGTGCTGACCGAACCGGATGGTGGCCGAGCCAAGCTCGCCAAATACGGTATCGTGCCTACCCCAATTGCCTAGCGCTATTATCGCGGTGCGGCTTATATCACTCTTCGGCGCTCAGTGCTGGAAGCAACTTGCCAAGCATCCAAAAAAAGACTAATATAGACCGTTGGTGTATTTAACTTGTTTTGGCACGCCCAAAATCAAGTGATATTCCACCGCACGACCAGTTGTTGTGCGGATTACTTCACAAAGAATAGGTTGTATGGCCAAAAAAGACGGCGTTATTGAGATTGAGGGCACAGTTGCCGAAGCTCTTCCGAATGCAATGTTTCGGGTAGAACTTGCGAACGGACATCTCGTTCTTGCTCATATTTCCGGAAAAATGCGGCAGCACTATATTCGTATCCTCCCTGAGGATCGAGTCATCGTGGAACTTACACCATACGATTTGACCCGTGGTCGCATCGTATATCGCTACAAGTAATCCGAACAGAACTGTAAGTAACGGCCGCTAAGAATCTCTGGCGGTACGAGGACAGCGAAAAGGAACAAAAACATGAAGGTTTTTCCAAGCGTTAAAAAGATTTGCGATAAGTGCAAGGTCATCCGTCGTCATGGACGCGTAATGGTTATTTGCGAAAACCCACGCCACAAGCAGCGCCAGGGCTAATTGCTGATCTTAAGCAAAAGTTTGTAACACCCGATAACTGAATATCCAGCAACACTAAGAACCGCAAAGCTTTTCGAAGCAGTGCGGGGACACCAGCGGGAAGAAGGCCGTTGTGCATGTGTTGGTAGAAACCTTCTCAACAATAAACAGGAGAGCCATCAATGGCACGTTTAGCCGGAGTTGATATCCCTCGCGATAAGCGAGTGGTCATCGCACTGACGTACATCTTCGGTATTGGTCCAACCAAGTCTGTTCAGGCTTTGACCGATACTGGAATCAATCCAAATACTCGGGTGAAGGATCTGAGTGACGACGAACTCGTTTCACTCAGAGACTATATCGAAGCGAATTTCAAAGTTGAGGGTGACCTCCGCCGTGAAATCCAGGCTGATATCCGTCGCAAGGTCGAAATCGGCAGCTACCAGGGCATCCGTCACCGTAAGGGACTGCCTGTTCATGGTCAGCGCACCAAGACCAACGCTCGTGGCCGTAAGGGTCCAAAGCGCACCGTTGCAGGTAAGAAGAAGGCTGCGCGCTAATAGCGGCTCGGGAAATTTAGGAGAAAATCATGGCAGCACCTAAAGCCGCGGCTCGCAAGCCGCGCCGCAAGGACAAAAAGAATATTGCAGTTGGACAGGCGCACATTAAGAGCACCTTCAACAACACAATCGTTTCAATCACCGACACCACTGGCGCAGTTATTAGCTGGGCATCATCAGGTGGCGTTGGATTCAAGGGCTCACGTAAGTCAACCCCGTTCGCAGCACAGATGGCAGCTGAGTCAGCCGCTCGTCAGGCTCATGAACACGGACTCAAAAAGCTTGATGTTTTTGTGAAGGGTCCAGGTTCAGGTCGCGAAACCGCAATCCGTAGC
>JBARYA010000211.1:0-3033 GCA_049647625.1 Microbacteriaceae bacterium
GGTGGAGGGATTGCAGGGCTGCAATTGCGCGCCTTGTTTCTCTCCACGCACTATCAAGGATAATCAGCATCCCGTAGGGATTAACGAAAGGGACTTTATGAAGCTACGTCAGGGATATCTTTTTCCACTTCTTGTTGCTGCCACACTGAGCCTGAGTGCCTGCGCTGGCAACGATGGACAAGTCCCTGCCCCAACGAGCGGGCAGAGCAACAACACCCCGAGTGAAACCACTCCAGAAACATCAACTCCACCAGAGAAATCGGCGCAACAGCTTGATGCTGAAGGGATACTGGTTCCCGGAAATGTGGTGAAACTCAATCTTGGTGATTCGGTGAGCTATTATTCGATGCCAACCCTGTCGAAAGAGGATGCGCAGAAGGTCACCATTGTCTCTGTCGAGTACACCGACAAGGCTGATTTGCCTGCGGGAGCGCCGATTGCCAAGATGACCATGGATGGCATGCTGACGGTTGAACTCATTTGGGAAACGATTATGGGCAGGACCCAGAGCAACCAGGGATATCTCATCGCCAGACTCGATTCTGGCGAGACCGGTATTCCTTGGGCTTTCATGGAGGGACGTCTTCGAAACGGCAAAGTGGTTCTGGGTGAACCTCGCTCTGGCGTGTTCAGCATTGAGCTCAATCGGGGCAAAACCTTGTTGACGCTGGTCGATTACCAAGACAATCCGGTTGCAGAGCTTAGGGTCGATACCAGCAAGTAATTGCTCATGCAACTTTCCGGCTGGTAAAGCTTCTGAGTCGTTCGGGCATCCGTGACTGCACACAGAGTGCAGGTTTTAGACACTGATTGTTTGTTGTGAGAACCCTCCAAGGGACTAGTTTTCTCTGAGGCAAGGGTCCATCATGGAGGTGTTGGCGAATACTTCGCCGACGCTGTTCTCGAAGGAGTACACAATGAACGGCAACGAATCACAACACAACCATGGAGCACACGTTTCTGCTCACGGTGATAGTGTTTCCGATCCGGCCCACAATGATGAGCAGGGTCATGATTGGACCGATGAGGGTGGGGCAATGAACGAAGGCCCAGCAACGCATGCCTCGCACAGTTCAAACAAAGATGACGATATTCTAGAGGAAGACATACTCGAAGAAGGTTAAATGGTTGAGCTTTTCTCTGCTGCAGCGTTGCAGCTTGCGCAGGAAGAGCGCTGGAAACATCCATCACAATTTTGGTCTGGGGCAAGTCGTGCTTTGCTGCCAGCACAGGGGAAGCCGAGCGCCGCTTTAATGCTGGATGCGCTCGCACATAATGTGCGAGATCTCTTACAACGGAGCACGAAGCCGGTTCGTATTGCCTCCAAATCGATTCGCAGTCGCGAGATTATGCGCCAAATGCTGGCACTGGGGGACAGCGATCTAAGTGGCATAGCTTCACGCTACGCCGGAGTGCTCGGATTCAGCCTCGGTGAAGCCATCTGGCTGGTTGAAAGTGACCCCGAAGTATTTTCAGATGTGCTGGTTGCCTATCCTTCGGTTGATCGAGAGGCGATTTCTCGAATTTCACAAAACGAAATCCTCGCAAAAAGTATCACCCTGATGGTTGATTCCATCGCACAACTCGATATCGTGCTTGCGGCACAGAGCGGTGAACACCAGATTCGAGTCTGCATTGATATGGACATGTCGTATCGTTCAAAACTTCTCGGACACATTGGTGTCAAGCGCTCTGCGTTGCACACTCCGGCAGAGGTTCGGGCATTCGCTGAGAATATTGTGCGTCGCCCAGACCTGCGTCTGGTGGGTTTGATGGGTTATGAGGCCCAGATTGCGGGCGTAGCAAACAACCCTGCCGGTATGGGTTTCTTTCAGGGCCTTGAAACCAGGATGGTGTCCAAAATTCAAGAAGCGAGCAAGTCCGAACTCCGTCAGCGCCGTGCTGAAGCGGTGAGTCTGATTCGTGAAATTGCCGAGATTGAGTTCGTCAATGGCGGTGGCACCGGGAGCATCGAGAGTACGGTCGCCGATGATTCTGTTACCGAGGTGGCAGCAGGCAGCGGCCTTTTCGGATCTCACCTGTTCGACCACTATCAGAGCTTCAATCCGGCACCGGCTGCGGCCTTTGCCCTTCCGGTGGTGCGAAAGCCGGAACAGGATATTGCTACGCTTTTCGGTGGTGGATGGGTAGCTTCGGGGCCCGCTGGGGAGAGCCGGTTACCATTGATTGCCTCGCCGGAGAGCTTGAAATTTCTTGCTCGTGAGGGTGCTGGAGAGGTCCAAAGTCCTGTGCAAGGTGCTGCAGCTAATGGCTTGAATGAGGGTGATTGGGTGTGGATGCGGCACACCAAAGCGGGGGAACTGAGTGAGCACTGCAACACTTTTGCGGTAATTTTGGGGGAGACCCTGGTGGGTGAAGTCCTGAGCTATCGGGGCGAGGGGAAAGTGTTTGTTTAGAAATGTTTTTGGTACGGCGAAGAACAGCGGGGCGTGATGGTTAATTGGCAAAACTGGGGGCGGAGTGAACGAACTGAGTTCACCGAGTTGCTCCAACCGGCTTCTCTGGGGGAGCTTCGGGAAACTGTAGAGCAGGCAAGATCCCTGGGTCGCAAGATTCGACCGATTGGTGCGGGGCATAGTTTTAGTGGCATCGGGGTACCGGTCGATCAGCAAGTTGATCTCTCTCGCATTCGTGGTCTTCTGGCCTCAGATGTCGAGAAAAAGCAGGTCACTCTCGCAGCGGGAACGCACCTCTGGGAAATTCCGGCACTCTTGGCTCCACTCGGGCTTGCGATGGAAAATCTTGGCGACATTGATCGGCAAACCATTGCCGGAGCAATTTCTACCGGCACACATGGCACTGGTGTGGCTTTTGGCGGAATCGCAACTCAGGTTCGGGCGCTCAAAATCGTGACCGGCACCGGCGAGTTGGTGATTTTGTCCCCTGAGTTGACCCCGGATATTTGGGCTGGGGCTGTGGTCGGGCTCGGCGCTTTGGGCATTGTGGTGGAGGTGACGCTTCAGTGCGTTGATGCTTTTGAGATCATTGCTGCAGAACGTTCCTTGCCGCTAG
>JBARYA010000212.1:0-5853 GCA_049647625.1 Microbacteriaceae bacterium
CATCACTTTTGATCACGAGCATGTTCCGCAGCACATCCTCAACGCTTTGCTTGATGCTGGCAAGAGCGTGCAACCTGGCCCTGCCGCACTTCGTCTGGCTCAGAACAAGATTGTGATGCGCGAGGAACTCCAAAAGCTGGGTCTTCCGATGCCCGTTTGGACCACGGTTCAGGATGCTAGCGAGCTCGCAGCATTCCTCGAAGCTCAGGGCGGTCGCTGCATTGTGAAGACTCCAACAGGTGGTTATGACGGGAAGGGTGTTCGTCTCATTTCGGATGCTGCCGAGGTCGCCGACTGGTTCGCCGCATCCCCAAACCAGCCTCTGCTGGCTGAGGAGGCGGTCGACTTTGTTCGGGAATTGGCCCAGCTTTCTGCACGCAGCACGAGCGGCGAGTTCCGGGCTTGGCCACTGGTCGAGACGGTACAACGCGGTGGGGTGTGCGCCGAGGTGCTTGCTCCGGCGCCACAGGCTACTGCCGCCCAGCTTGCCCAAGCCGCCGATATTGCCCAAACGGTGGCCGAAAATATTGGTGAGGGCGCCGGGGTGACCGGCGTGCTCGCCGTTGAACTTTTTGAGCGCCGCAATGGCGAATTGCTCATCAACGAGCTGGCGATGCGTCCGCACAATAGCGGACATTTCACCATTGAGGGTTCGGCAACCAGCCAGTTTGAGCAGCACCTGCGTGCCGTACTGGGCTTGCCGCTCGGGGATACCACAATGCGCGCCCCGGCGGCCGTGATGGTGAATATTCTCGGCGGGCCAAAGTCCGATTCAGAGCACTCCACCATGGCGTCGAGGCTCCCGGATGCGCTCAGCACCCCTGAGGCCAAGGTGCACCTCTATGGCAAGGATCCCCGCCCCGGCCGCAAGGTCGGGCATGTTACCGCTCTTGGCTCCGATATCGAGTCGGCCCGGGATGCTGCCCTGCGCTCCGCTGCTGCCTTTGACTAGCGATTTCGAAACCCGGCAACCCGGCAACCTGGCCGTACCGAGCAGTCGTACCCTGCAGCCGTACCCTGCAGCCATACGCTGCAACCCGGCAGCCCCAACACACCCTCCCGCAAGTCCGCCAGCTTTCGGCGCGCCCTCAGCCCGCTCCCATCGCACAAGTTCTACCATTAAGCCATGACTTCCCCTGCCGCATCGAGTCCTGCGCCATCCGCACCCACCGCTCCAGCCAGCACCAGCGTTACCCCGCTGATCGGCTTGGTGATGGGCTCCGATAGCGACTGGAACGTGATGGAAGCCGCCGCTGCTGCCCTTCGTGAGTTCGACATCCCCTTCGAGGTAGAGGTTCTCTCCGCACACCGTACCCCGGAGCGCATGCTCGATTGGGGTTTGCAGGCGAGAGCTCGCGGCCTCAAGGTCATTATTGCCGGTGCCGGTGGTGCTGCACACCTCCCCGGAATGCTCGCTTCGGTGACGACCTTGCCGGTAATTGGTGTTCCGGTCCCGCTTTCCACCCTTGACGGGCTCGACTCTTTGCTTTCTATTGTGCAGATGCCCGCTGGGGTTCCGGTTGCGACGGTCTCTATCGGTGGCGCTCGCAATGCGGCCCTTCTGGCGGTCCGGATGCTCTCCATTTCGGATGCCCGCCTCGCCACCCAGCTCGCTGATTTTGCCACTGAATTGCAGGATGCTGTGGCCGTCAAGAATGAGGCGCTTCAATCAAAAATCGCTGCTGCTTCTGCTGCTTCCAACAATGCTTCCACCCCCTCTTCTGCGCAATAGGTGAATTGTGCCCAGACCAGAAGTTCCGTATCGCCCAGCTGCCGCTCCGGGCCGCAAAGCTGCTCCAAGCCCAAGAATGAGCCGGCAGCAACACCCACCACAACCCCCGGCACACAACCCAGCACACAGCTCCATACACTCCTCTTCGCTGCAGTCGAGTCCTATCCGCGATCCGGATGTACAGAATCCACGCGAGATGACCATCCGTGGCTGGGTGCTTGTGGTCGCGAATATTGTTTTCCCCGGCTTGGCCCAATTGCTTGCCGGCAATCGGAAACTTGCTCGAATCGGTCTCATCGCCAGTTCGGTGTTGTTTGCAGTGCTGGTGTTGTTCGCGAGTATGTATTTTCTTTCCAAAGAGACGGTAATGGGGATGCTTGCCGCTCTCGCCACAAATTCCCTCGTCCTCTTGGCTCTGCAGCTCATCATGGTGGCCTATATTTTGCTCTGGATCGTGCTCACCGTTGATACCCTGCGCTTGGCTCGGATTGTGAAGACGGGACCAAAGGCAAAATTCTTTATTGCTTTCACCACCATTGGTGCACTGGTCCTGATCGGTTCTGGTGTTGGCTATGCAGCCCAATTGGCCGGTATCCAGCGCACCGTTCTTGATGAGATTTTTGGTGGAACGACAATTGCCGAACCGATTGATGGTCGCTACAACATCCTGTTATTGGGCGGGGATGCGGGTGAGGATCGTTGGGGTCTGCGCCCGGATAGCATTTCGGTTGTCAGTGTTGACGCGGTGACCGGTGAGGCGAGCATGATCGGTATTCCCCGCAATCTCGAAAACGCCGTTTTTAGCGCAGACTCTCCGCTCTGGGCAGAGTTCCCGAATGGCTATGATTGCGGTCACGAGTGTCTGATTAGTTTCTTGTACACCCACGGAATTACGAACCCTGATTTGTATCCGGATGCTGAAAAGAATTCCAGCGACGCCGGTATCGAGGCGATGCGAGACGCTGTTGAGGGGGTCACTGGACTCACCCTGCAGTACTATGTGCTGATTGATATGGCCGGTTTTGTGCATCTCATTGATGCGCTTGGTGGGGTTACGGTGGATGTTCAGACCCGGGTTCCGCTGGCGACCGCAATGGATGCGAACGGCAACTTCACCGATTTGCACGGCTGGATCGAACCGGGCGTGCAACTGATGAGTGGCGATACGGCACTCTGGTATGCCCGCAGTCGGGTGAGCACCACCGACTATGATCGGATGCAGCGGCAGCGCCAGGTGCAGGAGGCGATCCTCGCCCAGTTTGATCCGGTGACGGTGATCGGCCGCTATCAGCAGATTGCTCAGGCCTCGACCGTTACGGTGAAGACGGATATCCCGGCATCCATGCTGACCCATTTTGCCGATCTTGCACTCAAATCGCAAGCGCAGCCGATTCAGGATCTTGAGCTCGTTCCGCCGCTGGTAATGACCGGGAATCCGAATCTTACCGAGATTAAACAGCTCATAGCCGACTTCTTAGCCCCAGAACTAGAACCTGAAGTTCCTTCAAAGACCCCTTAAACTGTGCACGATATCTGGCATTGAATGCCAAGTAAAATCTTCAGCCGGCTCATAGGATTTTGATGGTGCTTTTTCAGTTTTTAGATGCTACATTAGAGGGAAGTTGGAAGTCGATTCCCCCCTTTATCGGCTTCCAACTTTCTTCTTAACGTTCTCAAGAAATTGCCCCGAATAGAGGCTCGTTGCACGATTTTCTTAATTCATCAAAAACTTGTTTCTAGAGGAAAGAATCTCGAAAGAGAACTGCTTTTCTAATGCCCTAAGAGATTATGCGCCTCACATAAGGAATTTTTGACAGCAAAATTACGGAGCCAAAAGAAAGCATGACGATAACGATAAACGCAATGAGGGCGTTTCCCAAGGATGCTTCGATGGTTTCATTCGGTACAACAAAATAGATGAGTCTGAGGAATAACAAGTGAATCAGAAATACTCCAAAAGAAGCACTTGACAAGGTGATAATCAAGCTACGCAATTTTTCATTCGGCAACACGAATACTTTGAGATTTTGCACGATAAGAAAAATCCCGCAGGAAACTATGAAGATACCAATGGAAGTTTCGTTAGGGGGGTTGAGAATTCCAAGCAGCCCAAAATCTACCCCCAAGCGTTGAGCTCCATACATAAATATTGCAAGCGATATCGAGCAGAGAACTGCCACCACGAGGAGCATCACACTTTTTCGCGATAACACAATTTTGTGCAAGGCAAACCCCAGAAGGTAATAACCTACAAACGGGATAAAATAGGTCAGAATATTCAGAGAAAATCCTCGTTCTGCGTCAAGCATTCTGAAGATTGAGGGAAGCATATATACGCTGAATCCCCATGAAGTAGCAATGAGGGCGGTGATTATCCATCTTCTTCGTCCTCCTTGGTGAAGGAATGCGGCAAATACCGGAGCAACCAAGTACAGACCTAAAATCACCCAGAAGAAATAGAGTGCAGTAAATGGTTTCGCATCCAGAATCGTAACGAGCATTCCTTTGGAAACTAGTCGTTCTCCATCGATAAGCACCCGAAAACCAACGATATAGATTAGGTGCCAAGCAATTAGAGCCGGCAAGAGTCGAGCAATACGCTTCTTATAGAACTCCATCGGGCCCAGAGCATGCGCCGTTGGTCTGAGAGTGAATGCCCCTGAAATCATGATGAAGACTGGGACGACCCATACAAAACCGATATCAAGGATGACAGCACCCCACCAATCACCGCTACCAGTAATCTCCTTGTTCCCAAGTACGAGCCCAATCACATGGATTGCAACGACACCGATGATAGAAATAATCCTCAAGATATCGAGACTATAGTCTCGATCGGTCTGCACACTATGGGGAGACAACCGGATACTTGATTGCAATACAAACCTCCAAGACGAGAATCAGGTCACTTTCCCTTGGATTTGTATCCAGAAGTAGAGTCGAAAATTAATCTAACATTAAGTATCCTCCCCTCAAGGGGAAGGTGTTCATAGCAGAGTCACTGCATCCAAGAATCGTGAATCTTTCTCACCGGCTTTTGATTACGGGGCTATTGGGCAGGATGATGTCTGAGTTCTTAGGCGTCGGGCAACACGCCCGGGCATCTTTTCGCGGCTTGCCTCTAGCCAAGAAGCCTAAACTAATGGTTTAATGTTGAATTGAGTGTTTTGTATCGTGGCCGGGTTGAATGTGTCTTCTCAAATGTTCCAAAAAGTGTTTCCCCAACTCTGTCCTTTTTAAGAATGCTTTTCACAATTTCACCTGAACTAGGGAGCAACAGTGGGAGTACCAGGCAATGCATCCGAGACCATAAATCATGGTCCGAAGCGTCGGTGGACCGGTTTTATCGGCAACTTGACGCTGATTGCTACGCTTCTTGTTGCCCCTGTTGTTGCCATCACCGCTACACCACAGACTGCTGAAGCAGCAAATCTTGGTCTCTTTGATCCGGGTTACATCATCAGTGACGAACTTTTCTACGATGGCAATGCCATGACCGCCGCCCAGGTGCAGTCATTTTTGAACTCCATGGTTGGATCCTGCCCTGCGGTCAACGGTTATCCATGTCTCAAGAACTACATCGGCACCACGGTCCAGAAACAGGCGAGCCCTAATGTAAACGGCCCAGGATACCGCTGCTCGACTATTACTGGTGGGCGCACCCTGACCGCTGCTCAGATTATTGCCGAGGTGGGCCAGGCTTGCGGTATTAGTCAGAAGGCGCTGCTCGTCATCCTGCAAAAAGAGCGTGGCCTCGTAACCAAGACCTCGCCAAATTCAGGTGATTACAATATTTCGATGGGCTATGGTTGCCCAGATACTGCCCCCTGTAATGCCGAATACTACGGCTTCTTCAATCAAGTTTTCTTAGCTGCCCAGCAGTACAAGGTCTACAAAGACCGAGCTAACAACTACAGCTATCGGGCTGGACGCAATAACTTTATTTATTGGCACCCCAATGCCTCTTGCGGCGGGTCCAATGTGTTCATACGCAATCAGGCCACAGCCGGTCTATATATATACACCCCGTACCAGCCAAACACAGCTGCTCTGAACGCCGGTTATGGCACAGGGAATTCCTGCTCCAGCTACGGCAACCGCAACTTCTTCCACTACTACAA
>JBARYA010000213.1:0-2383 GCA_049647625.1 Microbacteriaceae bacterium
AACCGTAACCTCAACAATCGGAGCCTGGGCACTATTCTTCCCCAATAATCACACCATGCTCAGTATGCAGAAACTGATCTACATCTATATCAATAATGCTTGGCTGACAGTGAGCCTCACCCTGCTCACCGCTGTGGCAGTTCCCTGGGGTTGGCATTTCGCAATGCGAAGAGCCCTCCAAGCTGATGAATTGAATGCGATGATCCGTGCCACTTCAACGCCAAGCGATTCCGGGAAAACGAAGCCTGAATAGGACATTCCAATGACCAGCCTGCTGAAACGAATGCGACGCAAAGATGTCTCACAGAGGACAGCTGAATACCCGATGGCTTTTAGCGGCTATGAATTCTTGCGCGGTGCACATTTTGCCTGGCTCGTCTTCTCGTTAAGTTTGGCAATCATAATCCTGAGTATCAACGTGATCGACGATTTAGTACGCGGCCCCCAAGCTGGATACCGCTTTGACCGCACTATGCTTTTCTTCTTAATTCCACTTCTCTGTCTGTTCATCTCTGCCTTTCCATTCGTCATCCTCGGTCTCCCCTTCGGAGTGCTCCTGGCTACACTGATGGAGAAAAATGCAAACAAACGCCAGCACCTGATCGCTTTCGGAAGTTTAGGCTTTTCCCTCGCCTATCTCACTCTGCTCATTTTCATTACCTGGGCCAGCTTTACCTATCCTCAGACAAGGGACGATCCCTGGAACGCGATAATACAGCGACTTGAAGAATTCGGACTATTATTCTTCCCCATCGCAGTCCTCGTTGGAATCAGCGTTATGTCCGGATGGGCGTTCACTGAGCGAAGGGCAAGACGAGAAATAAAAGCCAAAACAGGGATACTGACACCGACAGACCCACTGGAAACCCGTCCAAATGAAGACGGATGATGTTTCTGACAACAGGACGCTATTGAATACGGTTAAGGCCCGATTCGGTCCAAGAAGAGCAGGAACATCAGTCTTTGCCGAAAGCTTTTTCGTGCAGACGTTTTACAGTTTCATATTCGTTAGTACCCAACTTGCCCAGTCACCGACACCGCAATTCGACATAATGCTTACCTTGCCGTTCAAGATGTTTGCGGCAAACATTGTTCCTAGCCCGCTACCAGTGTTGATGATCGTGGTGTATTTCGTGCTTTCCCTTTTGCTCCGAAACTTTGAGCGGTCAACACTGTTGTATTTTGTTACTGGCATCACAGCGTCGATGGCTGCATCGAGTGTGGCAATTGGTATTGATAGCGCAGCATACGGCAGTTTGATGGGTCCAGGATTGACTGGAGATTCTTGGTGGTTGCTCATAGTCATGGTTATAGCTTCGGTTCTCGTTCGAGCTCTGAGATTGAGTGTTCTCGCTAGAAGAGAAAGTTCTGTAAAAAATATTGATTGAAAAAGCTAGTTAGGAAAGTCTTCCGCACGAACAGCAAATCCTGATAATCCAAAGTTAGAGGTACTGAGAGACAGCGCCTCTAGAGAGATCTGTTCCAAAACCCTGCCGTTACCCAGATTGTAGACACGATATCTGCTTTTGAAAGAATCCTTATCAAGGTTGACCAAATGCAACTGATGGTCGATGAGCTGATACTGTGTGTTCTGAGAGGCCCCCGCATCCCGAACTTCTTCAACAACCCATAATGCTTCAGAAATCCCAGTTTCCAGGCTAGTTTTCATGACGGCATGGTTTACACCGTTAAGCCAATAGATACTATCTCCCCAGACTTCGAGACCATTCCGATTGGTGCTAAAAGGCATATGGGATTCAGGGGGAAACGTTTCTCCCTGATCATCTACCAAATTGATGATGCTCAGGACACCGGACTTCGTATCCCACTTTAACAGGGTAGGAACCTGCGCAAAGAATGTTCCTGATTGACCAATCAGCTCTGTTTCAATTTCGGGAGCCCCATACCCCGTATTAGAGACTGCACCGATTGCGTAAACGACTCCATCAATGCAGGGAGCAGAGTCAGAGGTGTAAGAAAGATGCCAGCCATCCGGTAACTGCTGGGAGAACACTGCCAGCTTAGGGTTTTCTGTTAATGGGTATAACTGCATCAGTTGAAATTCTTCTGGCGGTGCCGCTGATGGAACAATCTGTGTCTTATTGTGTGCCCCATAGATAACGTCTCCGCACTGTGTAATCAACTCCGGATAAATGCTCGTAAAATTCCCTGAAACAACCTCTTCTGGAGAGCTTAGGAAGTAGTCCATCCGGTAGCCCTCCTCGTCATAGCCGGTATTAATGAGAGTAAAATATCCTGAGTCGTCAGCTAGTTTCATACCAGAGTACATGGTGTGCACCACTGCCGGATGCGGTTGTGACCACTATGCACCGCCATCATAAAAATGACTCCACTCACCATCTATCACCATGAGGCTGTCCCC
>JBARYA010000214.1:0-8136 GCA_049647625.1 Microbacteriaceae bacterium
CTGATTCGATTCCGATCAAACGGTTATTGAAAGCATCGGCGTTTGCGGCCAGCTCAGCCAGCGAAGTAATTGGAGAATCTTCGTTTACCGCAATGGTGAGCTTTGACTCAGTATTCCAGGCGCCAAGCTCAACAATGTCATCGCCAAAGGTTTTGAGATAGTCGGCGTGAGTGCCAGGCAACCAGACGTCCATGGTGAAGTCGTAATCACCAGACTGCAGTCCAACAAATACGGCGCCAGGGTCTGCAGGCTGGAGTTCAACCTCATAGCCCTTCTCGCTCAGGATGGCCTTCCACAGTTCCGATACGGCAATGCCTTCGTCCCAGCCGTTAAAGACCGCAAGGTTAATTGATCCCTTGCTTTCTCCCTCAGGTGGTGTGGTTCCGGTATTGTCACCGGGAGCGGAGCAGCCCACCAGGGCCATTCCTGCCGCGATACCGATAGCGGTAATCGCAGTTATTTTTTTCTTCAACATTGTCTTCCTTCCTTCACACACGGTGTGAAATGGTTGACTCGAACCCGGGGAATCTCCTCGAGTTTGCGTGACGGGCGTTGATTACCCGATAACGTTTTTTGTTTTAATGAGCGTGCCGGTCATCCGGTCAAG
Organism: Microbacteriaceae bacterium; assembly: GCA_049647625.1. Classification (GTDB taxonomy): domain Bacteria; phylum Actinomycetota; class Actinomycetes; order Actinomycetales; family Microbacteriaceae; genus JBARYA01. Next base: position 608 of record JBARYA010000214.1, read on the forward strand.
CATCATGGCAATGATGACCACCGCGAAACCGGCCTCAAAACCGAGGCTCAAATTGATTGATTGCAGGGCTTCCACGACTTTGCCGCCCAGACCTCCGGCACCAACCATTCCGGCAATAACGACCATGGAGAGCGAGAGCATAATGATTTGGTTCACTCCGGCCATAATTGAGGGCAGTGCCAGCGGAAGCTGAATCTGACGCAAAATGCGCATCGGTGAAGCTCCAAATGCGTGACCGGCTTCAACAACTTCCTTATCGACTCCACGAATACCAAGCTCGGTGAGTCGCACTCCCGGTGCCAGCGAGAAGATAACGGTCGCAACAATCCCGGGTACCACGCCAACACGGAAGAGCAGGAGCGCCGGGATGAGGTAAACAAAGGCTGGCATGGTTTGCATAAAGTCGAGCACCGGACGAATCGCACGAGAAGCACGATCGGATTGGGCCGACCAAATCCCAAGAGGCAGGCTAATTACAATCGAAATAATTGCAGCAACAATGACCAGCGCGAGCGAGACCATTGAGTGACGCCACATTTCCATTGACACAATAATCAGCAGCCCGAGAGTAACACCGAGGCTAAGCTTCCACCCATTTTTCCAGCCCTTGAGAAACCAGGCGAGTGCGGCAAAGAAGAGGATAACAACCCAGAAAGGGGGAGCACTCAGCAACCAAAATACGCCTTGGTAGAAATCATTGAATATCTGTCGAATAAAGGCAAAAAATCCAGCAGCATATTCAATCAGAAATCGAACACCCGCTTCTACCCAGTCACCGAGAGCAATGCGTGGGAACTCCATTATTGCTGCCCTCCTTGACTCTGGGTATCGCCTTCGACGGCAGCATCCGAGATGATTTCGATTGAGGCAGTGTCTTCGAGCGTTTGAGTAATCTCAGCTTCAAGAACGGTTGCAGGCGGCCCGATAATGTCTATCTCGTCGGTATTACCGTTGCTACTATCGACATTGCCAAGTGCCGCCAAAAGGGTAATGCGGGGGACGACCCCGACAAGACGTCCATTTTCGTCGACCACGGCCAGTGGAACCGGGCTTTCTACCGAGGTGGGGATCATTTCGGAAAGCTGCGTTCCCAGCGTGACTTGCGAAAAGTCCTGACTCAGTGCTTCACCGAATTCGCGCTGCCCCTGTTTGACCAGCCGGAGCACCGCCTTGTCTCGCACAATACCCACCAGGCGTCGATCACGGTCCAGCACAAAAAGCGCACTGGTCTGCAAGTCACGCATGGTACGCAGTGCAGCTCTTGGTCCGGCGGTGAGGTTTGCTACCTGTTGCGGACGCTCCATCACGCTTTCCGCGGTCAACACGCGAGCTCGGTCAACATCCTGCACGAATTGGGCAACATAGTCGTTTGCCGGATCGGTCAAGATATCTTCTGGTGTACCGATCTGTACGATCCGACCAGAACGCATCACGGCAATGCGATCACCGAGGAACATTGCCTCATTGAGGTCGTGGGTAATAAAAATAATGGTTTTCTGCAGTTTTGCTTGCAGGCTGAGCAATTGCTCCTGCATCTCATGGCGTATCAGCGGGTCAAGAGCCGAGAACGCCTCGTCCATGAGCAGAATCTCTGTTTGTGCGGCCAGTGCTCGTGCGAGCCCCACCCGCTGTTTCATCCCACCAGAGAGGGCGTCAGGGTAGTGGTCCTGCCAACTCTCTAAGCCAACGACCTGAAGAATCTCTTTGGCGATCTCGTAGCGTTCAGCCTTTGGCATACCCTGTATCTCCAGGGCGTAGGCGGCATTATCGAGAACCGTGCGATGTGGGAGCAGCGCGAAATGCTGGAACACCATGGAGATCTTCTCTTGCCGTACCTTTCGAAGTTCCCGCTCGCTCAGTTCGCTAATGTTTTGCTCGCCGAGGATAATCTCGCCCTCGGAAGGATCAAGCAGGCGATTGAGCATCCGGATAATGGTTGACTTGCCAGAACCGGAGAGGCCCATAATGACGAAGATTTCGCCCTTTTTGACCGAAAAACTTGCGTCAATAACTGCTGCGGTTCCGAGGTTGCTCACCTCCTCGCGGCTCGCACCAGATTTGAGTCGTTGAATGGTTTCTCGTGACTTGCGTCCGAAAACTTTGTATAGATTTTTTACAACTAATGCAGTTGTCATGATTGCTGTGTTTTCCCAAGTACAGGCATTAACCGGTCCACAAAATGCTGGAAAGGCCAGTGCTTCTGTACGTGTTCGTCATCTCGCGCCCGACCTTTTCGGACTAGCTCGTAACATTCCTCAAGCATTTATGACGTTCAATAAATGCGACAGTGTTACCGCCACATAGCTCAGCAATCTTTGCCAGCTATTACCTACACGGGTACTACAGGCAATCAAAACAACTTCGTGCGTTCTGTCGACCTGCGGACTAACTTGTTTGTCGCACATGTGTGTGGACAACCTCTACGAGGATACAAGCTCGGCTGGGGTGAATGCAATTTTTGACATGTTTTGGGAAAACCCTCAGCGCGTCGCATCAACCATCACCGGATGTCCAGCCCGGTAAGAGTAAGCTAAAAATAAGCTACCCAGCCGATTCCTGAGTGCCAAGCGCAAACTTGACTGACAAGAGTTCTACTGCGGTGGTTTTCTTTACTGGAGTGAATCGTAAGCGTTCGCCCGGGCGCAGCGGCTTGGGCTGTGGAGTGGGTATTTGTTTAGATCGTTAGCAATTCGAAATTATCGAATCTGGTTCATCGCTGCCTTCGTATCAAATGTTGGCGGCTGGATGCAATCAACTGCTCAGAGCTGGGTTGTACTCACCGAGTTGACCGATAATGATGCTTTCGCTGTGGGTATTACCATGTCACTTCAATTTGGTCCGCAACTCTTTTTAGTGCCCGTGGTTGGCGCTATTATCGATCGTTTCGATCGTAAAAAGATTCTCTTCGTCACTCAGGCGACCCTGCTCATGCTGGCGGTTTCCTTGGGCCTCCTGCTCCTCCTCGGTCATGCGGAACTCTGGCACCTTTACCTTTTTGCCACCATGTTCGGTATTACAAACTCTTTTGATGCTCCGGCCAGGCAAACATTCGTCTCCGATATGGTTGACGACAAATTGATGGCAAATGCGGTTGCGCTCAACTCCACCACCTTCAATGCAGCCCGTCTCATCGGCCCGGCATTGGCCGGTATCCTCATCGCTGTTGTCGGGGCTGGATGGGTGTTCATCCTGAACGGTGCTGGATTCTTGGCCACCCTCATCGGACTCTTTTTGATCCGGCGTGCGGAATTGAAGGACCAGGGGCGGCAGGAGGGTAAAATCCGGTTCAGTCAGGGGCTGAAATATGTCGCTGGCCGAACCGACCTGATCATTGTCTTCATTGCCATCTTCCTGATTGGCGCCTTCACCATGAACTTTGCCATCTTCTCCTCGACGATGGCGGTCTACTACGGCGAAGGTGCCGGCGAGTACGGGGCGGTATCCTCTATCCTTGCTATCGGTTCTTTTGCCGCCGCGCTCTTTGCTGCCCGTCGGGAACGCGCCCGATTACGAGTGGTATTCCTCAGCAGTGCCATGCTCGCCCTAGCCATGGCAATGAGCGCAACAATGCCAAGTTTCTGGACCTTTGCCGCCAGCAATGCGCTGATCGGCTTCGCCTCAGTTTCCACCCTGGTGACCGCTAATGGCTACGTGCAAACTACCACTCCGGCGTGGGTCCGTGGCCGGGTCATGACTATATACACCGCAATTCTTCTCGGTGGCACCCCCATTGGTTCGCCTCTGGCCGGTTGGATTGCAAACGAGTTCGGCCCACAATGGGCAATCATGATGGGCGCCCTGGGAGCATTCCTGGCGGCAGCTATCGGAATCTTCTGGCTCTTGGCAGTGCAGAAAATGCGTTTCCGTTGGAATCCGGATGCTCGAAGAATTGTTCTCACCCGTTACCTTCCAGCAGAGCTTCCGATTGAGCATCGCTTCAACGACACCGTCACCTTTACCGCGCCGATCAACCTCCCTGCATTCCTGGATGAGCCTCAGCCCGAGCGCGAGGTTCATGAATATGATGAGGATGATGTTGACGATGAATTTGATTCACCCAGATAGGGCACAATAGACGGGTGCCAGAAAAACAGTTTCACTTCGAAATCGAACAACGCCTGAGCGTGGGGGAGCGCGAGTTCCACGGTCGTGCCGGCGTTATCCAGACCCCGCACGGGAACATCCAGACTCCAGCGTTTATCCCGGTTGGGACCAAAGCCACCGTGAAGGCAGTGCTGCCAGAAACAATGCGTGAGCTCGGTGCCCAGGCGGTTTTGGCCAACGCTTACCACCTCTATTTACAGCCCGGCCCTGAGCTCTTGGACGCGGCCGGTGGCTTATCAAACTTTATGAATTGGCACGGCCCGACATTTACCGATAGCGGTGGATTCCAGGTGATGAGCCTGGGGGCCGGTTTCAAGAAAGTCATCTCAATGAATCCCGGGGAAGAAATCCTGCGCGGTGATGATCTGGTGCAGAAAGGGCGAGAGCGCCTCAGCACCGTTGACGATGATGGGGTTACTTTTAAATCGCACCTCGATGGCAGTATGCACCGTTTCAGTCCTGAGGTGTCGATGCAGGTGCAGCATCAGATTGGTGCCGATATTATTTTCGCTTTCGATGAGCTGACCACCCTGATGAATACTCGGGGATATCAAGAAGAAGCCCTCGAGCGCACCCGTTTGTGGGCGCTGCGCTGTATTGCTGAGCATCAGCGCCTCAGTGCTGAACGTTCAGAGAAACCGTATCAGGCACTATTCGGAGTAATCCAGGGGGCAAATTACGAGGATCTTCGTCGTAAGGCTTGCCAGGATCTGGGTGCCATGGACTTTGACGGTTTCGGTATTGGTGGTGCTTTAGAGAAAGACAAGCTTGGTGAAATCGTTTCCTGGTGTGCCGATGAACTTCCCGAAGATAAGCCACGCCACCTTTTGGGTATCAGCGAACCCGATGATGTCTTTGCCGCCATCGAGGTGGGAGTTGATACCTTCGATTGCGTTTCACCATCGCGGGTGGCCAGGACCTCGGCAATTTACACCGAGTATGGTCGGGTAAACCTTCGAAACGCGAGATTCCGTACCGACTTTGAACCATTGATGCCAGGTTGTGATTGCTACACCTGCGCCCATTACAGCCGCGCCTATGTGCACCACCTTTTCCGTGCCAAAGAAATGCTCGGGGCTACCTTGGCCACCATCCATAATGAGCGGTTCACCATTCGGATGGTCGACCAAGCCCGTCAGGCTTTGATTGATGGGAACTTCTTCGAGCTCAAAGAGCAGGTTATCGGGCGCTATTACAGTGCGTAGTGTTCACGCTTCTTGACCCAGCCGATCACCCGGTAGGTCACCGGGAGCAGCACGATTTCTACACCAACTTTGTAGACATATCCGACAATGACATAGTTCAAGAAGTCGGCCCAGGTGCTAATGCCGATAACACCGGCAGCAATCGCGCAGAAAATGATGGTATCTGCCAGCTCGCCAATACCGGTTGAACCGATGAGTCGCACCCAGAGCAGGCGTTCTTTGGTGATCTTTTTGATGCGGGTTAGGGTCCAGGAGTTGAGGAGCTGCCCGACCAAGTATCCGAGGAGTGAGCCCAGCACAATGAGCGGCACAAAACCTAAGACTCGCTCAAATGATTCCTGCCCATCGTAGAAATCTGCCGCTGGGGCAATGATGACCAGCCAGAAGCTGAGGCTCGCAAGAATCGAGGTGGCGAAACCGAGGATAATCGCACGCCTGGCCGCTTTGAAACCGTACACCTCGCTCAGCACATCGCCGAGAACGTAGGCGAGCGGGAAGAGGAAGGCGCCGCCATCGGTGATGATCGGGCCAAATTGGATGCCCTTGGTGGCACCAATATTGGACAGGATAAGCACCACGCAGAAGACTGCGATCAGGATGTCATAGACGCCGCGGCCACGACTGGCGTAGATGGGCTGATCTGGTACAGCAGAAGTTTGTGATGACAAAAGGGCAACCTTTCAACAGGATTGCGCGATTGATGTCACCTTATCGCATGGAATTCTTGCGGTGTACCGCTATGCAATTCGAGCACGAGTACAGCTTCTGAGTGTAGCGCAAAAACGTTCACTTCGAAGAGCGATTATTTTGAGAGGTTTTTGCTCATCAGGCGACTTTGAAGCCCCCAAGAAAGAAGAATCGCACACACGCCGGCTGCGGCAACGGCGAAACCGGTCGGTTGTAAAGCAATTTGGGCCGAGAATGCGAGGCTCAGCACAAAGACGAGCAACAGGATGCCACCGGCCGCTCCGAGGAGGATTACCAAAAACTTCATCTGCACACCGCCTTCGTCTGAAGTAAAAAGATTCAAGAAATTGCTTGTGGTTAATCTAACACAAAAGTTTGGGTTACCGAACTTATTCTTGCAGGTAGAACGAATCCGGGAAAGGGTAGCGCAGATGTTCTAAGATGTATCTGTGCCGGTTTCAGAGCTCACCCATTCAGCCCAAGACTATTTGAAGACGATTTGGCAATCGACGGAATGGTCTGAAGAGCCGGTGACGGTGAAATTATTAGCAGAAAAGCTGGGTTTCCGGGCATCCACCATCTCTGAGGGTATCCGTAAACTTGCCGATGCTGAGCTCATCTCGCACCAGCCCTATGGCAGTGTTGAGCTGACCGCCAAAGGGCGCCATCTCGCGCTGATGATGATTCGCAGGCACCGTCTGCTGGAAACATTTTTGGTGAACTCGCTCGGATATACCTGGGACGAGGTTCACGACGAGGCTGAGGTGCTGGAGCACGCTGTCTCTGATCTGATGATTGATCGGATTGACCACTTTTTGGGCTATCCAAAACATGACCCCCATGGCGATATGATTCCTTCGGCATCCGGTGAAATTTCAGAACACGATGCCGTGCAGTTGGCCGAACTTGAGGTGGGTGTTCCGGGCACTATTGTGCGCATCTCCGATGAGAGCCCCGATATGCTCCGGTTCTGCACTGAGCTAAACGTCACTGTCAACCAAGCGGTTACCCTGGTGAGTCGCCATCCCTATGTGGACTCGTTTGTGGTTCGTCTTGGCGAGCAAGAGCTACCAATTACGCTGAGCGGATTGCTCGCCTCAGCGATCTGGGTGACTCGCTAGCCGAGAGAATCGATCCGGATAGGTTCGGTATCCGGATGTGGCCCCAGATTTTCGGCGCTGAGGTCGGGTTGCCAGCGTATGGTGAGTGCCGGCAATAGCGTGCCGAAGAACAAGAATACTGCGGCCACAATAAAGGCGCCGGTGGCTGAGAAGCCATCAATCATAAAGCCGGCAGCCGCAGAACCGAGGGCAGCCCCAATGAGCTGTCCGGTACCTGCCCAGCCATAGGCCTCGGCTGTTTCGGAGAACTTGACCGAGGCGGCAACATTGCTGAAGATCACCGCGAGTGCCGGGGCAATACCGAGTCCGGCAATAATGAGCCAGAACGAGAGCCACCAGAAATCCATGATGAAGGCGGCGCCGGCAACTCCGACAAAGACTGTCAGGATGCGCAGGGTCAATGCCCATTTGC
>JBARYA010000215.1:0-6168 GCA_049647625.1 Microbacteriaceae bacterium
CAATGATGGCAATCAACGGCGCCGGAACTGCGGTGCTGATCCGTGGGAGAAACAGCACAATCACAACAGTGAGCGCGAACAGCGGGTAGACAATGAACGGAACATCGATGAGGTGTGGTACCTGTGCAAAGAAAATCAGGATACCGAGCGCATTCACAAAACCAATCATCACCGAGCGGGGGATGAAGCGCATCAGCCGTGCTAAGCCGAGCGTGCCAAAGAGGATCTGGATTATTCCGGCCATAATCACGGCAGGGAGGAGGTATTCAATCCCTTGCGTTTTGACCAGCGGGGCAACAACGAGCGCGACCGCACCCGCAGCAGCCGTAACCATGGCGGTGCGTCCACCAAGAAACGACATTGAAATGGCCAATACGACCGAAGCGATGAGGCTGACTCTTGGGTCGACGCCGGCAATAATCGAGAAGGAAATGACCTCAGGAATCAGGGCAAGGGTTGTGACAATCCCGGCGAGAACTTCGGTGCTGAGCAATCGCGGATTTTTGAGGGCGGCCATAACGGAACTGGGTGTTCCAGTGGGCGCTTCTGAATGTGCTGCTCGTACTGGATTAGGTTGCGAATCGGGCCGCGGGTCAGTTGGCGGAGAAGGTGTTGTCGTCACTCCGCCAAGTATAGCTGGCGGAGGATTCTGAAGAATTCACGGCTCGAAGGGGGAGCTCAGGTTCTGGGTATTAGCTGTACTGCTACTCGTTTTGTTGCTCGTGTTATTCCCAGCACCATTGCCCAGAACAAGGGTACGTCCCTGACCCAGCTGGCTAATCTTTGCACTCAGAACCACAAACAACACCAGAGTACCCTCAATCAGAATCATGCTCTCGGCAAAGGATTGCACCAACAACAGGATGAGCAAGAGCAGCGGCAAGAGCGAGAGAGAGTTGGTGCGCACCCGTGCATTGCTACCCGGTTTCGTTTGCACCGGGACATCGGTGGCACGAAGCCAGCTGTGCCGGATGCTGGTAAACCAGAGGGCTGCAAAGATGAGCAAGCCCACCAGGCCAATTTGGAGCCAGACATCGAGCCAAGCATTGTGTGCGTGAACCTGCTGCATCGGCCAGTCTTTGGTAATATCAGCGAATTGCTGGATGGTGGGGGACCAATATCCAACCCAGCCGTGACCAATCAGCGGATCATGGCGGATGAGCCCCAGAACGCCCTGCCAGATCTCCATTCTTCCGGTCAGGGTAGGATTCTTGCCGAACAAGCCTAAGATCTGCACACCGAGCACCAGGAGCACACCAAAGCCGGTAGAAATCATTGCGGTGACCCCGAGCCAGAATAGTCGCACCTCGGCGCGGTCCAACATCCAGCGCCGGATGAAGACCGCAGCCGCCACAGCTGCGGCAACGGTGAGCGCAATAATGATGGTGGTACTTCGGGCCAGCATCAGGGTGGATGCTGCGAGGAACATCCAAGGCAGCCCGGAGAGATAGCGAACTTTATGGTCGGTTATCCGCACGCTCAACACAATGAGTGAGATGCCGGCAATGAAGGAGAGATCGGCAGCGTTCCCGACTAAGCCGTGGATGCGTCCACCCTCAAAGAGGTTTGCCTCGGTCCACCAATTCTGTGGTTGCAGGGTTTCGAGCACTCCGGTGTTTGCCCAGGCCGGAGCAATAGGATGCTGCAGCACGATCGCGGCCAGAAGCTCAAAGACCATCGAACCCGCCAAAATAATGCGGGTCACATAGTCGAGCACCTGGGTGATTTCGCGCCAACTGAGCAGGGATGCAATGGTGAGCCCCACAAAGACGGTGGCGATCAGGATGCCGAAACCGCCGGCGGATTCCAAACGGTACTGGCTCCAGGCAATACTGAGCCCTGACACCGTCACCAAGAGTGCCAATGGGATAGGAATATCGCGGACGATTGTTTTGAAGTTGAGTTGACTGCTGAGCCGCACTGATTGCACAAACCAAATAATGGCAATCGCGACCGCCAGCGCTATCCAGACACCCCAGCCAACCCAGCCCAGGGCGTTACGGATGATGCTGCCACCCAGGGTGCTGAAGAACAGGAATGAGCTGATGATGAGCGGTATGGTGCGCTGGTTCACGTGGGCGTAGGGTAGGAGCATCGGGCGGGTCAGGGTTTCGCTGTACTGACGGCGAACCTCTGTCGTGCTGGATGGGGTTCCTGCTGTGGTGAGTTGGGGGAGTGCTTGCGGTAGTGCTTGCGGGAGTGCTTGCGTCGGTGGATACGCAATCGTCACCTCGGGTGAGATTGTTTTCGAATCGGGCTCGGAAGCTGTCAGCGCGGGAAGCTGAATCGAACCGGTTGAGGTCGAAGTCATATCCCTATCATTTTATGAAAGTTTGCTGATAATTCAGCCAGAATTGGGTGGAGACTCAGTAACAATATTCAAAATGATTAGCGATACTGTGACAGGCTATGGCCCGAGAAGGGTGATGGGGACGACAAATACTCCGTCAGCGCGCTGGTATGCTGATCCACCGCCAGTAATAACAATCAGGGCGCTTGGTGGCACATTGTCCACCTGGGCAACAAATCTGAGCAGAGATTGTGCACCTTCTTCAACAGCGGCCTGCCCCAATTTTACTTCGAGAGCCATCCATCGTCCGTCGGCTCGTTCGATGATTGCATCGACTTCATTTCCATATGAGTCCCGAGCGTGGAAGACTGTGCCAGAAAGCGGTTGGCTGTACACTCGCAGGTCACGGATAACCATGGATTCAAACAAGAATCCGACAAAGTTTGGATCCTGAGCAAGCTTTTCAGGGGAGATCCCCAAAGCTGCTACAGCAAGTGAGGGATCAACAAAATGCCTCTTCATACTCTTCCGAAGCGTCGCTGAAGAGCGGAGGTGGGTTTGCCAAGCCGGTTGGTCTTCAACCACCATAAGTCGAGTGAGTGCTTCCAACATATCGTAGATTGTATCGCGCGATACCCTTCGATCAGGCTCTCCAATATCCGCTGCCAAAGTTGTGATTTTCGCTTCACTTGCAGTGTTCCTTGCGAGAGAAGAGAAGAACTTTCGGACTCTCAAAGGGGAACGTGAAACGCCATCAACCTCTTGGATATCCACCTCTGCAAGATTATTGAGATAGCTTTTGATGTAGCCGAGTTTATTCGGGCCGGATAAATTGAGCGCCCCGGGCCATCCACCGAAGCTGATGAGTTCAAGCAATTTCAGATAGTTCACTGGCTCACTGTCTGCGAACCTTATGTTTCCCTCAAAAAGCTCGTTGAGGCTAATCTGGCCCGGGGACTCTCCCTGCTCAAAGAGTGACATGGGTCTCATTTTGAGCCGTGATATTCTGCCTGCACCAGAGTGCTTGTCAATAGAATCTATTGCGGCGGTTGAGCCAGAAAGTATGAACTGGCCTGGGAGTTTTCTCTCGTCAACTTCATGACGGATGCTATTCCACAGTGCTGGCTGCACATGCCATTCGTCGAGAAGACGTGGGGTCTTTCCCTCCAGGACTAAGGTTGGGTTCATTTTCATGAAGTCAGCAACCCGAGGGTCGGTATCTATTCGGATGAGACTTTGAGCGATTTGTAAAGCCGATTCTGTCTTTCCGCAAGCTTTTGGCCCTTCAAGAAGTACTGCACCAGACCACTCGAGGTTTTGCGCAAGTTCGTCATCTATGACCCTTGGTAGATAGTTCATTTTTCCTCCGCTGGTGCCAATCATATAACGAATCGACACTTTGGAGGTGTTTTAGTCGACACTTTGGAGGTGTTTTAGTCGACACTTTGGAGGATTATGGATATTGGTAGAGAGAGGGCTAAACAAACGCTGCAAAGCCGGTGATTGCTCTTCCCACGATGAGGGTGTTCATCTCACGGGTGCCCTCATAGCTATACATCGCTTCGGCGTCGGCGAATGGACGGGCCGCACCATAGTCCAACACAATGCCGTTACCACCCATTGATTCGCGAGCATAGGCAACCGTCTCACGCATCCGGGCGGTGCAGAAAGCTTTGGCCAGTGCCGCATGTTCGTCGCGCTGGGTGCCCTCCATTGACATTTCGGCGACTCTGGTCACCATGGCAATACTGGCGGTGATGTTTCCTAAGCCCTTGACGAGAAGATCTTGGATGAGCTGATGGCCGCCAATTTTGCGACCGAATTGTTCACGATCTTTGGCATATTGCAGGGACGCTTCCCAGGCCTGGATCGAGTTTCCAATTGAACTCCAGGCGACCCCGGCTCGGGTAATGCGCAGAATTTTTGCAATATCCCGGAAGGAATTAATGTTCTGCAGACGCAAACTTTCGGGAACCCGGACGTTCTCGAGGGTGATATCGGCGTTTTGTACAATGCGCAGGCTCTGCTTCTGCTCAATCTTGGTGGCCGAATATCCGGGTGTATTGGTGGGCACAATAAAACCCTTGGCCTTATCGTCTGCGGTGTCCTTGGCATACACGATGGTGAAGTCGCTGAAGGTGGCGTTGCCAATCCAGCGTTTGGCGCCGTTCAGCACCCAGCTATCTCCTTCGCGAGTTGCGGTGGTTCTGAGCCCCTGAGCGGTATCTGAGCCGCTCAATGGTTCGGTCAGGGCGAAGGCTCCAATAATCTCACCGCTGGCGCAGCGTGGCATCCATTCGGCTAATTGTTCTTCGGATGCGCCCACCGAGAGTGAGGTCATGGCAAGGCCGGAGTGCACGCCAATGAAGGTGCCGATGCTGGCATCAACTCGCGCCATTTCGAGTGCCAACCAGCCGCGAAACGTTTCGGATGCCGGAAAAGGTGAGGTGTCCGGGTGCGTGACTCGAAAGAGACCATGCTCAGCAATCGGCCGAACCAATTGGTGCGGGAACTCTGCCCGCTCCCAATATTCATTGACGATGGGCCGCACTTCTGCATTTAAGAATGCGCGGGTTTTCGCGATGTACTTTTTCTCTTCCTCAGATAATGAGTTTTCGAAACCGTAAAAATCGCTGATCAGCTGTTCAAAAGTCATCTATGACTCCCTCCTGTGTTTAGCCTAGCGGTTCTTTTCTTCTTCCTTGAGAGTTTGGTGGATGCTTTCTCCACATCACATCAGTGCTGGAAAGCCCAACTGATTCAGCATCGGCTCAAATAATGTCGGATGTCTCGGGTAGTGTTCATGTGTATCGGAGGAAGGCATCCATGCTTTTTCATTTGCTAAGGGTATTCTGGATGTTAAGCGCCCAAGGAGGGGTGATATGAGGAAGAAAAAAGTGAATGTTGAGGTTCGAGAGTTGTCTCGAGACGAGGTAGTCCGCGAGCTCAGAGTCCTCCGAACGAAAAATGCCGACTTACTTGAATCGTATGAGTCGGTCGAAGCTGTTTTTGAATCAGGCTTACCGCTATCTTCCGAGCGCGCCGCAGAATTACGGGCATATAATCAGATGCTCTTTCTTCACTCTGCTTCTGCATAATGCCAGTAGCTATGAGCATTGCCGAACAAGCAAAAGAATTTGCGAATCAGGTACAGGAAATGCTCCTAAAGGTTTTGCCTGAGGGTGAGCTCGGCATCGTTCTGCGCACATACACTCGAGAAGACAACAGCCAAACCGTAGTTATCACCCAAAAGGACCCAGAAGGGGTTCAATTGACTGTTGATGGGAAGCCTTTCTTGAGGCTTACCTTTGAATATTATTGTATTGGTGGGACCGGCGGGACTTGGCTGAAGATCTTGAAATCTTCATTTACGGTAGCAGCGAATGGAGTAAATCAGCCGTATTTTCATTACGATTATCTGGCAAACCCCCAAGGTAAAATCCCTTCCGCACACCTTAACGTACACGGACATCGGGATGACCTTATCCGCTCGCTTCTGCACAGCAATCGCTCAGGCTCTCATTCAAAGAATCGTCGAAGAGATTTATTGTCTCACGGTAATGTTCCAACCATGTCAAATTTACATTTTCCAGTCGGTGGGTCAAGGTTTCGGCCGGGGCTAGAGGATGTGCTTCAGATGGTCATTAATGAATTTGGGATTGATGTTCGTTCCGGTCATCAGAAATATCTCGAAGAATATCGACAGAGGTATCGTACCGTGCAGCTTGAAGCTATCGTCGGTTCTCTCCCAACGATTGCTGTTCGGAAACTTGAAGCGATGGGGTATCAATTTTCACACAAGCCAACCTCCCCGGCGGAAAATTACAGCATCCTTAATCAACTGTGAAGCAATAACTCTTGCTCGTCTGAGAAGGGCG
>JBARYA010000216.1:0-6487 GCA_049647625.1 Microbacteriaceae bacterium
GAGAAAGATAGCCTCGGTTACCGCAACTTTGCCAGCAGGCTAATATCGTCGACCTCTAATTGCCAGGCATCATTGGTGCCGAATTGGAAGAGCTGCCCGGAACTGTTCAAGACCCGAACTTGACGGACCACATTTGCCGCTGCCAACGAAACAAGATCAGGCACTGGACCCCCGAGGAAACCGCGGAGTCCGCCGATTTCCAAACTGGCAACACGCCCGCTCTCACCCTGTTCACGCCAGGCATAGACCACGCTCAACTCATTCATCCAAACCAGGTCCAGAGCCGTGCCGTTTTGGTTCTGGAGTTGTAGGGGTTCATGTAATCCAATGGCCTTGCCAAAGGCATCGCGCAGCACCCCGAACATGAGCAGCTCAAAATAGCCCTGATGCTGTATTGCCACGACCAAACGGGTATCATCGCGAGACATCGCCCAATGAACAATTCTGGTATCAGCCGTCAGCTCTTCGGCAATCACCCGGGAATCACTACCGTCAAAAATACTGATCCCAGCCTGTCCACTTTCTCGCCACCAAATATCACCGCTCAGATCGATAAGCGGATCAAGTGTGGTCTTGCCCTGAAAGACCCGTTTCGGGGTGTCAACTCCGCGAATCGACCAGATTCCATCCGCCGTTCTGATTGCACCCCGGTTGAGGAACTCGTTGTAAAAGAGGCTCAGCGGGTCGAGAGAGAGGAGCTCACCGGTGAAACCAATCATTGGGATCAGTTCGTCTTGTTGGCTATAGCCCAGAACTCCCTTACTGACCACTAACGGTGAACTGTTAATCTGTGGATTCCGGCTCGGGATGTTATTGCCAATAGGTTCAATCGCAAGCTCGGTGCGGTCGACAGATATCTGAGCCCTATTCACCCCAGAAATTCCGGCCAGGCTAGCATTCAACTGCGCCAACATCAATTGCCGCTGACGAACGGAGGCCCCCAGCACCTGCGCTGTCAGGTCAACCTGGGCAACACCGTCAACGGTAACAACCGAGTCAATTGCCAGCTCCGTTCCTTCCGGGAAAGCTGTCGTCAGCACTCCTCCAGAGAGGAAATCACTCGGGCCATCGAGCAGGGTAGAGACGATATGGGTCAGCCGGGAATATCGCGCCGGGAACCAGCGCAAATCTGGTACCAGAGCATCAAAGTTCGCACTATAAAAATAAAGCTGGTGCTTCGTAAAAAGCTGCCGGAAAAACACATTTGAGAGCAAAATAGCGTTCGGACCCTCGGTGATCCGCCACTGGGCATCCTGATTTTGTGCGAGAGTATAGAGAAACTCTACCTGCTCAAGCTGCTCCCGGAAATGTCCAGAACTATCAACCGAAGCGACGGATGAAACATTCACCTTTACCTGGGTATCGCTGATGGCGGTCACGATTGGTGAAGAATTAAAAATATAGATTTGTTCGTGCGGTTTCCAGGCTGAGGTGAGGCCCCCACTCAAATACAGCCGTGCCGTGGAGTAGTCGTTCGATTGGCCGGTGGCGGCGTTCACAAAATCACGTACGATATTTTCCTTGCTCGAGTCGATAATCGGACCGCGCGGATCGAAAACGAAAAAGTCCTCAAGCTCCACCTGGCCTGAAATTTCGTTGCCCGGGCGCACCCCTCCGGAATCAGGAATACCAACACAGGCACTCAGGAGCGAACTGAGGACGAGCGCTGAGCCGAGAGCGGCAAAAAGACGGTGTGGTTTAAGCACGCCCACCTCCCGGGGTCTTCTTTTTCTGCGCTTGAGCTGCTGTTGGAACTTCTGCAGGAACATAATCATCCGGCACGAGTGGCAGTGGGGAGACTTCAATGAGTTCACCACTCCTCAACGGAAGGGTCAAACGGAAACAGCTGCCCGCACCCGGTTCCGACCACACTTCGAGCCAACCATTGTGCAGTCCGGCATCCTCTTGCGAAATGGCAAGCCCGAGTCCTGTGCCTCCCAGAGTTCGTTTGCGGCTGGGATCGGCCCGCCAAAATCGTTCAAAAACCTGCTGAACTTCGCTGGACTTCATACCAATACCGTAGTCGCGAACGGAGACGGCCACCGCCCGTTCATTGCTATCAATACTGACAACAATCGGTTTCCCTTCGCCATGTTCAATCGCATTTCCGAGAAGATTATTCACGATTCTGCGGATACGACGACTGTCGATGTCGACCTCGAGATAGCCGCCAACAGCAACCAGCCGAATATCGCTGCCCTGCTGTTCGGCAATCTCTCGAACGTCCTCAATGGACTCTTCAACCATTTTGACCATACTGACCGGATCATGCTCCAGCACCACCGCACCGGCATCAATACGGCTAATCTCGAGCAGGTCGTTCAAGAGTTCCTCGAAACGCTCCGTTTGCGATTGCAGGAGCTCTGCCGATCGGCGGGTCTTCGCCGGAAGCTTCTCGCGTTCGGCATAGAGCACATCACCGGCAAGACGAATCGTGGTGAGCGGGGTGCGAAGCTCGTGGGAAACATCGGAAACAAAGCGCTGTTGCAGGGTCGAAAGTTCCGCAAGCCGAGTGATCTGGCTCTTCAGGCTCGCCGCCATATTGTTGAACGAGCGGGCCAGCGTGGAAATTTCGTCCTCGCCCCGCACCGGAATTCGGGCATCCAAATTGCCGGCCGCGAATTGCGAAGAAGTCTCGGCCACCGCTTGAATCGGGGCCACGGTCATACGCACAATAAACCAGGAAACCAGCACGATGAGCAATACCAAAATCGCTCCACCAACGAGGAGGGTTTGTTGCACAAAAGAGAGGGTCTGCTGCACTTCACTCAGATCGAAAACCGTATAGAGTTCATACTTTCCTGCCGGCCCCAGGTCGAGCTGACTGCCCACAACCAGCGCGGGAACCTTTTTCGTTCCAAGGCTGACCGATTGGTAAAACTGTTGGTTCTCGGCCTCACCAACCTGCTGGCGAATCTCCGGCGAAATGACCCCCTCAGAAATTGATGGGCTCAGGTTATCCTGCACCACGGTGGTGGTTTCCTGTTTTGGGGTTCGCAAAATAGCAACCCGACCGACGGCACCCGGTGCCCGCTCCTGAATGGTCAAGCGAGCTTGACCGACCAGTGTGGTGAGAGCGTTTTCATCAGATGCTGTGCTGGCGTAGATCAGCTGCTGAGCACCTAAAGTGGCTCGGGCATTTTCATCGAGAGCCTGTTCAAGACGATTTTCGAATAAGGATGATCCAATGCTCAGACTCATATAAATGCTGATGAGAAGTACCGCAATCAAGGAAAGGATCCCGGCAAAAAAGACTGAGCGATACTGTAGGGAGCGTCTCAGGGTGCGCAGAAACCGTTTCGGCCAGGCACGCCAAGCCGACAGGTTGAGGCGCTCCAAACGATTTTCTGGCACCGAAAAAACGCCTAGTGGCTTGACCCGGCGCGGTAGCCGATTCCGCGTACGGTACTGACGACCTGCGGATTTTCTGGATCGATTTCAACTTTTGCCCGCAGCCGCTGCACATGCACATTCACCAAACGGGTATCGGCCTTGTACTGATAGCCCCAAACCTGCTCAAGCAGCATCTCACGTGTAAACACCTGCTTGGGATTGCGAGCGAGCGTCAGGAGGAGGTCAAATTCAAGCGGGGTGAGGTTCACCTTTTCACCGTTACGGCGAACATCATGACCCTGAACATCGATGACGATATCCCCAATTTCGAGAGTCTCCTCACCCTCGCTGGTACTCGGACGCAAGCGCGCACGGATACGTGCGACCAATTCCTTGGGATTAAACGGTTTCATCACGTAGTCGTCAGCCCCGGATTCAAGACCCTGCACCACATCAGCGGTATCGGTTCTTGCGGTCAGCATAATAATCGGCAGGCCAGATTTTGCCCGGATGCGTCGACACACCTCAATACCGTCAATACCCGGCAACATGAGATCGAGCAGAATCAAATCAGGTTTCGTTTTTTCAAAGCTGAGGAGCGCCTGAGCCCCGTCTGCAGCGTGTTCGACCTGAAACCCTTCAGAGTCGAGCACAATGCCAATCATCTCGGCGAGCGCGACATCATCATCGACGACAAGAATACGAGGACTCATGCTGCTCCTGCTTCGTTATTGAGTGTTTTGCCGCTTGGGGACTAAAACACGAGAACTTCGCAACGCCAACGGCGCTGCGTCTTTGCCCTTAACTGTAGTGTACAAAAGAAATCTGCAGCTTTACGGTTCTTTGTGGGGACTTTCATGGGCAAACGAGCACAGATTATGGAAACATAGAGAATGTGACGCTGAGTTACGAATGTATGAGTTTGCGCCAAAGACGCGAAGGATTGATTGATGAACAGTAATACTGCCTGGCAGCAACCTGGTGCGAGCGAAGGATCTGAACCAAAACCCGTTCAGCCCGCCAATCCTCAGCAAGCCTTTCCACAAGCACGCTCTCCACAGCAGCCCTATGGTCAGCAACAGTATCCCCAGCCAGGATATGCGCCACAATATGGTCAAGCCCAGTACCAAGCTCAGTACCAGGCCCCCGGATATGGGCCAGCATATGGACCCGGCTCACAGGCCTGGACGGCACCGGTCAAACCCGGGCTGATCCCCCTGCGCCCAATGGGAACCGGCGCGATCATTGGTGCCTCATTCCAGATGCTCCGCCGTAATCCTCGCACCACCTTTGGTACCGCACTCCTCATTGAACTGGTGATCACCCTCCTCTCAATCGCCATTGGCGCGATTGGTCTGTGGTTTGTTTATGATGCCATCGATCTTGGAAATGCAAACCCCGCTAACTGGCTTGTCAATAGTCAAGAGATCACCACCTCGATTACCCTCACTGCGCTCGCCACGTTCTTGCCAGCCCTGATCTCGATTTTTGGCATTGTTATTCTGCAGGGTGTTTTGGTGATCTCGGTTGCTCGTGAAGCGCTCGGTGAAAAAATCAATCTCCGTGGCCTATTTCAACTCGCGAAGGGACGCATCCGCACGCTTCTGCTTTGGGGATTGATCCTGCTCCTGGTGGTTGTGGTAGCTCTGGGGCTCTATGTTTTGGTCTTACTCCCCGTCATATTGATGGGCTCTGCAGGGGCAGGACTCACCGGAATCTTGTTGTTCTTCTTTGTTGTCATCATGCTGGTATTCGGCATCTGGATTGGCTTTAAGCTCAGCCTGGTGGCACCGGCAATCATGCTCGAGAAGATGACCGTTCGCCAGGCGATCAAGCGCTCCTGGTCATTGACCAATAAGAATTTCTGGCGAGCAGCCGGGCCGCAGTTATTGGTGAGCATTATTTTGTCTTTTGTGAGCCAAATTGTTTCAGCGCCCCTGAGTTTCCTTCTGGTGATCGTCATCTCCATGATGGCCCCATTAGGTGGTGGCGTGATGGATGGCGGGATGGTGACCCTCCTGATCGTCTTCGCGCTGATCACCATCGTGGTGGGCCTCATTGTGGCGGCAATCACCCTGGTCGCACAAACAGCATCCACTGCTCTGGTGTACCTCGATTTGCGGATGCGCAAAGAAGGTCTCGACCTCGAGATGGTGCGCTATGTCGAGAATAAGCAGAGCGGTGTGCAGGACAATCCTGACCCCTATCTCTCGGCTCCCAATCCGGGATACGCCTATCAGGGCACCACACAGTATTCAGCGGCACAGTATCAACAGGCACAGTATCAACAACAGCCGCAGTACCAGCAGCCAAGCTATCCGCAAGCCCAGTACCCCCAGGCGGCCTACCCGCAAGCGCAACCGGCACCAGCGCCCTATCCCTACCTGCAATATCCAAACCCGCACGCCCCGGCTCCTGGTCAGCAGAACCAACAGCAGGGCTATCCCGCCGCCGCTGCCCCAATACCAAATGAGTATCTGGAACCCAGCCCAGCCCCAGAATTCACCACCCCGTATTCCGGAGACTACCAACTTCCGAAACCGATCAACCCCATCAATCAAGGCGATAATGACGGCCCGACACCGCCAAAGGCCAAGAAAAAGTCGTGAGTTTCTCCCCCCGCTTCTTTACCGTTCCGGTCGAGCCTGAGGCCGATGAGGCCCGGGACCTCCTCCGTACCGAATTGAGCAAAACCCCCTACCAAAATCGGGGACCCAATTGGGTGGACCAGCTGATAGCAAACTTCTGGGATTGGCTCAATAATCTGAGTGCACCCGAGGGTGCCGGGAATTTCTTCATCGCACTGATCCTGGTTGTAGCCGTTGTTGCGTTGATCTTTGCCGCATTCCTGGTGTTCGGCAAACCGCGACTCAACCGTAAATCTGGTCGGAGCACCGAACTCTTTGGCGAGATTGAAACACGCACCGCAAGCGAGCTACGAAATGCGGCGGCGGCAGCAGCTTCGCAGGGTAATTGGAACGAGGCTATCGTCCTGCAATTCCGCGCCCTAGCCTTGGCAATGGATGAGCGCACCATTGCCAACCTCACCCCCGGAACAACAGCACAATCCTTTGCACATCGCTTGGGGAGAAGTTTCCCAAGCTTTAGCCCAGCACTGCTGCTCGCAGCGGCCAACTTCGACCAGGTGCGGTAC
>JBARYA010000217.1:0-2893 GCA_049647625.1 Microbacteriaceae bacterium
GAACTGCCCAGGAATTGAGCCAAGAACGCGTCGCACACGCGACTGGAATCTCTACATACACCTATCGCAAACTCGAAAAGGGCGAATCAAACCCTGGCACGCCAGCAAACCCACGACTTCAAACGCTTGTTGCTCTGGCAGAGGTTCTTGGAGTTGGTGTTCACGAACTTCTGCCAGAAAAACTTCCTGGCATTGCTATAGGCCGCTAGCGCTCCCGCACTCAAAACAAGTGCTCGAGTCCGCTTCTGTCAGTTTTCGTCCGATGGCGCAATAGAGAGGCGCTGGATTTCTTGGGTCGACCACTCAGCACTATCAATGCTTTGTGGAATCGTAACAATCTTGTGAAACATTCGTATGAGCGGTAGAAGATCTTGATCATCTGAGCCCGCCCTTGCAGCAGAATGATTCTCCTTGCCATGGACAGGTCGCCAGTCCAACTGCCAACCAGCTTGCAAGGATATTCGATTCCAAAATATTCTTTGCACTCGACCATTTCCCTCTCGAAAAGGGTGAATGTAATTGATCTTCTCATAATGAAACGCAAGTCTTTCGACAAACACATCACGAGAGAGACCCCTCAAAAAATTTTCTTCAGACAACTCTCGAAAACAGATCTCAGCCGTATTTTCAATCATCTGCCATGGCATGAAAAATTCAGCGCCTGGAACATCCTTACGAACATCAACGATTCGCAACCTCCCAGCCCAGTCATAAATGTCCTGGAATAGATGGTGATGAATCAATTGAAACTCGTGAAGATTGTTGGTCTGCGGAACTGACGAATCAAGAAACTGAAGTGCTCGAACGAATGAGAGATCAGCCTCCGCAGCATTCAAAGCTTCTGAGGTAACTGCGCCGACAAGATTTCGAAGGATGCCAGTACCCGGCAAAAGATATGGGTCTATGAAGTCAGGAGAGGCCATATCGAGCGCGGACTCGGTCAACGAGCTGGTCTGAGTTGATTCTGCCTGCAACATACGAATCCGCATCTGTGCGCGTATCATCAGACACAATTAAACCTTCAATTTCGGCGCTATGAAGAGCTTCTTCAACGTTCAGTGCTCTTGACTCGACGATTGTCATCCTTGTCTCCATCTAGTCTGACTAGATTCTATAAGATTATCCGTCAAAAAACCCGGCACTTGGCCGGGTCTTTTTGTTTTGTGCGCCCTAAGGGATTCGAACCCCTGGCCTTCTGATCCGTAGTCAGACGCTCTATCCAGCTGAGCTAAGGGCGCAGATTATTGAATTGTGTTTGGAACGAAATTTTCGACCTGTATAAGCATACAGTATCCGCGGAGACGGAGGGATTTGAACCCTCGGTGGGGTTACCCCCACTCCACCTTAGCAGGGTGGTGCACTAGGCCTGGCTATGCGACGTCTCCATAAGTCACCTAGCCATCTTACACAGCATCCGGGATGAAATGTTAGTTGACGATAAAAATCAGGGCCACGATTTCTTCTCACAGGTAAATTCATGGCATAATTGCCAACGGAGAGTTGTCCGAGCGGCCGAAGGAGCTTGTCTTGAAAACAAGTGGGCGGAAACGTCTCAAGAGTTCGAATCTCTTACTCTCCGCCAAATGATGAAGCCGATCCCGCCAGGGGTCGGCTTCATTTTTCTTCATACTGCTCCAAGAGTTGAGGAAGCTTTCGATCGAGAAACGAAAGACTATTTCGAACTCCGGCTGTCGAACCCGGAAGATTCATCACAAAGCTTGAACCAGAAAATCCAGCAACCCCGCGTGTTGGCCACGCGTGCGGCGAAGTCCAAGTCTCGAGGACTCTGAGCTCTTCCATCAGCTTGGGAAGGTGGACTTCAAGGAATGCGGCAGTTATTTCCGGCGTACTATCCTCAGCATGATTGGCGATACCACCGGTGGTAAAAATAATTCGATGACCCTGCTCGAGTTGCTGCTGAAATACCTCAAATAGTGGATAGCCAAACGGTAAGAAAATCGGCGGCGAAATAACAAAACCCCGATCTGCAAGCCAGTCGTTAATCTGCTTCGCCGTAGTTTTCTTGAATGGGTCGTCACTCATACTCGTCGACACCACAATGACTACCGCACTTTCCAGAAGACGCTGCGACATGTCCATCCCCTTTCACACCACGACTCTTGTCCAGAGTATTCCCATCAGAATATCTACACTATTGCCCTTTTTCCGTGATAATCATAGATTATCTTTGAGAACTCACAGAAGGGCGTCCAACCATGGACAATGCAAAGTTCACCTCATTTGATCAATACTTTGACGGCTTCCCTCCAGAGACCCGTTCGATCCTCCAGAATATTCGCGAACTCGTAGCCGAAATCGCACCGGATGCCGTCGAAGTGTTTAGCTACGGTATGCCCACCTTCAAGCTGAACAAAAAACCCTTGGTCTATTTCGCCGGCTATGCAGGACATATTGGTCTCTATGCCACTCCGAGTGGCAACGAACAATTTGCCGAAAAGCTGCGTAACTACAAGACCGGGAAGGGCTCCATCCAACTCCCAAACCACGAACCCTTCCCCTACGATCTGGTTCGCGAGATTGTGCAATTTCGCCTCGTTGAGCTTGGTCATGGGATGAATACCTCTGAATGATACGGTTGAAACACAGGCAATATGCCACCAAGTTTCTTTTGTGAAAGAGGTCAGTAATGAGCGAGCAAAAACACAGCTATTCAGATGATGAGCTGCGCGAAGTCCTCGAAAACGTTCAGACTATTGCCGTTGTCGGCATGTCCACCGACCCCGCAAAGGCCGCTCACCGCATCCCAAAGATGCTCATAGAGGCGGGATACACCGTGATTCCGGTCAATCCCAGTGCCGAAGAGATTTTGGGGCAGAAATCTTATGCCCGGTTAAACGATATTCCGTTCCCGGTCGACCTGGTGGATGTGTTC
>JBARYA010000218.1:0-2152 GCA_049647625.1 Microbacteriaceae bacterium
GAGCGAGATTTAGAGCTCGAAAAGCTCCTCCTCGAACGATTCAATCTGAGTTCAGCCAGGGTTGCGAGGGTGAAGTCCAATCGAAATAGTTTGGATGCAGTCGGGAAAGTTACGGCACAGTATCTGAGTGATAACCTGAGCCGCACAAAGACCATTGGACTCAGTTGGGGCAAGACACTCCAACATATTGTCAGCAATATGCCCAAAATCCGCCTGATGACCAAGCCAATCGTCTTTCCGCTCGTGGGCGGCCTATCAATGATGGATGCTGTCGATTCTGGTGATTCGCTGGTGCAACTCTTTTCAGAAAAGATTGGCGCGGTATCGAAGCACCTCTATGCACCAGCGCTTGTTGGATCAGAGCAGAGCTATCAGGTACTCATGAAAGAACCGAGCATTATCAGCACACTCAATCAGGCTGGGAAAGTTGATGTCGGCATTGTTGGCATCGGTGCTTACGGTATCCATTCCTCATCGCGTTTGGTATCAGAAATGCAACTCACCGAAAACGAATATCAAGAACTTGTTCAACAAAAGCCGGTTGGTGACCTCTGCGGACGATTTTATGATGCCCAAGGAAAAGCGCTCGGAAACCCGAGCGCCAGCCGGGTGATTAGCGTGAATTTTGATCGATTGGCTGAAATCCCGGTACTCATTGGTGCAGCCTCCGGCCTAGAGAAGGCTCGTGGGGTACTCGGGGCACTTCGCTCAGGAGTGCTCAATGTACTTGCTGTGGACTCAATTCTGGCCCGAGAAGTACTGAAATTAGCCGACCAAGATGCAGGTTTGAGATCTTCTCACGCCTAGAGCGCCAATAGACGATTAAATTCTGCAGCTAAAGATTCAGAGTCCTGGCACTGAGACAGAGCGTCATACCAGCCTGGTCGCTGAATCAGATTGACCAATTGCCCGAGGACGACTACCTGCTTTGAAGGATCCTCAACCAGAATCAAAATAACCACTTGGGCGGCCACGGTGTCTTCACCATTGCCCCCCATTTCGCCAAAATCTACCGGAGTAGCCAAGGTAGCCAGGCCTAAACCGGCACGAAGCACCTGTTCGGCATCTGTGTGCGGAAGAGCAACCGGTATCTCGGTAGGAAGCCCGGTCGGGAATTCTGCTTCTCGTGCAACCAGCGCTGCAGTAAAGCTTTCTTTCGCCCAACCTCCGGCAATAGCCTTCTCGGCCAATGCCGACAAAACTTCTGCGGCACTCGAGGCCTGAACATTGGGGAGGGCAAGTTCTGGGGCTACCAAAATTGCGTTACTCATCTTCAACTCCAAACTTTTGTAGGATTTGGGAGGCACAAAACAGCCACTAACCCTCTTGATACTACAAGAAGGAAATTAAGCAGTAGTGTTAATTATGTCCACAATCTTTCAATGGAGCTAGGAGCATAACTGATGGCGAACAAAAGAATTTCCGTAATTTGCGGAACCGGTGTGGCAACATCAACGGTTATCGTCACGAAAGTCAAAGACTTCCTCAAGGAAAAAGGGCTCGTTGCAGATATTCAACAGGGCAAAGTATCTGATCTCGTTACCGGTGGAACTACGGCAGATTTCATCATTGCTACGACACATATTCCAGACAGCATTACCGTTCCGGTTGTACCTGGACTTCCCTTCCTCACCGGCATGGGACTCGATAAGACGTATGATCGCATAGAAGAATTGATGAATAGCTAGACTATTCATCACGAGATAAATAGGAAATGGGAGGTCAAAGGGGTTCTTAACGTTTTTTGGTAAACAAATTTTTCACTAGTTATACAAAGGAGTAAGACTAAAAATGGAAACATTTACCGCAATCCTAGAAGAAGTCTCTGCTTATATTAATAAGCTCGGTCCTTCCGTAGTATTGCCTTTTCTCATCATTATTTTTGGCCTCATCTTGGGTCAAAAATTCCCACAAGCACTCCGTGCTGGTGTATTGATTGGCATCGGCTTCATCGGTATCAACCTCGTCATGGGCTTGATGGGTACCGTTGTTGCACCTGCAGCCTCTGCAATGGCCAAAAATATGGGCACTAATCTGGATATCTTGGATGTTGGCTGGCCGGCAAGCGCAGCCATCGCCTTTGGTTCCCAAGTAGGTGCACTGATCATCCCGATTGGTATCCTTGTCAACGTTGTTCTGCTCGGTGTGGGTC
>JBARYA010000219.1:0-1836 GCA_049647625.1 Microbacteriaceae bacterium
CTGCGTGCAGAATCAGCAAACGGTCGAGGGCACGTGAGAGCACCGGATTGATTTCGTAATCCTCGGCAAAGTTGCCGAAGTTGAGCTTCAAGAAGTTGTCAACAAAGCTGAGCTTATTATCGGGGTACAGGAACGCCTGGCCGATGCTCTTCTTGTGCGCGTAGGCGGCAATAACCGGAAGTTTTGCGAGCAGGCGAATGGTGGTAATTTCGACCGCTTCAGGATCATGAATATCCAAAGAATCTTCATAATAGGTCGAAAGCGCTGACACTGCACTTGAAAGTACCGACATTGGATGCGCGGTGTGTGGCAGTGCTGAGAAGAAACGTTTGAGGTCTTCGTGTAGCAGGGTGTGACGACGGATGCGCTCGTCAAAGGCCGCTAATTCATCGGATGTTGGCAGCTCACCATAGATGAGCAACCAGGCAACCTCAAGGTAGGTTGAGCTTCGTGCCAATTGCTCAATCGGGTAGCCGCGGTAGCGCAGGATGCCGGCGTCACCGTCGATATAGGTGATATCACTGCGGGTCGCAGCGGTGTTCACAAAACCGTAGTCGAGAGAGGTGAGACCCGTTTGCCTCGTCAGCGAAGAGAAATCGATGCTTGAAGCCCCCTGTGTGCTGGGGAGTATAGGAAACTCCGCACTGCCACCGGGATACTGCAGAGTTACCTTGTTATCGCTATTGCTTGATGCATTCACGCGTGTATTACCTTCTCATTCAGTCGTTGTTCGATTGATGAAATCTGATCATCTGGTGCCGTTAATGACACCCTGATATGCCGAGAACCTTTAGATCCATAAAAATCTCCCGGCGTTACTAGTATTCCATGTTTTGCGAAGCGAGATACACTCACCCAGCAGTCTTCATCCGCACTCGACCACAAGTAGAGCCCGGCTTCACTCTCGTCCACACGGAACCCAGCACCGCTGAGCGCGCGAAGAAGAATGTCCCGTCGAGAACGGTAAATCTCTTTTTGTTTCTGCACATGCAGATCATCGGCAAGAAGCCTAGTCATTACCGCCTGAACCGGTGCGGGTGGAATCATGCCCAGATGCTTTCGCACGCCAAGTACCTGCTGCACTCTCCCCTTGCACCCAGCAATAAAAGCAGCCCGATATCCGGCCAGATTGGACTGCTTGCTCAGCGAATACACGCTCAGCACATCGCTCCAATTCTCGCCGACAACCCTTTTATCCAGAATGGTCGGAACCTCACCGTTCCAGCCCAATTCGATATAGCACTCATCATTCACGATAACGGCACCGAGTTCGCGGGCCCGAGCCACAGCCCGAGTAAGTTCGGCAATACTGAGCACCTTGCCGTTCGGATTCCCCGGACTATTCAGCCAAACCAGTTTGGTGTTGCTCGGCCAGTCATCCGGATTATCACTGGTAATCAGCTCTGCGCCAACAATGGCCGCACCGATAGCATAGGTGGGATATGCCAGCTCTGGCTGCACAATGGCGTCTCCCGGCCCAATACCCAGACAGAGTGCCAGAGTGCCAACCAGCTCTTTTGAGCCGATTGACGGCATAACATTGAGCTCTGTGAGCCCCTCCACACCACGACGACGCGCATACCAATCAATGATGGCATGCCTGAGCTCGGTTGTACCCGCCGTTTGCGGATACCCATGAGCGTCAATAGCTCCGTTCAGAGCCTCTGAAACCATTGCGGGAACCGGATCAATTGGAGATCCGACAGAAAGATCAATCATCCCACCGGGATGTTGCATTGCCTCTTTTTGAAAAGGAACAAGTTTGTCCCAGGGAAATTCGGGTAACTCGAGCACCGTCGTTAGTCTCCCTGTGGTGGGAGGGCAGCGACCAATGGA
>JBARYA010000220.1:0-3713 GCA_049647625.1 Microbacteriaceae bacterium
GCTCCAGGGTGGAATACTTGCAGGTGATCAACTTTTTTGATGAATTAGTGCGCCTGGCTTATCGCGGGCAAGCATGGGGGAGCGTATGACGCCAACAGTAGTTCATGACTTTCAGCAAGTCACTCCGGCTGCCCGTATTGCCACGGTGTTGAACTCATTGGTGCCGAAAGAGCGCCAGGTGGCTGAGATGATCCTTGCCCGCCCAGAGCTGGCGATTGAAGCCACAGCCCAGGAGTTCGCTGATCTTGTCGGTGTGGGCCGCACCACTGTTATTCGAGCCTGTCAGAGCTTTGGCTACAAAGGATACCTGCAATTACGGGTAGCGCTCGCAAAGCAATTGGCAATGGCGGCTCCCGCAGCACCGAGCTATGACCAGGGCGCTTTGGGGAGTCTGCTTGCCGATACACACGAGCTTATTGGGATGCTCTCGCAGGCGTTCAGTACCATCGAGCAGGATGTTCTTGAACGGGTTGTAGAAAAGCTGAGCGACGCAAGACGGGTACTATGCATTGCAAACGGACTTTCAGCCCCACTGGCACTAGATTTTTCAATGCGCTTGACCGCCTCAGGGCGCAGCGCTGAGTTCATCCCAGATTCGATTGGCCAACAAATTGCGGCCAGAAATTTGGGACCCGAAGATGTGGCTATTGTGTTGAGTGGTTCGGGTGCGAATGATTTAAGCTTGCGTTCAGTGCGCCTGGCTAAAGAGGCGAAAGCAACGGTCGTTGCCATCACCTCCTTCGCTTCTTCACCACTCGTTTCGCTAGCCGATCATAGTCTGATTGTCAGCGCCGTTTCGGTTACTTTCCAGCAGGAACTGGAGCAAACATCCCGAATTGCTCATCTGGCTCTGTGCACTTCGCTCGCAAAGCTCATTGCTGCCAGCGGTGGAGATACTTCCCGAGCAGCCCATAGTGCGGTGCTCGAAATCCTCGCGGAGAACCTGAGCGACTAATTCTAAAGCGGGCTCGCGTGCATACAGGATTCTGTGCTAGAGTTGGTTCTTGTGCCGCGGGATGGAGCAGTTCGGTAGCTCGCCGGGCTCATAACCCGGAGGTCGTAGGTTCAAATCCTGCTCCCGCAACCAAACAAGAAATACCCCCAAAATTTTGGGGGTATTTCTCTTTGCGTTCCAGAACATCTTCTCGCCCAATGCTGGCGACTAAGCACCGAGACCTGTACCTGTACATACACCTGCTGCGCAAGAGTCGGACCGATCGTGAAGGCTCCTGCACACATGAATTATTTTGGGACAAATGAGCTGCTGAGCGCGGGATGCGGAATCTCAATCTAATAAGAATGATTTCCGTTAGGATTGCAAATATTGTCAAATAATGTTGGGTGAACACAATGCAGAGATATCTTGAAGTGATGCTTCGGAAGTTTAATAGCAGGCTGAATAGGGTGCTATTCGCCATTGTGATGCTTTTTTCACTGGGTTTGGTAGGCGCATTAGTAGCTTTGTGGCCGCAGGGCGAGCTCTCTATTTTCGGTCAAGAGCAGGCGATGGAAGCAGATGATGTTGTCGTAGCTCGAGTTGTTTCGATTGCTGAGCATGCCTGTGCCGGGACGGGGGGCATTTCATCGGATTCTTATCAGAGCAATAGGTATCAGTGTTTTGGGGTGACAGCGTTACTCCCAGACGGTACGACAGTGAATGTTGAGCTCAATGGAATCAACGAAATGGCTCAGGATAGAACTCCGCTCAAGCAAGGTGATACTGTCAAAATAATTCGCTATCAACAAATGAATCAACAGGGTCAATACGTTACAGAATACGGCTTCTACGATCATGATCGCGGAGTTCCTCTGCTCATTATCGTTCTCGTTTTCATCGTCATTGTTGTTGGAATTGGGCGTTGGAAGGGACTACTTGCTCTCTTCGGCGTAATTTTTTCGGTCTTTATTTTTTCAATCTTTATCCTGCCGGCCATCCTCGCCGGAGAGCATGCAGTAACCGTTGCCAGTGTCGGCTCAGCAATCATTATGCTGGTGGTTCTCTTTTTGGCACACGGAATATCTTTGCGTACAACTGCTGCATTGTTTGGCTCGTTTTTTGGTATTGCCTTTACCGCTATTTTTGGAGTATTGACCACGCAATGGGCCCATATTACTGGTATGGGGTCGATGGGAGACGGTTCCACCCAATTGGCGATGGCGGGATTGAACGTATCAGATATTTTTACCGCGACAATCATCATTGCTGGTTTGGGCGTGTTGAACGATATTACCGTTTCACAGGCTTCAGCAGTCCTTGAAATGCGAGAGCTCAACCCAAATATTGAGAGCCGCAGGATTTTCGCTTCTGCAATGCGAATCGGTCGAGATCATATTGCGTCCAGCATTTATACCCTGGTGTTCGCCTATGCTGGTGCCACACTATTGGTGTTGCTCATGCTATATATCTATCCGACAAATATTGTCGATCTCATTACTTCTGAACGAATCGCTCAAGAAATTGTCCGTACCCTCGTCGGTGTTTCGGGTCTTATTCTCGCCATGCCTGTGACGACGTTTTTCGCAGTGTATTTCACCAAAGGAAGCTATGACCCTAGGGTGCTGTCTAGCTAGGAGAGAGAATAATCTGAATACCCCGGAAGCAGCGACATATCAATTTTGTTGGACTTCGCTATAGTTAGTTTGTCAGCCTCAATTGCGCATTTTGGCATTAGGTCTGGGAGTGCTCATTATCGTGGGTGCCTTGTTCGTGGTCAAGGGATGCAGGTGTGAATCGGTTTTTCCAGCGTAGTGTTGGGGTTTTGGTAATATTTACCGTACTTTTGGTCATCGTACTCATGTTTACTGGCATAGTGGTTAGCGGTTCATCGACTATGGTTTGGAATCCGAAATTTCTCTATGTCTTTGATGGCTTGCTACCGCTTTGGTATAGCGATGCGATCCCTTCACTTAATATTCTCCTGACAGCATTAGTGATCGCTGCAGTGATGGTAACAATTGTGGTTGTCACCGAGCGGGTGGTCTCTAAAAGGTATCGACGAACTCCGCTCGGGGTATCGAATCGCTCACTTTCCCCGAAGACGATCATGGCTGCAACACGCCAGTCTGAATTCCGTGAAGTGACGGTGACGGTCCTCATCCCAGCACACAATGAAGAAGCTTCTTTGCCAGCCACTTTATTGTCTCTTCGCCAGCAGCGTGTCCAGCCTGATCGCGTCCTCGTGGTTGCCGACAATTGCACCGATGGGACCGTTGCGATAGCCCGTCAATACGGCGTTGAAGTTTTTGAAACGGTCAATAACACTGACAAAAAAGGTGGGGCGCTCAACCAAGCGTTAAAAGAACTTCTTCCAGATCTTGGCGATAACGACACGGTGCTGGTTATGGATGCGGACACCCAGCTTAGCGCGGGCTTTCTCGAGAAGGCGGTGCAGCTTTTCCGGGGAGACCGTGCACTCATGGCTGTTGGGGGTTTGTTCACCGGGGAAGACGGCGGTGGGATGTTGGGACAGTTCCAGCGAAACGAGTACTTCCGTTACCAGCGCGAAATTAGACGTCGTGAAGGCCGAGTATTCGTTCTTACCGGTACAGGTACTGTTTTTCGCTCAGCTGCACTCAGAGGTGTTGCCGCGGCACGTGGCGGAGTGCTCCCTGGTCGCGTCGGTGAGGTGTATGACACGCTTGCACTGACCGAGGACAACGAGCTTACCATCGCTATCAAATCACTGGGTGGTTTGATTATTTCACCTGATGAG
>JBARYA010000221.1:0-1796 GCA_049647625.1 Microbacteriaceae bacterium
CCCTTGTGGGTGCGAACTAGTCGTGAATCTTGAGGGTGGCTGCAGTCTCGCTGAGGAGTCTGGCAGCCAGAGCGTGATCTTCGACCAGGTCCTGACCAAAACTCGGCACCATTTCAAGCAATTTCGGCTGCCATTCCGCCATCCGATTGGGAAAAATATCGGCGAGAACTTGGAGCATAATCGGGGCGGCAGTTGATGCTCCAGGGGATGCGCCCAAGAGCCCGGCAATGCCGTTCTGTGGTGAGGAGATTACCTCGGTACCGAATTGCAGCACACCGCCCTTACCCTTGACCGGCTTGATAACCTGCACCCGCTGTCCAGCGGTAATGAGGGTCCAATCCTTTTGCTCTGCTGCCGGGAAATACACCCGGAGCGCTTCGAGACGCTTATTCTTTGAGGCGAACACTTCGGTGACCAGGTATTTCACCAAGCCGAGGTTCCCCAGACCAGAAGCTATCATCGGGATAAGGTTGCCGAAACGGATGCTGGTGAAGAGATCAAAAATTGAGCCATATTTGAGGAATTTCGGAGTGAATCCGGCGAATGGGCCAAAGAGCAATGCCTTTTCCCCGTCAACAACTCGGGTATCCAGGTGTGGGACCGACATCGGCGGAGCGCCAACAGATGCCTTGCCATAAACCTTCGCCTGGTGTTTGGCGATCAGTTCAGGATTGGTGGTCTTGAGGAACTTGCCGCTCACCGGAAAGCCACCGAAGCCACGAATTTCGGGGATCCGTGACTTTTGCAGGAGGTGAAGTGAGCTTCCGCCACTGCCGACAAAAACGTTTTGTGCCAGTTCCCGATAGCGAATCCGACCCAGGCCGCGGGAGGTCACACCCCAGACACCATTTTTGCGCTTCAAACCGGTGACCTCACGATCCAGGTGAAAAGCCACACCCTGCTTCAAGAGGTTTTCTTTGAGCAGATGCGTGAGTCGCCCAAAGTTCACATCGGTACCCGCCGGAGTGTAGGTTACCGCAATCGGCTTGGCGCGATCGCGGTGGTACATGGTGATCGGAACCCACTGGGCAATCTTTTCCGGGTCTTCGGTATATTCGAGACCGGCAAATAGCGGATGATCCTTTACCCCATCAAAGCGCTTCTTGAGGTACTCAATGTCATTCTTGCCAAAAACCATGCTCATATGTGGCACAGCCTGAATGAATTCGCCCGGGTCAGCGATGATACCCTGATTCACCAGATAGGACCAGAATTGGCGCGAAACCTGGAAGGTCTCATTGATTTTGAGTGCCTTCATCGGGCTCACCGAACCATCTGCAGCCTGCGGAGAATAGTTAAGCTCACAGAGGGCAGAGTGCCCAGTCCCGGCGTTATTCCAGGGATTGCTCGACTCCATTGCAACATCACCCAAACGGTCGTAGATGATAATGCTCAGATTTGGGTCAAGTTCTTTCAGGATGGTAGCGAGCGTCATGCTCATAATGCCACCACCCACCATGGCGATGTCGACGGTATCTGTCGATGAAATCACTATTTTCTTCCGGCTTCCATATCTGCCGCAACCAACTCGGCTAATTGTACGGTGTTGAGGGCAGCGCCCTTACGCAGGTTATCGTTCGAGATAAAGAGCGCGAGTCCGCGATGTTCTGGGACTGACTGATCTTGGCGGATACGGCCAACGAAGCTGGCATCCTGACCGGCTGCTTTGAGCGGGGTCGGAACATCTGCCAGCTCAACACCCGGCGCTTCGGCGAGGATTGCCTTGGCGGCATCCGGGGTGATGGAATTCGCAAACTCAGCGTTGATGACCAATGAGTGTCCGGAGAATACCGGTA
>JBARYA010000222.1:0-4913 GCA_049647625.1 Microbacteriaceae bacterium
AAGAAAAGCTTGAGGAACTCGGGCTAATTTAGTCCATTTCGAGTTCAGGCTCGTGGCTGACCGCTATCCAGGCTGCGATGAGCAGGATGAGCCTCGAAACGAGGTTGAACCAGAGGAGCAGACCCACCAAAATCGCGAATGTTGCGAGGAGTGGGTTTCTGCTTGCGCCGCCAAGAAGGATGCTCCCAAGCGCCTGCATTATCGTGAGCGCTATTGCACCGCACAAAAGTTGCAGCCAGTACTCTCGTACCCGTAATTTGACCCGCGCCAGTACCCTGAAAAGCATCAAGAGCACCACAATATTGAAGACAAAGTTTACTGAGAATCCAGCAATCTGAATCACCCCGGTGGAGAACATTTCATGCTGTTCGCCGAAATGGGTGAGATCGCTGAGCCAAGAAGCAGCGCTACCGGCCGCAATGGCTGAGACTCCGGTGAGTAAAATAATGATTCCGAAACCGAGCATTAATCCAATGTCAGTTACTTTGACCACAACAACATTACGTTTTGACTCGGGGAGTCCCATCACCGCATAGAGTGAAGAACGCGTTGCCTCGAGCCAGCCGAGTGCTGTAAAGAGCAGAGCCAGCAACGCAATCGCACCGGTCCAGCTCAGCGCTGAGATGGAGGGGCGGAGCGTGCCCGGGTCGATAGCCCCGCCATTACCGAGGTCGATGAGCCCGGGAATCCAGCTATTCAAGAGGGCCATAATGGTGTCCCACAGCTCAGGATTACCGGTCAAGAGGAACCCAAATACACCGATTCCGATCCAAAGAGCAGCGAAAACAGAGAACACTGCTGAGAAGCTCATCCCGCTGGCAAGAACTGCGCCATGGCTGTCATTAAAGCGTTGTAACACTCTGCCTATCAGGCTTTCTTGCCACCTAGCGATGAGTCGATCAATCAGCTTTGTCATGCACATTATCCTTTCTTGTTGTCTTCTCTTCTTCGCTACCTTTTGGCAAAATCTTGCCCCCCTATACGGGGGGTTTGGGGGTGAAACTTGGGGTTAACCTCACCCGCAGAGACCGATTCTTATTACTAGGGTATCTTTTCCAAATTAGATTGAGGGTGGGTGTAGCTGATGAGTGTCTTGGGGATTACTTTATCGGCAACAAAGAGCATTTCAGGGGAAATTGTAACGTTGCGCTAAATAGGGGTTGGGCAACGAGCAATACAGTCGCGTCCGATTTCGGTACGGGGCTATAACGCATGTACTCGCACGTTTTTGCTGCGATCAACAACTATTGGAGACCAACGAGTTGAGAAAATCAGTCGAACAGCCATCTGAATCCCGCGGAAAGTTCCGAAGCTGGAGCAAGCGCACCATCGGGCTCGGGGTCACTCTCTTTGTTGCCTTCTCCGGGCTGATCATTCCTGCGAATAGTGCTCAGGCAGATGTCATCAAAGCTGTTCTGGAAACGAACAAGGTCACCAGCTATCCGGTAAGCAAGGTCGCC
Organism: Microbacteriaceae bacterium; assembly: GCA_049647625.1. Lineage (GTDB taxonomy): Bacteria > Actinomycetota > Actinomycetes > Actinomycetales > Microbacteriaceae > JBARYA01. The sequence goes on from JBARYA010000222.1 coordinate 1,461, forward strand.
TATTCTGGTGACCAGGTGACCTTCGACATTTCCTCCGATTGTCAATCGCTGGAAATGCACTGTTGGGACGCTGTGCTGAGCGACAGCCTTCCTGCTCCACTCGAGATGGTCGATGTAACCTTCACTTCAAATGGTGATTTTCCTGATCCGATTGTGAGCATTGTTGGAAACAGCTTTACCGCAACATTTCAGGACACCTCACCCGCATTCCCAGGCAAGATCGGCCTTCAAGCAGGCCACGGCCTTGTTTTCCAAGTGACCGCAAAGGTTCCTGATAATGCTGTGATTCCTCCTGAAGGCTTAGACATCAGCAATACTGCTTATCTGAACAGTCCTGACCCTGCAGTTCAGGATGATGAATCCACCGATGTTGTTCAGGTGCAGTTCAAGACGGTGTTGACTCCGGTCATTACAAAATCTTGGACCAAGGATTACATGGTTGCCGGAGACAATTCTCCAAACTCATTTGTATTGAGCTACAAGAACAACTCGAATGTTCCGGTTCAAACGATGAACATCGTAGATCCGAGCAGCGGTACGAATCCTTTTGATTCTTTTGAATTTGCCGGCTTTGACGCCAGCGGCACCGCGAGTATTTTCCCACAGGGCAGTGATCGACTGGGGATGACGCTCATCCTTGGAGTCGGCAGTACCGTGCAAATGCCGGGCTTGAGTGCACTGCCAACAGACGCAGAGATCATTGCTGCACTTGGTGCTAATGGAAAGACCATGGCGGATGTTATCGGCTACAGCCTGAACTTCTACAGCGTCGCCGGTGGTAACACCATCGTTCCGGGTGGTACAGCTGGTACCATCACCACACTGGTTAGGCAGCGTACCTCCGTAGCAGCGGGTACTGCAGATTTAACCGTACCTAACCATGCCAGCGCCAATGTGAAGCGCGTGGGCGAACCAGCTTCGCCCACTGTTGAAGCTAATGACGATACCGTCATCAACCCCCAGGGTGTTGAAGCACTGGCCAGCAAAACCTTCATGAACGCGTCCGGAGTTTCCGTGAATAGCATCATGATGGGTGAAGAAGTGAGTGCCCTGCTCGTTGCTGAAAGCAACTCGAATGTGCGCATTAATTCTTTGAGCATCACAGAACCGGCTGTAGGCAAGGATAACCTCGCACAACAGGGCTTTGAGTTCAAAGGTTTCGGTTTGAACGGTACCGGGGTGATTCCAAGCGCGAATATTCCTGCCGGTGTTACCGGAGCAAGTGTTGTCTATACCGTTGGTGGCGTGGCTCAGCCAGCAGTAACTGGAGTCCTGGGAGCAAACGGGATTACCTTCCCTGCACCACCGGCAGGGATCACTGGTTTCAAGCTCAGCGTGACTGGCGATATGGCGCCGGATGCAAAATTGAGTCTCGGAATGAAGTTGAAAGAAAACAGGGGTGGGGTTTCCCGCACGATTCAGAACTTCATTACTGCAGGAGTCACCTCGGGTACTCTGAATTCGGAGTCACCAGAGGTCAACGATCAGCTCGGCATGGTTGAGCCGATCGTCGATTCACGCATGCGTAAGGTTTTCACCCCACTGGGTGTTTGGGGTCTTGACGGTGCCCGGGTAACGAACATGCTCGAGGGTCGCCTCGACAGCGAGTCTGGTACCTCACTTTCGACCATCCCGGTCACAGAATATGTGATTGAAGACTCCATTAATGTCTCAGGTACCGGCAATGGGATTTGGTCAACAAACTTTGTTCCTGATCAATTGCGCCCGGTAGCGCTTCCAACTGGTGTGCAGGCAAAAGTTGAAGTATTGAATGCAGATGGTCTCACCTGGGTCACTATGGGAAGCAGCTATACTGGCACGATTCCAGCTATTGATCTGAGTGTCGGAACTGTCGCACCTGTCAAGGGTGTACGAATCACATATACCCCGGCTGGTACCGAAACGGAACTCCCGGTTATTGGCGCACGCTATAAAGTGGTCATGGACTGGGAAGCCCAGGGAGATTCAACAAGCTTTGGTGCGTTTGAAAACTGTGCAACAGGTGCAGCACAGGGCCGCGTTCCTGCCGGCAACATCAATGAGGTAGAGCCTTCCAAAGGTTGTGCAACTGTCACCATCGTGGAGGCCGATGATCCGGTAAACACCGATCCAGGCACCGTCCCACCAGGTTTTGATCCTGTGGTTACCACAAACACTGCAAAAGAGTGGACCATCGATGGCGCGGATGCAAACTCTCGGAAGCTCAATACCCCAATCTGGATCACCGATGGTGCTGTGAAACCAAAATTTGGTTTGACTGTTGGCGTCGAGAATGAATCTGAGGTGTTATCACTCAATACGCTCAGTCTGATGGAGCCGGCATTGGCTACTGTGGATCATCCGCAGACGAATCCTTTTGATTTTATTCAATTGGTTTCGCTTGAGGATATTCACATCCCAGAAAATACCGTGTCAAGCAGTGTAACGATGCGATTGTTTGAAGGTCTGAGTGGGACAGCTTTTGCTTTCGAAAAGGTTGGGACCGTAGCTGATGTTATTGCGGCTGTGAACGCATATTTGGTAACACCGGATGGCAAGAAAGTTGTTCGCTTTAGCCTCAGTATCGATTCAGAAGCACCAGATATTGAAAGCTGGGATCGTCTCTCGACCCGCTGGGTTGTGCAGGTTCGCGATGCTCAACTGAGCAGCGGAACTGATATCAATCTGGCAAATTTCCCGAACCTCAATAGTGGAATCATGGTTCCGAATACCGTATCCGGTACCGGTACCATTACGGGATACCCGAATCCAGATCTGAGCTATGCATCGCACGGTGTGACCCTGCGAGCTTTGACCAGCCAGACCGTGACCGTTCAGGGTCGGAAGAGTTTTGACCCGACAAGTGCGACCGCACTGAGTGGTGATCCAGACCGAAATATCGAGGTCTCACTAGGAGCAAACCGTTTCGCTCCGACAGATACGAAACCAGATCTCGATAGCTATAGCTACCCGAACAAGTATCAGATCGAAGATTTGACTCCTGAGTTCTGGGACGCTTTTGAACTCAAGGGGCTGAAGCAGATCATTGGAGCACCAAACGGTGCCGCTGACCAGGTGAAGTTCTCTATCCAGTATCGAGTTGGCGGTAGCTGGTCCGGTGTTGGTGGAACTTCAGCAGTTTACAATCCGGCTGGAAGCAGCTGGGTCTATCCTGAGGGTGGAGATGCTTCGGGTTGGTCTGTTCCAACCGGTAATAATCCTTCGACCCTGCCAGCAGGATCGAACGCAAAGCCTACCGGTCATGAATTCCGTGATGTGAGTGGAATCCGAATTATCTTCTGGACTGATAATCCTGAAGACATGCTCCCTGACCGCGGCGCGATGACGGCATCAAATCTGAACGGATTTGGGCAGTATGCAAAGTTCAATTTTGATCTTCGTGTTGACTACCGGAGTGACCGTGGCGCGCTCATTGATAGCAAGGTTATTGATAATGAAATGACCGTGCAGGCC
>JBARYA010000223.1:0-8454 GCA_049647625.1 Microbacteriaceae bacterium
AAACTCTGGAGTGCAAACAATTTTGCGTAGACCCCATTGCGAGCAATGAGCTCATCGTGCGTCCCCTGCTCAACCAAGTGGCTCTTGTCCACCACCAGAATCTTGTCTGCCGCCACAATAGTTGAGAGCCGGTGCGCAATCGCAATAGTGGTGCGACCCTTTGCAACCTGGTCTAGAGCATCCTGCACCACCCGTTCAGAAACGGTATCCAGCGCCGAGGTGGCCTCATCAAGAATCAGCAGACGGGGGTCTTTGAGCATGACGCGCGCGATCGCGATACGCTGCTTCTCGCCGCCAGATAGCCGATAGCCCCGCTCTCCAACAACGGTGTCATATTTCTGATCGAAGCTATCAATAGTGTCGTGGATGTTTGCCGCCCGGCAAGCCCGTTCCAACTCTTCTTGAGTGGCATCCGGTTTCGCGTATCGCAGATTCTCGGCAATGGTGGCGTGAAAGAGATAGGTCTCTTGGGTCACCACACCCAATTGACTGCGGAGCGAGGCCTGGCTGATCGATTTCACATCGTGCCCAGACACCGAAACAACACCGCTCGAAGCATCGTAGAGGCGCGCCGCCAAATAGGCGATGGTCGTTTTGCCCGAGCCAGACGGCCCCACAATGGCGACAAATTCTCCCGGTTCGGCAACAAAGGAAATGTCCTGAATGACCGGGGCGGCGCCCGGAACCGCATCCGGATAATGGAACTCCACCCGATCAAAAACTACCTTGCCAGCATCCGGGGCAAAGTCAGGCAAAGTATCGGCATCCGGGCTATCAACAATTGCCGGCTTCAGATCCAGATACTCAAAAATTCTGGCAAAGAGTGCCTGTGAGGTCTGCAGATCAAGTGCCACCCGCATCAGGCCCATCAACGGCATCATTAGACGTGCCTGAACCGTGGTGAAGGCAACAATGGTTCCCGGGGTGAGCTCGATACCACCGGTGAGCAGATACGCCGAAACCAGGTAGATTCCGGCAGGTATGGCCGCCAGCAACACCTGCACCACAGCAAAGAACCATTGACCGGACATTTGCAGGCGAACCTGCAAGCCGACCAGGTTTTTGTTCTCATCGGCATAGCGGCCGACTTCAGCATCCTGCTGGTTGAAGACCTTGGTGAGCAGGATGCCACTCACCGAGAGCGACTCCTGCGTGATTGCGGTCATATCCGAGAGCGACTCTTGGGTCTTGGTGGCAATCTTTGCCCGGAGTTGACCAACACGACGTTGCACCACAACCAGGATCGGGGTAGCGACAACAGCGATGAGGGTGAGCTGCCAGCTGAGCACGATCATCGAAACAAGCGCAGCAATAACGGTCACCGTATTACCCAGCGTTGAGCTGATCGTATTGGTGAGCACATTTGAAACCCCACCAACATCATTCTGCAGGCGTGATTGGATAATTCCGGTCTTGGTGCGGGTGAAAAAGCTCAGCTCCATCGCCTGCAGATGCCGGAACATTTTGATGCGCAAATCCCCCATCACCCGGTTGCCGACAGAGGCGGTGAGGTAGGTCTGGCCAATACCGATAGCCCCCGAAGTCAGCATAATGCCCACCATCAGGGAGAGTATCCAGGCTAAAGCACTGAAATTCGGACTTCCGGATGCGGGAAAAAGCCCATCATCGAAGGCCCGCTGGGTGAGCAGTGGCGGGAATACGCTCAACGCCGAGCTCACCACAACAAGGCTCATGGTGAACAGTATTTGCTTGCGATAGGGGCCGAACAGCTCCCAAACTCGGGAGAGGAGTTTCTCGACTTTTGGCGCCTCGGCATTCAGTTTGCGCTGTAATTCGGCGTCACCAGAACTGACCCGACTCCTACCTCCACCGCCACGCATTCCACTCATAGTTTTAGCCTAGGGGGTTAGTGACGCAGTCAGGGTCAAAGGAAATTGTCCAGTCGTGGATTAGCCATAAACTGTCTTGCTGCCTCGCGGAGAGCTTAGCTAGCCCAGGGGCCGAAAAAGTTGGTCCACTCGGTCACATCGGTCTGAGCAATCAGATTCTGCACTGAAAATGGATCATGAGCGAGAAGTTCACGAAGCTCATCGGCAGAATTTGCCTTCCAGATAAGCAATGCGCCAGAAACCCCAACAAATGGGCCTGAAGCAAGTAAACGTCCAGCCTCGAATTGGCCACTCAGCCATTCTCGATGGCTCGGGCGATACTCGTCCTTCTGCGCATCCGAATTCTCTTGATAATGATACTGAACCGCGTAAACAGCCACGATGCTCCTTCAATGAATAAGTGCCCAAAAACTTCAGGACACTTCCACTGTACGGTATTGCGCTTCTAGCGTTTGGTGGAGAGTAGAAATTCTCTCAATGGCCTATTGATTCAGATTTGGTGTGCCGATTAAGTGGTTCCTAGCGATACCCCAATCAGGGGGGAACTCATAGATTTGAGCTCATTTTGTCGGGGCTTCCCGCTAGCCTGAAAGGAAAGGGGGTGTGAGTCCCCTATTTCAAAACATATGTATATTTAGGGGTTAAAAATGACAACGACCGTCAAGAGGTGGAACATCCTCCTCATCATCGCAGCAGTACTTGGTAGTGCCTATGCAATATATCTCTCCACCTATATTGCGAACTCTTCTAGCCAAACCGGTAGTGCAGGGACGAAGGCAGGAATTGCAATCGCAGTCGCGATTATGACTCCCCACCTTATCTTGGTCATCACTGCAGCAGTTCTCAATATCATTACCGTTTTCACCAATTCGCCAATTTTGGCTTTACTTACCGCAATCTTCTACTCAGTTGCCGCTCTCGTGTTTCTGCTTTACATCCTCTTCGTAATTCCTTCAATTGTTTTGAGCTGGATTGGCTTTGTACAATTGCGCAAACGGAGTAAGGATATCGCTGAGGCAAAGCTGAACGCAGCCCATAACGCAATACCGAGTACGCCTTCGAACTAGAAGCACCGGACTGGAATTCTTCCAGATCGTAAAAGTCGTAAAAATACCCTAGGAGACTGGGGTATTTTTATGCGTCGTTTGACTGGTTCAGAGAGACCGGCTCAGGAACACAGTAGACCTCGACCCCGAGCTTCTTTGCCGCAAGGAGCACCGGATGGTCATTGTCTGCATCGGTCACGATCACATCAATCTGCTGCAATGAAGCAACATTTACCAACTTTCGCTGGCCAAGCTTGCTGCGGTCGACAACCACAATCACACGATCAGCGGATTGCACCGCATGCTGCTTAACCGAGCCTTCTTCACGGTGATACTCCGAGGCGCCGTGACTTTCATCGATACCGGCCACTCCCATAATGTAGGTGTCGCAATTGTAGTTCAGGAAGGATGTTGCAGCCTCCGGACCAATCAACGTCATCTCGCCAGGGCGGACTCTGCCACCGGTCACCAGCACCGAGGTATCCGGTTCGTCAGCGAGTTCGAGTGCCGCTAAGAGGCTCGGGGTCACAATGGTGAGTCCGAGTGACTTGCCCTTAATCGCCTTGGCAACAGCCAGCACGGTACTTCCGCCATCGAGAATGACAGTCTCATTCGGCTCAAGCATGCCAACCACGAACTCGGCGAGATGCACTTTTTCTACGGATGCAAGGAGCGCCCGAGCCTCGAATGGAGGCTCATTATCTTTGCCCACGAGGGAGATTGCCCCGCCCATGACTTTGCGGAGGAGGCCCTGCTCTTCAAGATTCTCGATATCGCGACGGATCGTCATTTCTGAGACTTCAAACTCTTCGGCGAGTGTTGCAAAGTCAATTTCACCCAAGGAGGCGAGCTGTTGCGAAATCATTGTTCGACGTTCGCGGGCAGAAATAATCATAGTTTTGAGCCTCCTTAGTGCAGTATCACGACGATAAACGGCATTTCATGCTGGATTCATGTTAGTTTATCTCATAAGTGCAACACATTTGTGAAAAAATAACAACACCACTGCAATCAGCCAGTTTGCAATAGCGAAAGAGGAAACCGTGCCGGACCACTCAGAGCAGAGCTCAACCTCAAAAGCTGAAGTTGCTGATCTGCTCAACCTCTGCCGGCAAGCTGCGGCCTGCGGTGCGCACATCCTGAAAGCCGCCGCCAGTAGAGATATCTCTATCCAGTCCAAGAGCAGCCTCGGCGATCTAGTTACCGAGGTTGATCTCGCAGCCGAACGAGCTATCCGCGAGTTTCTCAGTGAACTGCGTCCAAATGACCTCCTGGTCGGCGAGGAATTCCCGGATAGCGATACGAGCAATCCTCGTTATCGCTGGCTCATCGATCCACTCGATGGCACCAACAACTTTGCAAAGTCTCTCCCACACTTTGGTACTTCGATTGGCGTACAGGAGATAGCGAGCGGCAGATGGCTGGCCGGTGCGGTCAATGCTCCCATCCTCGGCAAAGAATATTATGCATCAGCGGGCCAGGGTGCTTGGCTCGAGCAGTTCGGGCAACGCCGTCAGCTCCACGGGCCTGACCCAGAATTCCCAAGCCAGATTCTTGCGAGTGGAGTTTCCTATGACGCCGATCTGCGCATGGAACAGCTTGCTGCCCTCCCCGCATTGATGGAAAACTTTAATGGCTTCCGCGCCATCGGTTCCGCCGCCCTGGCACTCTGCCTCCTTGCAGAGGGCTCCTTCGACGCCTATGTCGAAAGCGACCTCTATATCTATGATTGGGCCGCTGGAGCGCTGATCGCCGAAGAGGCAGGGGTAGTTGTGCGCCGCCCTGAGGGTCACCGCGGCGGGCTCAGCGCCTATCCCGTTCATTTATTGCCTGATGCCGCTCGCTAGGGCAGAGAATCATCACAGAGACGCCTCATCACCTCGCTAGCAAAATTGTTAGAGCAAAGCCCCGCTTTGCGGTCAAAGTGTTATTTACACTCACTTTTTATGAAGATTTTCGGAAATTTTCGGCATGATTGGGAAAAATGTGTTAGTTTATAACTATTATTGACAACAATCTTGTTAGTAAATCACACTTTTTGAAAGGTATGACTGATGAGCAACTGGCTCCCAACTGTTTTCAAGAATCAGAAACCTCTGATTTCCATGCTGCACCTGATGGCTCTTCCTGGCGATCCAGGCTATGACTCAGCTGCCGGCATCAAGACCATCGTTGAGCGCGCCAAGCGTGAACTCGGACACCTCCAGGCTGGTGGCGTTGATGGCGTACTGATTTCAAACGAATTCAGCCTCCCATACCTCACCAAGACTGAGCCAATCACCTCAATCGCGATGGCTCGTATCATTGGTGAACTCCAGAACGACCTCGAAATCCCTTATGGCGTTAACGTCCTCTGGGATGGTCGCGCATCAATCGACCTCGCTGTCGCAACCGATGCCAAGTTCGTTCGCGAAATCTTCACCGGCGTCTACGCCAGTGACTTCGGCCTCTGGAACACCAATGTTGGTGAAGTTGCTCGTCACCGTGCCCGCATCGGCGGTAAAGATGTGAAGTTGTTCTTCAACATTGTTCCAGAATCAGCAAAGTACCTGGCTGATCGCGACCTCAAGTCAATCGCTCAGACCACCGTCTTCGCCACCAAGCCTGACGCAATCTGCGTATCTGGCCTCACCGCTGGTGCTCCAACTGACACTCAGGCTGTAAGCCTCGTCAAGAGCGCTGCCGGAGATGTTCCAGTATTCGTAAACACCGGTGTCCGCTCACACAACGTTGGCGAGCAGCTCGCTGCCGCTGATGGTGCAATCATCGGAACCTTCTTCAAGAAGGACGGCGTCTTCGAGAACGAAGTTGACCCAGCTCGCGTCATCGAAATGGTGCAGGCTGCGAACGACTACCGCAAAACCCTCTAAGTAGTACCAACAGAGCCTGGAAACAGGCGCGAGGATAATCATGAACGAAGCGGTTCTCTTTATTGGTGTCGATATTGGAACCTTTGAAACCAAGGCCGTGCTTGTTAACGGCCTTGGTCAGATCCTCGCACGCTCAGCCAAGCCTCATGGTTTGTCATCACCGCATCCGGGATGGGCTGAGCACGATGCTGATGATGTTTGGTGGGGCGATTTCGTCTACACGGTGAAAGAGCTCCTCCAACATCCAGCAGCACAAACAGGCACCATCGCTGCCGTAGCCTGCAGCGCTATCGGACCGTGCACCCTACCGGTCGATGAAAACTTGAAGCCACTTCGCCCCGGAATCCTCTACGGAGTTGATACCCGCTCAGGCCCACAAATTGAGCAGTTGAATGCCCGCCTCGGCGTTGAAGAAATCTTTGCCCGCACCGGCAATCAGCTCACCACCCAATCAGCCGGACCCAAAATCTTGTGGCTCAAAGAAAATGAGCCAGAGGTCTATGCCAAGACCCGCTACTATCTGAGCGGCCACGGCTATGTGATTGCCAAACTTACCGGCGCAATCACCATGGACTATTCCACCTCCGGTTCGTACCATCCGATCTTCGACCTCAAAACCGGTGGCTGGGATATCAGCGGATGTGAAGATTTCATTCGCCACGAACAGCTGCCAAAAATGGGTTGGTCAACTGAGATTGCCGGAACCGTCACAGCTGAAGCTTCGGCAATAACCGGTCTTCCGATTGGCACCCCGGTCACCTTCGGCGCCTCAGATGCTCCAGCCGAAGCGGTCTCCGCGGGAGTGCTTGATGCCGGTGACCTGATGCTCATGTACGGCTCATCATCATTCATGATTCAAATGTTTGATGCCCCGGTGCCCGATAAGATTCTTTGGTCATCCCCCTTTGTCTTTGAACAGAGCTATGTGCTCTCTGCTGGCACCTCAACCGCCGGAACCCTGACCCACTGGATCGCCGATATTCTGGGCATTGGCAGCGCAGATGACCCACAGGCACGCTTCGCCGAACTCTTGCGCTTGGCTGAAGAGTCCCCTATTGGAGCCAAAAACCTGCTGATGCTCCCCTATTTCAGTGGCGAGCGAACCCCACACCACGACCCTGAAGCTCGCGGCGTGCTCTCCGGACTAACTCTCAGCCACCAGCGCAGTGATATTGTTCGCGCCGCCTTAGAAGGAGTCGCCCACTCGATTGTGGATGCGCTCAGCCGCTACGAAGAAATCAAGCAGCGTCCAAGAACCATTCGCGCTGTTGGTGGCGGCACCAAGAACACCATCTTCATCCAAACGGTGAGTGACCTGCTCAATCAAGAGCAGATTATTGCCGATACCCCTGGCGCCTCCTACGGCGATGCGATGCTGGCAGCTTTGGCCGTCGGCTATTTCACCGAGCGCTCAGAACTGGCGGCCTGGTGCCAGACCGGTGACACCATCCGCCCCAATCTTGATAGCCGAAAAATCCTCTTGCCCCTGCATCAGGATTTCAAGCAGCTCTATTCCAGCACCAAAGACATTATCCATAACCAATATGAAAGAGACACCACTCATGGATCCTAGATGGGCACAACTCGCCAATCAATTAGCCGTTGGTACCGAATTGCAGGCCGGTGATATGGTCAGCATTTTCATTACTGATAACTCGGTATTTGACGCCGTCGATGCCTTCGTTGCCGAAGTTTATCGCCGCGGTGCACTACCACAGGTGATCAATAGCGATGAGCGTTTCGACCGCTCTGCAATGGAGCATGCCCCGGACGAATTCCTCGCCATGGCTGCCCCAATGGAGGCCGCATCAATGAAGTGGGCAGATGTTCACGTCTCATTCCGTGGCATGACCGCACCGATTGAAGAGCAGTCAGACCCTGAGCGTTTGGCACTGCAGCGCAAGGGCAAGGGCATTGTCTCAACCCTGCGCTGGGAGAACACTCGCTGGGCACTAGTGCGCATCCCAACTCCAGATTGGGCTGCGCTGATTAACAAAGACCTAAACGACCTTCTTGACGAGTTCTTCTCTGGCTGCATCGCCGATTGGGATGAAGATCGCAAGCCTTGGGAAAAAGTGGCTGCGATTGTTGAAGCTGCCGGATCATTGCGCATGGTTGCCGATGACACCGACCTCACCCTGAGCCATGTCGGCCGCAAGTGGATTACCTTCGCCGGTGGCAACAACTTCCCTGATGGAGAAATCGCCAGTGCACCGGTTGACGACTCAACCGAGGGATATATCACCTTCCCTGAGCTGTTCTGGTTTGCCGGAGCACGGGTGAAGAACCTGCGTCTCGACTTCGAAAAGGGCGCAGTGGTCAAGGTCACGGCCGATGAGGGCCAGGAACTGGTTCAGAAGCTGGTCAACACCGATGAGGGCGCCAAGCGCATTGGTGAAGTTGCAATCGGCATGAATGGCAATATCCAGACCATGACCGGCGACCTGCTCTTTGATGAGAAGATCCTCGGAACCGCTCATATTGCTCTCGGTCGCGCTTACCCTATCTGCCTTGGCATCAATGAATCTTCATTGCACTGGGATATCGTAAAGGACCTCCGCCGTCCAGACGGATACCTCTATGCCGGTGACAAGCTGCTCATCGACAAGGGTGTGCCAACCGCACTGCTCCTGACCGGTGAAGAAGACTAGAATCTTCAAACCACAGGCTTAAATGTTGAAGGGCTGT
>JBARYA010000224.1:0-1870 GCA_049647625.1 Microbacteriaceae bacterium
GAATCTTGAGAAAAAGGAAACCTGAACCCCAGATGAGTGCAATGCCAAAGAACTGTAGCCAGATCAATCCCGGGCTCTGCGGGCGAACGCCTTCTGCCAACACTCGTATTCCACTATTCTCTTCAGCTGGCGCAAAAAGAGCGCTGTGTCTATCTTATGCCCGGTTGAAGACTATGGAATGGTCACCGGATATGCCGGTCCCGGACCAACCCAGATAGGAAGACCGTCATATGAGGCAAAAAACTCTATGAGACCGTTTGCACCTATCGCACTAAATGGCACGGTAAGGCTCAGCGTTCCGCTTTCCGGGATGGGCTCAGAACTGCTCAAAACGGTGTGCCCCGGCCCTGGGTTTCCAACCTTGGTGATCAACATCTTCGACCCAATCCAGCCGGTGACTTCAAAAGTGATTGTTTGTGCCCCGATGTCAATATTGTGAGTCAGCACGTAACCTCTGTGGTTCAGGATATTGCCGTTCACCGGGTCTTCGGCAGCTGGCGCAGATTCATTTCCTGCAGCATCAATTTGAACAATTTCGAAAGCTAGGTTCACCGGATCAGCGCCGCGAAGGGTCTCTTCAGTAACCCAAGTCCCATCCGCAAGAACGGTGGCCCTACCCAGCACGATGCCACCATTAATCGTTCGAACCTCAATCTGGGCACCCGGCTCGCCATTGCCTCGCATCATGACGCGTGTGGTCAGTGGGTCTTCCTCAACCAAAAATGTTGGTGGGAGTGGAGCTTCCGTATCGGGCACTACAACGGGAGGTGTGGTGATTACTGGCGGTTTCGGACGGGGCCTTGATGGGGCTTTGTCTTTGATAACTGGCGCCTCCTCGACAACTTCCGTTGTCGGCTCTTCGGGTTCCGGGGTCTCGCTTGGCGTGGGAGCCGGCGGTGTGGTTTTTGGTGGCGTAATCGGTGGCTGAACTGTCGGAGTTGGTGCTGGACTCATCGCATCGATGACCATTGGTACAGCAATAGCAGCGCCAGCTACGGCTAGGGCAACGACGGCGGCGATAGCGGCAACCTTCGTTGCCTGTTTGGAAACCTTCGGGGCGTTTCCATTCGCGAAAACGCCGGAACCCGCAGCACTTGCCGAAAACGTCGACATTGGAAAAATAAGTTGTGAAGCAGCTCCGGTTCCGACCAGTAATGGAAGCAGAAGAGCGCCGAGACGATGTTTGGCATCTTCGCTTTCATCGGCAACAAATTGGCAATGTGTGCAATATTCCAAATGGCTTTCTAGAACGCTCGTCCTTTGGGCATTCAATTTCTTGCGTGAACGCAATTCAATGAGAGAAACCGCCTCAGCACAGGCTTGAGGCAGTGTAGAACCACCGTAGCTCGCCTTAAACCAGGCCTGGCGAAGCCCCTCACGGGCCCGAAAGACCAATGCCGATACGGCATTTGCTTTCAGTCCGAGTAGTGGAGCTATCTCTTGGGGTTTCATTCCTTCAACTTCTGCGTACCAGAGCGCGGCCTGCCAGCGCTCTGGCAGTGCGGCAAAAGCCTTACCGGTAATCGACTGTTCGAGCGCAGCAACGAGCGGATCTGACTGTTCGACTGCTGCAATTTCTGAGAACTCAACGGGGTCCACATTATCTACCGGGCTTGTCTGAGCTATGCTCAAATTCTTAATAACCGTGTAGAGATATGGGCGGAATGAGTCTGTGGGACCCTTTCCGGAGCGGAGTGTCCGCAATATTTCGGTGAAGGCATCGCTGAGAAGATCTTCAGGGTCGACTCGATCACCGGCAATGGCTCTGGCCACACGCAACCCTGCTGACTTGTGACGACGCCAGAGTTCTGCATAGGATTCTCCACTACCGTTTCGCGATTGCTCTATGAGCTCCTAATCGGAATAGTCC
>JBARYA010000225.1:0-39367 GCA_049647625.1 Microbacteriaceae bacterium
CATTGCTACAAATAGGATATCCTGTGGCTATCAGGATGGTACGCATGAAAGTGAAGGATATGAATGTGAGCGTAGCGCAGACGGTTTCGGCACGAGAGTTCAACCAGGACACCGCTGCAGTGAAGCGTGCCGCAGATCAAGTACCGGTAGTAATCACCGACCGAGGTAAGCCAACCCATGTGCTCATGAGCATCCAGCAATACCGCAAGCTGTTGAACTCTCGAAAAGTGCTCGAGGTGTTGCAAATGGACGAAGAGATTGAGTTCGAGCCGATTCGTTTAGATCGACAGTTGAGAGTCAACGAGCTATGAGCCTCCTTCTTGACACTAATGTTGTGAGCGAATTGCGAAAAAACCCACGAACGATCGATATTGCCGTTGCCTCTTGGGCGGAGCAAGAAGACCTTGACGAGATGTGGCTCAGTGTTGTGACAATCCTCGAAATCGAACTCGGTGTTTTGAGCAAAGAACGCTCTGATTCGACCCAAGGAAAATTATTGCGGCAGTGGTTTGAGAGTGCTGTGTTGAAGGGCTTCGAAGGAAGAATACTTGCCTTGGATTTAGGTGTCACTCGTGTCGCTGCACAATTACACCAGGGCCGGACTCGGCCAGATCGGGATGTGCAGATTGCAGCGACTGCTTTGGCCCACGGTTTCACACTGGTAACTCGAAATGTTCGCGACTTTGAGGGGTTGCCGGTGCCAATACTTAATCCCTGGGGCGCGAGCCAGTAGTCAGTTAGCTCACAGGAGTGAAATCAGCGAACGAAAGTGCAGCTGTGCCAGACTAGAGGCATGTTGATACTTGCCGCCACTCCGATTGGAAACCTGGGCGATGCGACATTGCGGCTCATCGAGACCCTCAAAAGTGTCAACACCATTGCCTGTGAGGATACCCGGGTGGCCGCCCGACTTTTGGATGGCTTGAAGATTGAGAACCGCCCAAAGCTGATTGCGGTCCATGACCATAACGAGAAAGAGAAGGCAGAGTCTCTGGCTGAACTTGCATTGAGCGAGGATGTTCTCTTGCTTTCGGATGCAGGTATGCCCACCGTCTCAGACCCCGGCTATGCCGTTGTTCGGGCTGCAATCGCGGCGAATGTGCCGCTCACTGTACTTCCGGGGCCATCCGCACCGGTGACCGCATTGGCGCTCTCCGGGCTCGCTACTGATCGCTTCAGTTTTGAAGGATTCTTACCCCGTAAAAAGCAGGAACTTGAAAACACCCTGCGTCAGCGTGCGGGAGATAGCCAGACCCTGATCTTTTTTGAATCGGCACAGCGGTTGAACGAAACACTCGCCACCATGGTGAAAGTTTTTGGTGCGGACCGCCAAGTTGCGGTCGCCCGCGAGCTCACCAAAATGTTTGAAGAAGTCGTTCGGGGATCGCTCTCAGAACTGGTAGCGCTCGAACGTGCCTGGCGAGGCGAGATATGCCTGGTGGTTGCAGGTAGCGCGCCAAAGACTTCGACCCTGGCCGACGGGGTGTCCGAGGTGGTCGCGCTCGCCGCATCCGGAACCGGCCTCAAGCAGGCTGCAGAACAGGTTGCGGAACTTACCGGACTCTCGAAACGGGAGCTTTATCAAGGCGCTCTTGCTGCCAGAAGCTCAGGCCGCTCAGACCGGCTGGGAACTGGCGTCAAGCACCCGAGCGAATAAATAATTAGGATAGGTGTTATGCCTACTGGGAAACCCTTCTATATCACCACGCCAATTTTCTATGTGAATGATGTGCCGCATATCGGCCACGCCTACACCGAAGTTGCTGCGGATTTTCTTGCCCGTTGGCATCGTCTTCGCGGAGACAAGACCTGGCTCTTGACCGGGACTGACGAACACGGCCAGAAGATTCTGCGCACCGCAACCGCAAACGGATATGAGCCGAAGGCCTGGGCTGACAAGCTGGTTGAGACTGCCTGGTTGCCGCTCTTAGAGACGGTAAACATCAGCAATGACGATTTTATTCGCACCACTGAAGAGCGCCATGAAAAGAATGTGGCCAAGTTCCTTGAGCTCCTGAAAGAAAATGGGCACGTCTACACTGGTGAGTTTGCCGGCTACTACTGTGTCGGTTGCGAAGAGTACAAGCTTGAGCGCGAACTGATTGACGATAACGGTGTCATGGTTTGCAGCATCCATTCCAAGCCGGTTGAACTCCTTGAAGAGCGCAACTATTTCTTTAGAATGAGCGATTTTACCCAGCAGCTTCTTGACTTCTACGAAGCGAATCCCGACTTTATTCAGCCTGAGTCGGCTCGCAATGAAGTGCTCGCTTTCGTCAAGGGAGGTCTCGAAGACCTTTCTATCTCACGTTCCAGTTTCGACTGGGGTATTAAGATTCCTTGGGATGATAGCCACGTTGTCTATGTCTGGTTCGAAGCGTTGCTGAACTACATTACCGCCATTGGTTTCGGTGAGGACGAAGAAAAGTTCGAGAGCCTCTGGCCCGGTGTCCATCTGGTCGGAAAAGATATTCTGCGTTTCCATGCGGTTATCTGGCCGGCGATGTTGATGGCTGCCGGTCTGCCAACCCCGCACAAGGTATTCGGCCACGGCTGGCTCCTCGTCGGTGGCGAAAAGATGAGCAAGTCAAAGCTGACCGGTATTGCTCCGGCGCAGATCACCGACACCTTCGGTTCTGATGCGTTCCGCTACTATTTCATGCGGGCAATCAGCTTTGGACAGGACGGCTCATTCAGCTGGGAAGACCTGCAGAATCGCTACACTTCGGAACTCGCTAACGGTTTCGGCAACTTGGCCTCACGCGTTATTGCCATGACCGAACGCTATTTCGAGGGCAAGATTCCTGCCGCCCTTGAGCTCAGCGATACGGACCAGGCGATTGTTGCCCTGGCTGCAAACGTTGCGGACCGTGCCGATGAGGCAATGACCAATTATGCGCCTCACGAGGCTCTGGCAGCGATTTGGGAGCTGGTCGATGAGCTGAACGGCTATCTCACCATCCAGGAACCGTGGAAGCTTGCTAAGGATGCTGAACAGTTGCCCCGGGTTGGCACTGTGCTGAATGTCTCGCTTGAGGCCCTCCGGGTATTGGCAATTTTGCTCGAGCCAATTATTCCGATTGCCACAGCAAAATTGTGGGCGGGCCTTGGTGCTGATCAGAGCATTGGTTCGCTTGCAGATGAGCGCCTCGATGACGCAAAAGCCTGGGCAAAATTACCCGTTGGGAGCCTGGTGCACAAAATCGATTCGCTCTTTCCCCGTATTGAGGAAGAAGCCGCCGTTGCCGCTTCTTCAGGAAACCAGGCCGAGTGAGTAATCGCCATAATCCTCCGGCGAACGCTGATGACCTCCCTGAGGGACCTTGGCAGCTGAGCAAGAATTATCCGGTATTGCCGGAGCCTCTCGAGACTCCGATTATTGATAATCACACCCACCTGAACCTTGCGGTGACGGATGATTTGACCGTCGAAATGCAATTGGATTATGCCGAACAGGTCGGGGTGACCCGGGTGATGCAGATTGGCACCGATATTGAGTCTTCGGCCTGGTCGGTGGCCTTGGCCGAGAAGGATGCCCGAGTACTGGCCGCGGTTGCCATCCATCCCAATGAAGCGCCTCGGGTTGCCGAACGTGGTCAATTGGCCAAACATCTCGACCGGATTGCCGAGCTTGCGGAACATCCGCGGGTTCGGGTTATTGGCGAGACGGGTCTCGACTTTTTCCGTACCGAGGGTGATGAGGCGATTCGGCAACAATTTGCCTCCTTCGAAGCCCATATCGATATGGCGCGTCAGCTGAATCTGGCTCTACAGATTCATGATCGGGAAGCTCATCGTGATGTGCTCAAAACTCTCGATCGAGTGGGATCCCCTGAGCGCACTGTGCTGCACTGCTTTTCGGGAGACCGTGATTTTGCCGAAGAGTGCGTGCGGCGTGGATACTATTTCTCGTATGCTGGCACCGTCACCTTTGGCAATGCCGATAATCTTCGCCAGGCCCTCGAGGTTATTCCTCTTGAACTTTTGGTGCTCGAAACGGATGCTCCCTATTTGACTCCGGCACCGTTCCGAGGCCGACACAACTCGGCATATCTCTTGCCGCACACCTTCCGCTATATTGCCGACTTTTTGGGTGTCAGTGAAGAGAAGTTGGCGCTACAAACCAATACGAACTGCGAGCTTCTTTATGGCAGCTGGTCAGAGGGCGTAACCGTCAATGACTAAGCTGCTTGGTGCTGCGGATATCCGCCAATTGGCCGAGGAGATGGGAGTCACCCCGACCAAGAAACTCGGACAGAATTTCGTGGTCGATGGCAATACGGTTCGGAAGATTGTGAAGTCAGCTAATCTTGTCGCAGGCGATATTGTGCTCGAGGTCGGCCCCGGTTTGGGTTCGCTCACCCTCGGGATTCTTGAGGCAGGACACGAGGTACTTGCAGTAGAAATCGATTCCCGTCTCGCGGAGCGTCTCGCTGAGACGGCCTCGAAGTTCCAGCCAGAGGCCACTGAACACGAGCGTTTGACGGTGATCCATCAGGATGCTCTGCAACTTCGAGAGCTGCCAAAAGCGCCCCAAGCCCTGGTTGCAAATCTTCCCTACAACGTCTCGGTTCCGGTGCTCTTGCACTTGCTGGAGCATTTTCCGAGCCTCAATAAGGGTCTGGTCATGGTGCAGGCTGAGGTCGGTTACCGATTGGCTGCAGGTCCCGGCTCGAAGATTTACGGTGCCCCCAGTCTCAAGGCAGCCTGGTACGGGCACTGGGAAATTGCCGGCAAGGTCAGCCGTCAGATTTTTTGGCCGATTCCGAATGTTGATTCGGTTTTGGTGCGCTTCTCCTCGGATGAGCGACCAGATAGCGAAGAAATGCGTCAGCAAACCTTTCGGATTATTGATGCAGCCTTTGGTCAGCGCCGCAAGACATTGCGTCAGGCTCTCGCCACGCTCTATGGTTCCCCGACCGCTGCAGCTGAAGCTGTAGAGGCGGCCGGTATTGTGTCATCTGCTCGCGGAGAAGAGCTCGTCCTCTCTCAGTTCCTGGACCTGGCACGGAATTCCTCATTCTAACTCCGAGAGAAAAGCTTCGAGCGAGGGGTTTAGGGGAGCTGGGGCAAGGTTTCGGCTCGAGGTGCTCGGCCACACCAAAAACCAATCACAATTTGTATCAACGAGAGGCCAAGCAGGAACAGCAGGGCGAGAGTCCAGCTTTGGCTCGCCTCAGTCAGCATTCCGGCAATAGCCGGCCCGGCAGCTGCCAGGAGATAGCCCAGTGATTGCACCATTCCGGAAAGTTTGGTGGTTTCGAGCTCTGTTCGACCGCGAAAACTCACCAGCGCCAGCGCTATGGCCAGGGATGCACCGGAACTCAGGCCGGCAAGAATTAGCCAAAAAACGGTGAAATCAGGGATAGCTAAAAATCCTACAACCGCTATTGGCATCGGTGCGCTGGCAGCGATCGTGGCGATGACCTGGTCTTTTCCACGATTGACCAGTTGGGGCAGCAATAAGCCGCCAATAATTGCAGCAATGAGGTACACAAACATGTGTACACCGGTAAGTTCAGCCGGAATTCCCCGATCCATCTCAATACTGGGAAACCAGTTGACAATAATATAGAAATTTCCCGCTTGAAGGCCCATGAAAATGGTCAACATCCAGGCCAGCGGTTGTTTCCAGACATTGGTGCTTGGCTCGTGCTTGCTCGCTCTAGCGGAAACGAGGGGCTTGGAAAAGCGGGTCTTCGGAATCCATATGAGTGCCACCAGCACCGCTGGAATTGCCCAAAAGGCTAAGGCATCCCGCCAGGAGCTGGCAGAGGCAATAGGAACAGCCAGAACTGAGGCTATGGCTGCGCTCCCGGAAATGCAGGCGGAGTAAACGGATGTGGCTCGGGAGATATGGGCGGGAAAGTCCTTTTTCACCAGAACAGGCACCAAAACGTTTCCGATGGCTATTGCAGCGCCAATAATGACGGTACCCAACCAGAGGCCAATATCGCCGGTGTATGAGCGAATAACTATCCCCGAGGCCATCAGAAGCAGCGCAATGATAATTGAACCGTCGGTGCCAATCCGTTTTGAGAGGCGGTGCACAAAAGGTGAGAAGACAAAGAATGCTAATAAGGGTAAAGATCCGAGAACACCGAGGGCACCTTCGCCCAGGCTGAGCTCCGCGCCAATCTGATCAATAATTGGGCCGACCGCCGTGAGCGCAGGTCGCAGATTGAGAGCCACCAAGAACACCATCGCAGAGAGCACAAAGGCCGTGTTCTTGTTCCTCACTGGGCCCAGCGGTTCCGCCTCAGCAGCGTTCGGAATGTGGTTCAATACTCTATGAGTTTCTAGCTGAGGGCTTCGGTAATTTCAAGCCAGCGCTCTTCAAGTTGCTCAATTTCGCTTTCGATGGCGACCATGCCCTCGCTAAGTGCATTGAGGCCAATATAGTCACCCTGGTCGTGGGCTGCCAAGCTCACTTTCTTTACTTGGAGCAGCTCATCGAGTTTCGAAATCTTTCGGGTGATCGCCGCACTTTCTTTTTCGAGATTCCTGCGTTCGGCTCCGCCCAGACTTGGTGTGAGCGGTTTAGCGAGGCTTGCCTCCGGGGCGCCCAGGGTGCCTTGCAGGGCCGTGTTTACTGCGGCTTCGGCGCCGGAGTCCCAGGAGTTCTCGGGAGAGGAGGTCTCGTCGAGAATCTTTGAACCTGTGGATGCTTCTTTGCTAATCAATTGCAGATATTGGTCGACGCCCTTTGGCAGGTGGCGCATCCGCCCATCAATCAGCGCAAATTGATCATCGGTAACCCGCTCAAGGAGATAACGGTCGTGAGAAACCACGATGAGGGTACCGGGCCAGCTATCGAGCAAATCTTCGAGTGCGGCCAGCATATCGGTGTCGAGATCGTTCGTTGGTTCGTCCAGAATCAGCAGATTTGGTTCAGACATGAGCACCAGCAAAATTTGCAGCCGACGTTTCTGCCCACCACTCAGGTCTTTGACCCGATTCGAGAGCTGATTGCTGCCAAAACCGAGGCTTTCAAGGAGCTGTGCAGGCGAGAGTTCTTTATCGCCGCTCTTGTAGCTAGTCTTGAATTGCGCCAACACTTCGGTGACTCGGTTGTCTTGAAAGCCCTTGAGCTCATCGAGTTGCTGCGAGAGAACAGCAAGCTTGAGGGTCTTGCCGCGCTTAATACGCCCGATGGTGGGGGTCAGTTCTGCAGAAATCAGCTTGAGTAAGGTCGATTTTCCGGCACCGTTATGGCCGAGGAGACCAATACGATCACCGGGACCGAGCAGCCAATCGGTGGCTTTCAGAATCTCTCGTTCTGGGTAGCTGAAGCCGGCAGCAACCAGCTCCACCACATCCTTACCCTGGCGGGCTGTGGAAAGCTTTTTCAGCTCGATCTGGTCACGCAGCGGCGGAATATCCGCAATCAGTGCATTGGCGGCATCGATCCGAAACTTCGGTTTAGCGGTACGAGCCGGAGCCCCACGACGGAGCCAAGCCAGCTCTTTACGGAGCAGATTCTGCCGCTTTGTTTCCATTACATTTGATTGGCGTTGACGTTCAACCCGCTGCAAAATATACGCCGCATAGCCGCCCTCATAGGCATCGACGATTCCATCGTGCACCTCCCAGGTTTGGGTGGTTACCTCATCCAAGAACCAGCGATCGTGGGTGACCACAATGAGCGCACCAGAGTTTCGCGACCAACGGCGATTGAGATGTTGTGCGAGCCAGTTCACTCCGGCTAGGTCAAGGTGGTTGGTTGGTTCATCGAGGAAGATCACTTCATTGTCTTCAACGAGGAGCCTGGCAAGGGCAACGCGGCGCCGTTGGCCACCGCTCAAGTCACTCACTAGGGCATCACCGGCGAGCTCAGGCACTAGCCCAGCCAAAACATCACGAATTCGGGAGTCTTGCGCCCATTCATATTCCGGACGATCGCCAAGAATTGCCTGGGCTACCGTTTGGTTTGGTTCAAAATCATCAGTTTGCGAAAGGGTGCCAACGCTAAGTCCGCTGCGCATGGTGACCCGTCCGCTATCCGGATTTCGGCTCCCGGCCAAAATCTGAAGGAGGGTGGATTTTCCATCACCGTTTCTGCCAACCACGCCGATTCGGTCACCATCGGAAATGCCAAGGGTCAGAGAATCGAGCAGAACACGGTTGGGGTAGGCGAGAGAGATATCCTGCGCGCCGAGAAGATGGGCCATAGCTCTACGCTAGTCGAAGTCGAGACTAAGTTTTCTGAGCAAATTACTGAGCTCAGTACGTTCATCGGTGTTCAAGGTGTGTAAGAGTTCTGTTTCTCGAACCATAAGCAATTGGATTGAGCGATCCACTTTTTCACGCCCCAGTTCGGTCATTTTGACCAGAATGCCTCGGCGGTCTGCCGGATCGGTAAAGCGCTCGACCAGTCCACGTTCAATTAACCGATTAATACGGTTGGTCATTGCCCCAGAGGAGACCATATTCTCACTCATGAGCTTCTTTGCACTCAATTCATTAGGAACACCAGCTCGGCGTAGGGCAGAAAGGACATCAAATTCCCACACCTCAAGCCCGGTAGCGCCGAAAGCGGCTTTCCGTTGATTATCGAGTTGTTTGGCCAAACGGTCTACTCGAGAGAGCACATGCATGGCCCGAAAATCCACATTGGGATGTTCTCGCTCCCAGGCATCAACAATTCTGTCGACCTCATCATTTTTGGCCATGTATCTATTATCGCAGCGCTCGGCGGGCTTTGCTCGGCTGTAGGCCGGATTGGGGTGTGAAATGGTCGAAATGATTCCAACTCTCAGCCTTCTCGAACAATGTGCACCTCAAAATCTGACTAAACTAGTTAAAGCGCTTTTCGCGCGGTCCGCCCTAGTGTAATGGCAGCACGGCATCCTTTGGAGATGTTCGGTCTAGGTTCGAATCCTGGGGGCGGAGCGGTAGTGTTTTTCCGAACATGAGGAGTTCCCGATGCAAACAAGTAGCCTGGCGGTGGTCGTGCTGGCTGCAGGGCAGGGAACCCGGATGAAATCCGCAACGCCTAAGATGTTGCACAAACTTGCCGGTATTTCATTGATCGGGCATGTGTTGAATACCGCCCATGCCCTGAATCCGGAATTTGTTGCCGTTGTCGTGCGACATGGACGCGATGAGGTTGCCGAGAGCGTGACAGCGCATTTCCCAAACACCCTCATTGTTGATCAGGACGAAATTCCGGGTACCGGCCGTGCTGTTGAACTCGCACTCCAAGCCCTCCCGCAGAGCTTTGACGGCCAGGTGGTTATCCTCTCTGGAGATGTTCCACTCCTCGACGCGGAGACACTTGAGCAGCTTCTGGAGCACCATCTGGCAACCCAGTGCGAGCTCAGCATTGTGAGCACCAAGCTTTCAAATCCGCGCGGTTTTGGACGAGTTATCCGCGATGATCAGAATAATCTGCTTGCCATTGTTGAAGAAAAAGATGCCAACGATGAGCAGCGCAGCATTCAAGAAATCAACGCCGGAATTTATGTGGCCAATATTTCTGCCCTCACCCGAGCGCTCGCCGAGATTGATACCAATAATGCTCAGGCCGAGAAATATTTGACCGATGCGGTGGCCCATATCCGTAATAGCGGCAATTTGGTTGGGGCTTTTGAACTGAGTGATCCTTGGCTTGCAGCCGGTATCAACGATCGGGCCCAGCTGGCCGCTGTGGCAAAAGAGCTCAATGCTCGCATTATCCGACACTGGCAGATGGAGGGGGTTACCGTTATTGACCCCACCAGCACCTGGATTGATCAGGCAGTCACCATTGAAGCCGATGCTGAGATTTTGCCCTTCAGCCAATTACTTGGAGCCACGACAGTGGGGGCTGCAGCAGTAATCGGCCCTGAAACTACCCTGCGCGATACCGAAGTGGGCGAGGGCGCGAGTGTGGTTCGCACCGATGCGACCCTCTCGGTTATTGGAAAGAATGCCACGGTCGGGCCATTCGCATACCTGCGTCCGGGGAGCTACCTCGACGAGAGTGGCAAAATCGGCACCTTTGTCGAAACTAAGAATGCCCATATTGGCGCTGGCAGTAAGGTCCCACATCTGAGTTATGTTGGCGATGCCGAGATTGGGGTCAATAGCAATATTGGTGCCGGCACAATTTTTGCAAACTACGATGGCGAAAAGAAGCATCACACCAGCGTCGGTACCGGTACAAAAACGGGTGCACACAATGTGTTTGTTGCCCCGGTGACCATTGGTGATGGGGTCTACACTGCGGCTGGGACTATTGTCCGAAAGGATATTCCATCCGGTGCCCTCGGGATGACCGTTGCCGCTCAGAAGAATATTCTTGGGTGGGTTGAAAAGAACCGTCCCGGCACCGTTGTGCCAGAGACGAACAGCGCTTCGGCTGAGGATTCTTCATTAGAACGTGATAATCATCACAGCGAGAAATAGAAAGTACGGCGATGTCGGGAATTAAGACCACAGGGCAAAAGCGGTTAGTGTTGATTTCTGGCCGAGCGCATCCGCAATTAGCGCAGGATATTGCCACTGAACTCGGTTCAGAACTGCTCCCAACAGAGCTTCGCACTTTTGCCAGCGGTGAAATTTATGCTCGCTTCGATGAGAGTGTTCGCGGCTGCGATGCCTTTGTTATCCAGTCCCATACCAATCCCATTAATGAGTGGATCATGGAACAGCTCATTATGGTGGATGCACTCAAACGAGCATCTGCAAAACGCATTACCGTCGTTATTCCGTATTACCCTTATGCGCGTCAGGACAAGAAGGGTCGCGGACGCGAGCCAATCTCGGCCCGTCTAATTGCTGATCTTTTCAAAACTGCCGGAGCAGACCGAATCATGTCCGTTGATTTGCACGCTGCCCAAATCCAGGGTTTCTTTGATGGGCCGGTCGACCATCTTTTTGCAATGCCGGTGCTGATGAAGCATTTCCGTGAGAAGCTCAATGGTGACCCATTGACCATTGTTTCACCGGATATGGGCCGCGTCCGGGTTGCGGATATTTGGAGCGATCGTCTTGGAGCTCCTCTAGCGATCATCCATAAACGTCGTGATCCAAAGGTTGCGAACCAGGTAACCGTGCACGAAATTGTTGGTGAGGTCGAGGGACGCGTATGCCTGCTGGTCGATGACATGATTGACACTGGCGGAACTATTGTTAAGGCTGCTGAAGCGCTGAAGAAGGCTGGCGCAATCAAGGTCATTATCGGTGCCACCCACGCTATCTTCTCTGATCCAGCGGTAGAGCTCTTACAATCCGATGCAGTTGATGAGGTTGTCGTAACAGATACCCTGCCGCTCCCAGAATCAAAGCGCTTCCCGAAGCTCACTGTTTTGCCGATTGCACCATTGATCGCTCAGGCAATTCACGAGGTGTTTGAGGATGGCTCAGTAACCTCCATGTTTGATGGCGCGGCCTAAGCGCCAATTGTGAACGAAACGCAAACACGCAATGAAAGCTGGTTGCCCTACCTACTGATTGGTCTGGTTGCCGGGCTCATGTCTGGTTTCTTTGGCGTTGGCGGCGGCACGGTTATTGTGCCCGCACTGCTGATTTTTGCCGGATTTAATCAGCGCAGAGCCGCCGGAACCTCCCTGGCTGCAATTATTCCGCCTGCGATTGCCGGCCTACTCGGCTATCTGCCCAGCGGCGGTGTTGACTGGGTTGCCGGTGGTATTATCGCCGCGGGCTCGATAGTTGGCGCTCAAATCGGTAGTTGGCTTCTACACAAATTGCCGGTCGTTTTCTTGCGATGGTTATTTATCGTGTTTTTGGTTGCGGTTATGGTGCAGCTCTTCTTCACTGTGCCAGACCGCTCAGTGGGTCTAGAAATGAATCTCTGGATTATTTTGGCACTGGCTCTCCTCGGTTTTGTGACCGGCATCCTGGCAGGTCTGATCGGTGTTGGTGGCGGTATTGTCGTGGTACCGGTATTGATGCTGTTCTTTGGGGTCAGCGATCTGGTAGCAAAGGGAACCTCTTTGTTGATGATTCTTCCAACCAGTGTCAGCGGTACCCTTGGGAACGCCAAACGAAACAATGTTGATCTGAAGGCCGCACTCATTATCGGACTCACAGCAGCAATCTTTAGCTTTGTTGGGGTTCAACTGGCTTTGATTACCGATCCCCAGCTCGGGACAATCCTCTTCGCCTGCTATATTTTGATTCTGATTGTGCGCATGGTTTTCGACGCGATCAAGAAGTCACGGGAAAAATAGGGTTTTCTCCTAAACGTATTCAGCTCGCATCCTCCTGAACGGGAAGGTGCGAGCTGAATTGTTGTGGCCTGAAAGCTAGAGGCTAGCTCTGCTGTTCTTCGCTGCGGTCGGCGCTCCACAGGGTATGGAATACTCCCGGCTTGTCGACGCGCTGGTAAGTGTGTGCGCCAAAGAAATCACGCTGGCCCTGGATGAGTGCTGCGGGGAGGCGATCTGCGCGGAGGCCATCATAGTAGGCCAAAGACGAGGAGAATACCGGGGATGGGATGCCGGAAACGGTTGCCGCTGCGACGATGCGACGCCACGAATCTTGTGCACGTCCGAAAACTTCGGTGAAGTATGGTGCCGAGAGCAAAAGTTCGAGATTCGGGGTTGCTGCATAGGCATCTGAAATTCGGTTCAGGAACTGGGCGCGGATAATGCAACCGGCTCGCCAAATCTTGGCAACGACCCCGAGGTCGAGGTTCCAATTGTGTTCGGCAGCGCCTGCACGCAAGATATCAAAACCTTGAGAGTAGGCCACAATTTTCGAGGCATAGAGAGCCAGACGGATGTCCTCAATGAAGGCATTGGCATCGTCGACCTGCAAAACTTCGGCAACTCCAGGGAGTCCCTTGGCAGCATCGCGCTTGGTCCTGGCTGATGAGAGGCTCCGGGCAAATACGGCTTCAGCAATGCCGGATACCGGCACGCCACCGTCGAGAGCTGCCTCAACTGTCCAGTTTCCTGTTCCTTTGGCTCCAGCTTGGTCCAGAATCACATCAACCAGCGGTTTGCCAGTCTCGGCATCGACCTGGCGGAGAACCTCGGCGGTGATCTCAATCAGGAAGCTTTCCAGCTCTCCCTTGTTCCATTCAGCAAAGATTTCTGCGATTTCTGCCGGGGTTTTGCCGGTACCACGACGAATCAGGTCATAGGCCTCGGCAATGAGCTGCATATCGGAGTATTCGATACCGTTGTGGACCATTTTCACGAAGTGGCCAGCACCATCGGTGCCGAGATGGGCAACACAGGGTTCGCCTTCAGCAATGGCGGCAATTGAGCTGAGCAGTGGCTCTAGGGTTTTCCAGGCCTCATCACTTCCACCGGGCATGATGCTGGGACCATTGAGTGCGCCCTCTTCGCCACCGGAAATACCCGCACCAACAAAGTTGAATCCTTTGGCACGAAGCGCCGCTTCACGGCGGATGGTGTCGGTGTAGAGAGCATTGCCACCATCGACAATAATGTCGCCGGGTTCAAAAACTTTTGTCAGTTCATCAATGACGGCATCCGTTGGGGCACCTGCCTTGACCATGATGATTGCGGTACGTGGTTTTTGGAGAGCAGCTGCAAAGGAGGCATAGTCGGTGGCTGTGATGAAGTTTGCCTCAGGATGATCAGCGGCAAGTTCTGCGGTTTTCTCCCAGGTGCGGTTGAAGATTGCGACCCGGTTTCCCACACGACTGGCGAAATTTCGGGCAAGGTTTGAGCCCATTACAGCCAATCCAACGACCCCGATATTTGCCTGCTCTGCCATGACTGCTCCTGTGTTGAGGTTTTCTACAGTTCCAAGCATAGTTGTAGCGCTTTGGCTTGGAGTAGTCGAACTACGACTTTCTTGTGACGACATTCTCCATTGGCTGGTTCAGCAACAATTTTTTGAGATTTTCTTGAATGAGGAGTTCAGGTTCGACGGGACGACCGCCCGCAGCGTGCGGGGTGATGATGAGGTTTGGGGTTTTCCACAAAGGGGAATCCGCAGGTAGTGGCTCGATTTTGGTGACATCAATTGCGGCACCGGCGAAGTCCCCGGCCCGAAGCGCTGCATCCAAATCAACTTCATTAATTGAATTCCCACGACCGACATTAATCACCCAGGCATGCTTCGGCAAGAGTTGCATCCTGCGACGGTCGAGCACATTATCGGTTTCAGGCGTGCTCGGCAAGAGCATAATCAGGGCATCTGTATTCGGCAATAGGCCATCGATTTCGTTGGTAGCCACGACCTTCACCTCGCCTTCGGTGCGTGCACGACTGGCCACGCCGCTCACCGTTGCGCCAAGTTGTTGTAGCACTGCTGTCAAGGTGCGAGCGATGGAGCCATAACCCCAAATCACAATGTGTGAACCACGGATGCTGCTCAGCCGCTTCGGAGCATTGATGTCTTCTAATCCGCCAATGGCATGATTCCACTCGGCTTTTGCTTGGGAGGCAGCTGCAGCGGGCAGGCTCCGGGATGCTGCCAGCAATAGGGCCAGTGCATGCTCGGTTACGGGGGAGTTATGAAGCCCGACACCATTCGTCAGAATAGCCTCAGGTACGAACCCAGCCTTGAGGATCGCATCGGGACCCGCGGCTAGGCCCTGTACCCAACGAAGTTGTTTGAGTTCGCTTGCGGTTTGGAGTAACCACTTCAAGCGTCCACCCCAGATAACGATGCCCTGAGCATCGTGATGCTCCACCGGTATCGGCAGCTCTGGGCTGTAATAGACGATTTGGCTGCCGGGAGCAGCAACAACATTTTTCACAATGGTGTCAGGAACGAGAAGTTTGAAGGTCATCGTGAACTTTCATTTATAGCCAAAGATCTGGCAGAAGAGTAGGGCTCAGAGCTCTTTTAGTCTAACTCTAAAGCGGCTTTCCTCATCAAGACGGCAGATCTCAGAGAGTATTTTCTCATACCCATTCTGCATCGTTCGACGGTGCTACCATTCAGGAAATCTCTTCAGCTCGATATCTTCAATCGCGGCGAATATGTACCCGGAGTTCATCAGATATTGGGAATGAAAGGTTGAAGAATGTCTGCGGTCCGCCAACTGCTCCACCGTCATCATATTTGACCCGGATGCTCTGGGTGCTGACCTCGGTGATGCGCACTCGTTCCCATTCTCCCGCTGCAGAACGGAGCTCGTAGATATCGGCAAGGTATCCAATACCAAGATCATCAAGGAATTCTTCAGCAGTATTCCAATCAACGACATCGGTTCGTTCCCGCCCCAGTAGGTCAATAACGACGAAGCCCTCACGCACAGGATTCATCCACCCAAGGCGTTCACCGTCCGGGCCTCGCCGGTGTTCTATCCAGTCTTCCATCATGGCTACAGTCTAAAAGATTCCAATTATTGCTGAGTGTTTGGCCGACATTGTTGATATTCAGGCTTTTAAGCTAGAATTCATGGAGTAACTTCGGCGAGGGCAACCTTGGGTTGCCGTTATCGACGCGGTGGTGGGTCTCATGATCTATCCTCACGCTAGTGCGTTCGAGTTGAAAAACAATAGATTACGTGGGTCCACAGAACCCACCAAACATAAGAGAATTTTGACGTTCTCATAAAGGAAATCATGGCTAAGCAAGACAATAAGGTCGAGGCGCTCGTCCGCGACAACTTCGGCAAGGGCGCAGCCCGTAAGCTTCGTGCAGTAGGACGCATCCCAGCCGTTCTTTACGGTCACGGTACCGAACCAGCACATATGAGCCTCCCAGCTCATGAAATGTCACTCATCCTCCGTCAGGCAAACGCTCTTATCGAGATTGTTGTCGATGGCAAGGATGTTCTTGGCCTGGTCAAGGATGTTCAGAAGGATCCTGTTCGACAGATCATTGAGCACATCGACCTTCTTCTCGTGAAGAAGGGTGAGAAGGTTCACGTTGAAATCCCAATCATCGTTGAGGGCGAAGCCGCTCCGGGAACCATGGTCAACCATGACCTGAACACCCTGCGCGTTGAGGCTGAGGCAACTCATATTCCACAATCAGTGACCGTAAGTGTTGAGGGTCTTGAAGAAGGCGCTCACATCCTGGCAAAGGATATTGCACTTCCTAAGGGCGCAACCCTGATTGATGAGCCTGAACTCTTGGTACTGAACATCACCGCTGCAACCGTTGCCGCAACGGAAACCGTTGAGGCAGAAGAAGCTGCACCAGCAGCTGAGAGCGAAGCCGCAGCTGAATAACACTTGGGGTGTGGTTGGGCTCGGGAATCCCGGGTCCAACTACGCACAAACGCGACACAATATTGGCCGGCAGGTATTACACCAGCTGGCCAATACGCATAGTGTCAGCCTGAAACACCATAAAGCCGGAGCGCTTGTGGGAGGTTTCCGTGCTGCCAATGGCGACAATGTGGTGCTGATTGAACCGGAGAGCTATATGAATCTTTCCGGAGTCTCGGTTGCTGGAGTCGCCAAATTTTTCAAAATTGAGCCGGAAAACCTCATTGTTTTACACGATGAACTCGATCTGGCTTTCGGCACGCTCAAGCTCAAGCTCGGCGGTGGGCATGCCGGACATAACGGCTTGCGCAGTATCATCTCCCATCTCGGTGCCGACTTTGTGCGCCTTCGGCTTGGCATTGGGCGCCCACCTGGCCGGCAAGATCCGGCAGATTTTGTGCTGGCTCGTTTTGCATCCACTGAGCTTCGTGAACTGCCGCTCATGATCGATCTTGGTGCTGAAATGACCGAGGATGTTATCGGCGAGGGCCTGCTGAACGCCCAGCAACGCCACCACTAGCGTGGGTAGAATTAGGCAGTGAGCTTTTCTGTCCTTCTTCATGACCTGTCAACCCGCTATCGGCCTTTACTTGCAGAGAATGCTGAGCCGCTTGATTTAGTGGTGACACAGGGCTTGCGGATGCCGCTGCTCTCTGCTCTGGTCAACATCTCATCCGCACCGAAGCTCACGGTGCTCGTAGTATCGACCAGCCGTGAACTCGATCGGGTGCAATTAGCCCTAGAATCGTTGAATCCGGATGCGCAAATCGCCCAATTTCCGGCCTGGGAGACCCTGCCTCACGAGCGTCAAAGTCCAAGTTCTGAAACCGTTGGTTCGCGCTATGAACTGATCTACCGTCTGAAGCAGTGGCAGAAAAATCCACAGGGTAATTTCTTTGTACTGGCTCCGGCTCGGGCTGTCTTGCAGCAGATTGGTTCTTTTCTTGGAGAAACCGAGCCTTTGCGCTTGGCACTTGGAAACACCGATTACGAACTACAGAGTCTGGTTGAACAGCTGGTGGAGTTTGGCTATTCACGAGTTGACCTGGTCTCAAGGCGTGGCGAGATAGCGGTACGAGGGGGCATTCTTGATATTTTCGCGGTCACCGAGGACCGGCCGGTTCGGGTCGATTTTTTTGGTGCCGAGATTGATTCTCTCAAGTATTTTAATGTCGCCGATCAGCGTTCCTTGCCCGAGGAACAAGGTGAAATTTTAGTTTTTCCGGCTCGTGAGATCTTGCTCAATCCCGCCGTTCAGGCCACGGCGAAAAGCCTGATTAGCGGCTATCCGGCAATGGCTGATCTGCTCGAAAAGGTATCGAACGGTATCGCAGCCGATGGTTTCGAAAGCCTTGCCGGCCTCCTTGGTGTTGAATTGCGCCCCTTCAGCACTGTGCTGGGGAAGGATGCCACCCTGGTAGTTGTGGAGCCTGAAAAAGTTGCTGCCAGAATACAAAGTCTCTCCGATACCGATCAGGAATTTTATACTGCCGCCTGGGACCGCATCGCCGATACCGAGGAAACGAAGGCGCCGCTTCCTCCCAGCGCGAAAGCGTTCCTCAGTCTTGGGGAGCTTGCACAGGGCGGTTTCTCTGCGTGGTGGAATCTTCGCGATTTTCGGGTCATGCCGGAAGGATTCGAAGATCAGCAGATTGAGACGGTTAACTCACTCGGAAAACCGTTGCCAAATTTCAGGGGCACGGCAGAGGGCGGTTTCGAATATATCGCGGAACGTCTGAAAGCATCCGAAACGGTACTGATTACCGGCGGTAGTCTTGGGATGCTTGAGCGCACCCAGCAACTCCTCAGCGAGAGAAATATTCCGTCCGAGTTGGTGGAGCGCCTTCCAGAACGCCTAGCCGCACCCGGTGTATATTTGCTTCGCGCAGAGCTTGAGCAGGGGTTCGAACTCCCAGAAAGCAAACTCGTTTTGCTCACCGAAGCCGATCTTTTTGGCCGAACGAGCAGTTATGCCCAGCGCGAGCGCAAGGTCGGACAACGGGGCAAGAACCGGGTCGATCCTTTGCAATTGAAGGCTGGGGACTACGTCGTTCACAACACTCACGGAGTGGGGCGTTTTATCGAACTCACCAAACGCAAGGTCAAAATTGGTGGACGAAATCCACAATTGAGCGATCGCGAATATTTGGTTCTGGAATATGCAGCCTCGAAGCGTGGTTCTCCGGCAGATAAATTGTACGTACCCACAGACCAGCTCGATCTGCTCTCCCGCTATGTTGGTGGCGAGGCCCCTGCCCTCAGCAAACTCGGTGGTAGCGATTGGGCCGCAGCGAAGAGCCGAGCCCGTAAGGCGGTTCGTGAGCTTGCTGTCGACCTGGTGAAGCTCTATTCGGCCAGACTTTCCAGCCGTGGTCACGCCTTCTCGAAGGACACCCCTTGGCAGTCCGAGATGGAAGACGCATTCAACTATCTTGAGACTGTTGACCAGATGAGTGCCATCGAGGAGGTCAAAGCCGATATGGAGCGCGAGACCCCGATGGACCGCTTGGTTCTTGGCGATGTTGGCTATGGCAAGACTGAGATTGCTGTTCGGGCAGCCTTTAAGGCGGTTCAGGATGGGAAACAGGTTGCGCTGCTGGTGCCGACGACGCTTCTGGTACGCCAACACTTTGAGACCTTCCAGGAACGTTTTGCCGGTTTCCCGGTGAATGTCCGTCCACTCAGCCGTTTTCAAACTGCCAAAGAATCCGAGGCCACCTACCAGGGTCTGAGCGATGGCACTGTTGATGTGGTTATTGGTACGCATCGTATCCTTGGGAACAAGGTGAAGTTTAAAGATCTAGGACTCCTCATTATCGATGAAGAGCAGCGTTTTGGTGTCGACCATAAAGAGGCTCTCAAGGCGCTGAAGACCAATGTAGATCTGCTCTCAATGAGCGCGACCCCGATTCCCCGTACTCTCGAGATGGCGATCACCGGGATCCGTGAAATGTCGACCCTCAATACCGCACCCGAGGATAGGCATCCGATTCTGACCTTCGTCGGACCTCGAAACCCCGGCCAGATTGCCGCAGCGATTCGGCGTGAGCTCTTGCGAGAGGGCCAGGTATTCTTCTTGCACAACCGGGTCAGCTCCATTAACCGGGTTGCAGCTGAGCTTGCAGAACTGGTGCCAGAAGCGCGCATTGCTATTGCTCATGGCAAGCTGTCGGAGGGCGCTCTGGAGCAGGTGATTGTGGACTTCTGGGAGAACAAGTTTGATGTGCTGGTGTGTACCACCATTATCGAAACCGGTATCGATATCCCGAACGCAAATACCCTGATTATTGATGAGGCCGACAAGTACGGTCTCAGCCAATTGCACCAGATTCGCGGTCGTGTTGGGCGCAGTCGTGAGCGGGCCTACGCCTACTTCTTGTATGACCAGGGCAAGACCCTGAGCGAGGTGGCCTATGATCGCTTGGCAACCATTGCAGCCAATAATGAGCTGGGTGCCGGTATGCAGGTTGCTATGAAGGACCTTGAGCTGCGCGGTGCAGGCGATTTGCTCGGCGCGGAACAATCCGGACATATTGCTGGGGTCGGCTTCGATCTCTACTTGCGGATGATCAGTGAAGCGGTCGGTGTATTCAAGGGTGAGCCGGTTGCGGAATCTAAAGAGATACGAATCGAGTTGCCGGTTCGAGCCTTCCTACCAGAGTCCTATTTGGGGAGTGAGCGGTTGCGGCTCGAAGCGTATCAGAAGCTCTCAACAGCGGCAGCATCAGAGCATCCGGAGAGTTTGGACGAGGTCGCTACCGAGCTGGTTGACCGTTATGGAGAGTTCCCAGAACAGGTGACGAATCTGTTCAAGTTGGCCGCTTTACGCCAGCTTGCGGAGTCTCGCGGTTTGAGTGAGGTAATCACCCTGGGCGGGAACCAATTGCGTTTGGCCGAGATCAATTTGCCAGAGTCTGGTCGATTAAAGCTTGCTCGTTTGTATTCTGGGGCACGCTATATTGTGGCTACCCAGCAGGTGCTCATTCCCTTGCCAGATTATGGTGATGGTGCCAAGGCTGAATTAGCGCTCATTGCTTGGGTTGAAACCGTTATCAATACCCTGGTGCCAGAAGCGGTTTCGGTACCGGTTTGATAGCAGGTGTATTTCCCTGCCATCTGCGCAGGTGACGATGCTTTTTACTTTTCGCTCCAGGCCGGCCAGATGCTCACCCAGTAGACAATAAAGTGTCCTAGGAGCAGGGCGCTCAGACCGATGAAAGTGATGAGCGCGCTCGGCAGAAAGAAAATATAGGCAATGCATGCCATGGGTAGTGCGCTGGCATGAAAGATATACACATTTCGTGTGGCCCGTGCGGTGACCATGGCCATACCCTCGTCCTCTTCTTTGAACTCAGGCGGGAGTAATCCCCAATAGCGAATCATGTTTTTGGGGTGCTTCTTGTTAAAGCGAAAGATCTGGGCACAGTAGGTGATTCCCAGCGCAAAAACAATTGCACTGAGAATGAGCATCGTGCTGTTGAAGTTTCCAGTTACTGAAGGCTGTTCTTTGTCGAGCAGTATCAGGATGCCAAAGACAACGAAACAGCTATAGATGCTGATTTGCCAGAGTGGCGAACGAGCACTGAACAGTTTTTTCATGTTTGATCGTCTTTCTCGAGCCAGAAGAGTTCGGCAATTGGGGTGCCTAGCGCTTCTGCAAGCCTTAAGGATAGGGCCACCGAGGGGGTGTATTCCCCTTTTTCGATGAATGCAATCGTTTGCCTGGTCACGCCGACGAGCTCACCCAATTCACTTTGGGTGAGCTCGTTCTCGGTGCGTTTCCGCCGAACAATATTACGAAGCATTCATTTAGATTCTACCGAGGATGAGTTCCGAACCAGCCATTGCCAGGAGGCCGAAGGCTGTGCCCCAGATGGCAATTGAAATGGTTTGCCAGAAGATGACTCGCCACTTCGGTGCTCCAAAGCTCACCATAGCCATCGAGGTGATTTGGCTTGGGAGGAGGGTTTGACCCAAGAGGCTGACGCCGGCAACCCCGTACTTATTGAACATATTTTTGAATTTTTCTTTGCGCGGAGAGAGTTCCTTGTCGCTCGGCTTTTTGAGTGAGTGCATTTTATGTCCAAAGAGAACCAGGAGGAACATGGAGATCCAGTTTCCAACGATTGCGGCCAAGATTGCGATAACGACCGGTACCCCTGCCAGCACGCCGATGGCTGCACCAAAATAGGATTCGATGAAGGGAATTGCACTGATTCCAATAATGGCTAACCATTGCCAGATGGGTTCGGTGGCCTCAACGAAGTCGCGGATTGTGGTGATGAAATCAGTCATGGGTGTTGTTGTCTTTCAGTTTGGGGAAGATTTTGGATGTTTGGTAAACATTCCATAATGTTATGTAAACATAACATTCAAATCATTGTCAAATTCCCACACAAACAAAAATTCTGGGTGGTTCTCATCAGAAGAACCACCCAGAACCTGAACACAAACGCAGCTAGGCTACGAGATGACGAGCATAAGCCCCCAGAGTCAGGAATGTCGGGAAATCTTGCCCCAGCGCCACTTCACGGAAAATTTCGACCGCCTCGTCAAAGCAATCCTCCGCAGAACGATGTTGTTCATTGAGGATTTCACTCATCAAGCGTTCAATCCATTCCCTGGTGATATGAGTGCCTTCGCGAGTCACAACATCATTGTGCAACCATTGCCAAATTTGTGAACGTGAAATTTCGGCTGTCGCCGCATCCTCCATCAAATTATCGATTGCTACTGCCCCAAAACCTCGAAGCCAAGCCTCAAGATAGCGCAGCGTGACCGACACATTTCCGTGCACTCCGGCATCGGTAATGGCACCGGCGGCAGAGCGAAAATTCAGCAAATCATTCGCACTAATCTGAACATCATCCCGTTGTCGTTCGATTTGATTTGCCCGACCACCAAGCACCGCATCAAACTCTTCGCGGGCGATAGGAATCAGATCCGGATGGGCAACCCAAGTGCCATCGAAGCCATCGTTTGCTTCTCGTTTCTTATCGGCGTGGACCTGGGCAAATGCTTGCTCGGTCACCGCCGGATCGTTACGGTTTGGAATACAGGCGCTCATCCCGCCCATCGCATGGGCGCCCCGCTTGTGGCAGCTTTTCACCAGGAGTTCGGTGTAGGCACGCATAAAGGGCACGGTCATGGTGATATCAGCTCGGTCTGGCAAAACATAGCCCATCCCGCGGGAACGGAAGTTTTTGATGATCGAGAAGATGTAATCCCAACGGCCCGCATTCAGCCCAGCAGAGTAGTGGCGGAGCTCATAGAGAATTTCCTCCATTTCAAAAGCAGCCGGAATGGTTTCAATCAGTACCGTCGCTCTGATGGTGCCCGCTTCGATTCCCAAATACTCTTCGGAGAATGCAAATATTTCTGCCCACAAGCGGGCTTCCAGATGACTTTCCAGTTTTGGCAGGTAAAAATACGGGCCCTGACCGTTCTCGATCAATTGCCTGGCATTGTGAAAAAAGTACAGTCCAAAGTCAACCAGGGATGCTGAAGCGGCGAGGGTCATGCCGTTTCGACTGGTGTAGTTCAGGTGCTTTTCTACCAGATGCCACCCTCTGGGCCGCACGATAATGGTGGGTTTCGGGCCCGGGTTGAGGCGATACTCTTTACCCTCGGCCGTGGTGAAATCAGCCCTGTTGCGGATGGCATCATAGAGGTTGATCTGCCCATCGATAATGTTGAACCAGCTTGGGCTGGTCGCATCCTCGAAATCTGCCAACCAACAATTTGCCCCAGAATTGAGTGCATTGATGGTCATTTTCCGATCGGTGGGGCCGGTGATTTCCACACGGCGGTCCTCAAGCCCCGGTGCGATCTTGGCCACCTTCCAGCTCAGATCATTTCGGATGTCCTGGGTTTCGCTCAAGAAGCTCAGGTTCAAACCGTTATTAAAACGGGCGCGTTTTTTCATTCGGAGGGCCAGCATCTCGTGTCTGCCAGTGGCAAAGCGAGCGTGCAGCTCACCCAGAAATACGAGTGACTCAGCCGTGAGAATTTCGTTGAACCTATCGTGGTCCGCTCCAATAAGCTCCAATGAGCACAGGGGGAGGGTATCTACTGCTGTGGATATTGTTGGGGTATTCATTGCAATCACCTTTCGTGTATGCAGTGGGTTGCTTAGTGAAATTGTTCGGATTCGGTTGAACCGGCGAGTGCCGTGGTGGAACTGTGCGGGTTGAGGGTGGTGGAAATCAGATCGAAATATCCGGTACCAACTTCTCGCTGGTGGCGAGTTGCGGTGTATCCGTCGATCTCTGAGGCAAATTCAGCTTCTTGGAGTTCGACATAGGCGCTCATGGCGCGTTCTTTATAGTCCTTGGCCAGGTTGAACATGGAGTGGTTCAGGGAGTGGAAGCCGGCCAGGGTGATGAACTGGAATGTATATCCATAACTGGCAAGTTCACGCTGGAATTTGGCAATGGTTGCATCATCGAGGTGTCGTTTCCAGTTGAATGAGGGAGAGCAATTGTAGGCGAGCATCTTTCCGGGAAACTTTTCATGAATGGCTTCAGCAAAGGTGCGAGCCAGTTCAAGATCAGGTTCGCCGGTTTCAACCCAGAGCAGGTCAGCATATTCGGCAAAGGCAAGTCCTCGGGTAATTACCGGAGCCAGACCTGGCTGTACTCGATAGAATCCTTCTTCGCTGCGCTCGCCGGTGGTGTATTGACGGTCTCGTTCATCGACATCGCTGGTGAGTAAATCAGCGGCGAGGGCATCGGTGCGCGCAATAATCAAGCTTGGAACTCCAGCAACATCCGCGGCCAATCGAGCCGCATTGAGGGTGCGGATGTGCTGTGAGGTTGGGATCAATACCTTGCCACCAAGGTGACCGCACTTCTTTTCGCTGGCGAGTTGATCCTCCCAGTGCACTCCGGCAGCACCGGCCTGAATCATCGATCGCATCAACTCGTAGGCGTTGAGCGGGCCACCAAAGCCGGCTTCAGCATCGGCAACAATTGGAGCGAGCCAGTCACGAGTGGCCTGACCTTCCTCGGCGACCTCGATCTGGTCGGCACGCATCAGCGCATTGTTGATGCGACGTACCACCGCCGGAACCGAGTTTGCCGGGTAGAGACTCTGATCTGGATAGGTCTGCCCGGAAAGGTTCGCATCAGCGGCAACCTGCCAGCCAGAGAGATAGATTGCCTGAAGTCCGGCCTTGACCTGCTGTACTGCCTGGTTTCCGGTTAAGGCACCGAGTGCGGGTACCCACTCCTGGGTATGCAGCAACTGCCAAAGCTTCTCGGCGCCTATTCTGGCCAAAGTATTTTCTTCGACCACAGAACCACGAAGGCGGATCACCTCTTCGGCGGTGTAATCGCGACGGATGCCATCCCAGCGTGGGTTGGCATCCCATTCGAGTTCAAGATCGCTGGCGCTTTGCCCCTGAGGCCTGGGGGAGGGGAATTGTTGCTGAGTGTTCATCGTGCTATCTCCATCGGTAGAAAACGGTGTGTGCATATTCTTGGTGTTTTTGAAGAACATGAGAAATGCTGGTGTAATCCGAGTATTCAGTGAAGAAATACCCTTTTCAAGGAGAATTACTAGTGAAGTTTTGCAAAAGTTCACAGTTGTAGAACTTTCCTCGCTATGGCACGATATATTCATGACCCTCAACACAGCAACGCAGATGTTAAACCTTTCGAACAATCCGAAAGGTCTCGAGCTTGATGCCCTCACTCTTGGTCGCAGGATTCGAGCCATGCGTCGTTTGAAAAAGATGACCCTTGAGGAACTGGCTCAGAAGTTAGACAAGGCACAAAGCTATCTCTCGATGGTTGAAAATGGGAAACGCGAACCCAAGGTGAGCCAATTGCATGAGATCGCACAAGCGCTGGGTTGTACGGTTGAAGAGCTCTTAAGCGCAGAGGGTGATGATCGCCGTACGGTGATGGAAATTGAATTACAAAAGGTGCAACATCATCCGGTATTTCAGGGTTTAGGATTGCCGAACCTCAAAATTGGTCCAGCACTGAGCGATGACGCGGTTGAAACAATCTATGGTCTGTACCAAGAAATCGAACGGCTCCGCAATGAGCGATTAGCAACCCCCGAAGAGGCTCGTCGAGCCAATGCCGAGTTACGTACCCTGATGCGCAGCCGCAACAATTATTTTGAAGAGCTTGAGGCACAGGCTGCTGAACTGCTGCGGGCTGTGGGGCATTCAGGTGGTCCGGTGACCCAAAGAACAACCTCAGATATTGCCGGGTATTTGGGCTTTGATCTGCACTATGTAAATGATCTGCCCAGCTCTACTCGATCGGTTACCGATCTTCGGAATGGTCGCATTTATCTGCCGCAACGGGTGAAGTCGTTTAGTGATCCCCGCACAGAATTGCTGCACGCATTTGCCAGCCATCTGCTCTCGCACTCAGAGCCCAACAATTACGCTGACTTCTTATTGCAGAAAGTTGAGTCGAACTATTTGGCGGCGGCAATTCTGATGCCCGAAGCGGATGTTCTCGAAAAATTGCACGAAGCCAAAGCGGCGAAACAAATTTCTATTGAGGATCTGCGCGATATGTTCGCGGTGAGCTATGAAACTGCGGCGCACCGTTTTACCAACCTCGCTACCCAGCATCTCGACATTCCGGTGCATTTTATGAAGGTGAATATGGACGGCACCATCACGAAGGCTTATGAGAACGATAATGTTGGCTTTCCGAGCGACAATATGGGCGCGATCGAGGGCCAGCGGGTCTGTCGACACTGGACAGCGCGGGTGGTGTTTGATATCCCAGACCGGTTCAATCCCTATGCGCAATACACCGATACTCCCACCGGAACCTATTGGTGCACCTCACGGGTTCAGAGCACTGCGACGGGGGAGTATTCGGTCTCGATTGGAGTGCCCTTCAATCAGGTGGGATATTTCCGTGGTCGCGAAGTGACCAACCGATCAAAATCTACCTGTCCCGACGAGAACTGTTGCCGACGTGCACCCCAGGAGCTTGAAACTCGATGGGCGACAAGTTTTTGGCCCACGACTCGCACACCCAGTAGCCTGCTCACGAGCCTGCCGGTAGGGAATTTCCCAGGGGTGGATCGTACCGAAGTTTTTGAGTTCTTGGAGCGCCACGGCACGCTTGCTTAGGGCATGAGGCTCTCAAATGAGTGCGCATAGGCTGGAACCACCGAAGTGTAGAGCTGGATGAGTTCTGCGCTGAGCACACTCTGCTCAAGCTCCAGATAGGGCTGTTTCGACCTCAGAAATATTTGAGGATCGTTCAGGAAAGTCTCGAGTTTTCGGGAAAGCTCCAGGATGCTGTCATTGTGTGTCACGGTAATCTCCGGGATGTCGCGCCCGTCTGAAATTTCGTTCGCTATTCTGCGATCGACGAGCAATAGCGGAGTGCCGAAGCTGGCAGCTTCATAGGCGGTCATTCCCTGAGTTTCGACCCCGGCTGAACTCTGCACCAGAAGATCAGCTGAGGCAATCGCGAGCAGCGTCTCCTCGTGTGGCCGTTTACCCATGAGAGTCACTTTTCTTTCGAGGGCGAGTTTCTTGATGAGATTGCGAACGCGTTTCTTCAGCTGGCCATCGCCGTACAGCACGAAATGCGCTGGGCTCTGGAGCAGGGCAATAGCTTGTAGAAATTCGAGGACGCGCTTTTCTTGGGAGAACCTGCCCACCCAAAGAACTTTCGGGATACGGCTTGAAGTGTGAGCATTGAGAACTTCTGCTGTTCTTTCTCGCACCCGGGCCAAAATTTGGTCATCAATACCGGTATGGATTGACCTGGGGCTTTGACAAACGCCGTAGAGCTGGAGTTTACGGGCAAAATGCTTGCTCGGGGTGATGTTGATCCTGGCACGGTTTGCGAAATTTCGCAGATATTCTCGTGCGTTTGTGGCCTGCTCTTCGAGGGGTAAATTCAACAGCCGAGACTGGATGCTGCAGAGAAATTGACTGAAGATTCTCGGAAATGGCGCGGTGCTTTCTATTGCACCCTCAAGCCAGGTGTGAAAGGTGTGGATAAGGGGTATTGATTGCTGTTCAGCAAACCAGTGCCCAAGGACTGCCACACTGTAGTCGGCCTGCACATGGACCAGATCTACTGGAGGCAATTCTGCAAACTTCTGAAGAAGGAGCTTACGTACGCGTGCATCCCAGCGGGCAAAACCGTATTCGCCATCGGTGGTGAGCCTCAGCGCAGGGAGCTCAATATTTTGCTCGAGTTGCCGTTCTCGGCCATCGCTGGTGGTTGAAGCTTTTGAGTCACGCCACCAACGGGAGCTGACCAGTGTGACCCGATGTCCGGCCCGTTCGAGATACTGCTTCTGGAGGCGGACCGAAAGTTGCGCTCCACCGAGCGAGTCAGGGTGTTGGTCGAGAAATATGGCGATATGCATGACTGTTTTTCCTTTTCGAGCTCACTAGAATCCAGTGCAGATTACTATGCTCTAGATACTACCTCACAATACACAGTAGTGCGATACGACACATCCTTGACTCAGCTGGATGCGAGCGTCGTATTGTGAGTAATCAGCTCAAATGGAGGCTATTACTGGCTTTGATCGGCATGCGCGTGGCGTTCCAGAAACTCAAACACCTCGGTATCGTCAACACCGGGGAAATCACCACTCGGCAGTGGAGAGAAAATATGTGCGTGAACCCGGGCACTTGGCCAGGCGCTGCCCGACCAAGACTTCTGCAATTGCGGGTCCGCTTTACGGCAGCAGTTCTCATCCGGGCAGGTTGAGGTCGATCGGTTCTTGGTATCACGGCCACGGAACCAGCGAGCATCATCAAAGCGCACACCAAAACTGATTGAGAACTCACCCTCTGTGCCCGATCCAATCTGGCTGGTGCACCAAAAGGTTCCCTCAGGTGTATCGGTAAATTGATAAAACTCTGAGGTGCGGTTGGTGCGATCAAAGGCGGTGCGGGCGGCCCAGCGGCGGCAGACTACCTGGCCCTCGATAGCTCCGGTCACATCAACCGGAAGGCGCAGTCCATCATTCTCATAGGCCTTAGACAAAGCGCCATCATCATCCACACGTAAAAAGTGCACTTGAAGATCAAGATGAGAGGTAGCCAGATTTGTAAAGCGGTGTGCGGCCGTCTCATGAGTTACCCCAAAGGCATCACGAAGATCTTCGACCGCCATATTGCGTTCCTGCTTGGCCTTTTGCAGCATCTGAACAGCCGCAGTTCGAGGCATCAGACAGGCTGCTGCAAAATAGTTAATCTCGAGGCGCTGTTGCAAAAAGTCGGCATAATTTTCAGGTTTGGAGTGTCCAAGCACGCGGTGAGCGATTGCCTGGAGCGCCAGGGAGCGTAGCCCGTGACCACCGGGAATGGACTGTGGTGGAATATAGATCCGACCATTGGCCAAATCTGTTACTGAGCGGGTTGAGCGGGGCAAATCGTTTACGTGAATCAATTTGAAACCCAGGTTCTCGGCCATCAGGGCAACCGTCCGGTGGGTGATCGCACCGGTGCTGTGGGTATTGTGTCCAGCAGCACTCAGTAGCTCTTCGGCAATTTCTTCAATCTCGGGATAGAAGTTATTGCGTTTTCTGCTCGATAGACGAAGCTCGGTCATGGCACGTCGTGCTTCCTCCGGAGTCGCGATTGTTTCTTGCTCGCGGCGTTCGAGTTCGCGGTATAGGCCCAACATCGTTTCGAGGGTTTCATCGGGCATTGATTTGATCGAGCGGATTTTCGGCAGACTCAATTTTGCAAAAATACTACTCTGTTGCGCTTGCTCAAGAGCAATTTCCATACCACTGCGCTCATCAGGAGCTTCCGCGCTCAAAAGATCATTGAGTTCTATCTTCAAACTCTCCGCAATTTTGGTAAGAAGGCTCAGTTTTGGTTCACGCTTACCGTTCTCAATTAAGCTCAACTGGCTCGCTACCATGCCGATTTGGCCGCCAAATTGCTCGAGTGTGAGGCCGTGCTGCAATCGAAAATGTCTGATGCGCTTTCCGAGGGTGAGGAGTTCTGTTGAGGAATCCGGCAATAGAGTCATAAATTTATGATAATCGAAAGTTTGAAGGTTTTTAACCTGCAATTTTGTGCAAGTAGGCTTTTGGGCAGGAGTAATCTCTTAAACACAGCAGATTTTATCGAAAGAATTTTCTTTTGAACAAGACAATAGCGGTTCCCGAAAGGTTTTAGCGTTTTGAAGAGTTCCGAACTACTCAGTGACACTCACGCGCCAGCTTGGTTGAAGAATGAAGATCTTCTCAACTGGGTGCGTGAAATAGCAACGCTGACGAAACCGGAACAGATTTATTGGGCGGACGGCTCAGCAGCAGAGTGGGAACGATTCACCGAGGAAATGGTCGAAGCCGGTACCCTGATTCGTCTGAACCCTGCGAAGCGTCCAAATAGTTTCTTGGCTCGCTCATCTGAAACCGATGTTGCTCGGGTTGAAGACCGCACCTTTATTGCTTCTGAAAAAGAAGAGGATGCTGGCCCAACCAATAATTGGCGGCATCCGGTTGAGCTCAAATCTGAGCTTCTTGAACTTTTTGATGGCAGCATGCGGGGTCGAACGATGTTCGTTATCCCGTTCTCAATGGGCCCCGTCGGCGGGGAGATCTCCCAATTGGGTATCGAGATCTCAGATTCGCCCTATGTTCTGTTGAATATGCATCTGATGGCGCGTGTTGGTACCGATGCTCTCAAGCTCATTGATCAGGGTGAGCGCTTCTGGGTACCAGCGGTTCACAGTGTGGGTTACCCGTTGATTGATGCTGAAGGAAATCATCGCCAAGATATTGCCTGGCCTTCAAACGATGTGAAATACATCACCCAATTCCCTGAAAGCCGTGAAATCTGGTCATACGGCTCGGGATACGGCGGGAATGCTTTGCTCTCAAAGAAAGCCTTTGCGCTCCGCATCGCTTCGGTTATGGCTCGTGATGAGGGCTGGTTGGCCGAGCATATGCTCATTTTGAAACTTACGGCACCGAATGGTCAGGTAACCCGCCTGACCGCCGCCTTCCCATCAGCTTGTGGCAAGACCAATTTGGCCATGCTACAGCCGACCCTTCCCGGGTGGAAAGTGGAAACAATCGGTGACGATATAGCTTGGTTGCGTCCCGGTCCTGATGGCCGGTTGTATGCAATCAATCCAGAGGCCGGGTTCTTTGGCGTAGCTCCGGGAACTAGCTACGCCACGAACCCGGTCGCTATGGAAACCATCGCAAGCAACACCATTTTCACTAATGTGGCGTTGACGGATGATGGAGATGTCTGGTGGGAGGGCCTCAGCAAGGAGGCCCCGGAACACCTGATTGACTGGCTTGGCAATGACTGGACTCCAGAGAGCGGTACCGTAGCCGCACATCCAAATTCGCGATTTACCGTTTCAGCCACCAACGCGCCGACCCTCTCTGATGAGTGGTACGACCTTGCCGGTTCCCCAATTGATGCAATTCTTTTCGGTGGTCGTCGAGCAAGCAATGTCCCGCTCGTGGTCGAAAGTCGTGATTGGGACCACGGGGTTTTCATTGGTGCTACGGTCTCTTCGGAGCAGACTGCTGCCGCTGAGGGTCCGGTTGGTGAACTTCGTCGTGATCCTTTCGCGATGCTCCCATTCGCCGGTTACAATATGGCTGATTATTGGGGACACTGGGTTGAGATGGGTAAAATTCTCGGCGATAAGGCTCCAAAGATTTACCAGGTGAACTGGTTCCGTAAAGACACAAATGGGAAATTCCTCTGGCCAGGTTTCGGTGAGAACTCGAGGGTTCTCGAGTGGATTACTCGCCGTGTCGCGGGTGAAGCTGAGGCAGTTGATTCTGCAATCGGCAAGCTCCCGGTAACACACGGTCTCAACCTTGAAGGTATCGAATTGAGTGATGCTCAGCTTGAGGAACTTTTCCGGGTAGATCAGGCTTCGTGGTTGGCTGAGGCAGAAATGACCGAAGAGTATTTTGAAAAATTCGGCGA
This sequence comes from Microbacteriaceae bacterium, assembly GCA_049647625.1. Lineage (GTDB taxonomy): Bacteria > Actinomycetota > Actinomycetes > Actinomycetales > Microbacteriaceae > JBARYA01. Next base: position 31,075 of record JBARYA010000225.1, read on the forward strand.
CAAGCTCCCGGTAGCAATGCGTGAGCAATTGCAGATCCTCCGCGAGCGTCTCGGATAAGCTTTCCGAACCATTCCGGCGTGCTAGCTTAAGAGGTGTAATGCTCTTAAGCGTGAAGGGATGTCCGAAGTGCCGGTATCAGAGAACTCTGCTGAAGCGAGCGAACTTGATCGCCTGATCGCGGTGATGCACATCCTGCGTGGACCGGGTGGTTGCCCGTGGGATGGCGAGCAGAACCATGAATCTTTGGTGCGTTATCTCATTGAGGAAAGCTTTGAGCTGGTCGATGCGATCGAGTCGGGTAATCGTGAGGATCTGATTGAAGAGCTTGGCGATGTGCTGTATCAGGTGCTCTTCCACGCTGATTTGGCCAGTGAAACCTCGATGCATGCTGCAGGCTGGGAACCGTTCAATATTCAGGATGTTGCCAAACGTAGCCGTGAAAAAATGGTTGGTCGACATCCGCACGTGTTCAGCGCATCCGGAGATTTGCTTGTCGGCGACTCCGGCTCAGAGGAGCTGAGCTCAGAAGAGGTGCTCTCGAATTGGGATCGACTGAAACAACTCGAGAAGCCGGAGCGAGAAAGCGCTCTCGATGGCGTGCCCATGGCTATGCCGGCACTTCTTTTGGCTGACAAATTGATTGGCAAGGCGCTAAAGATTTCTGATCCAGAGCAATTGATTGACATCCATCCTGCTAGCGACGAGAGCTTCAATGACGAAAGCGAATTGGGAGAGCGGATTTTCAGTCTGATTGCTGAGGCGAAGTCTCGTGGCCTCGATACCGAACGGGCACTGAGGTCACGTTTGCGAGTGTTGAAGGAGCAGATGATTGCTGCAGAAGAATCTACCGCTACCGACTAGTCCGAGGCGCTGGCAGGAACCAACGAGCCAGATTCCCCTGCGCTGGTCACACTATTCAGCCCGCATGACCACTATATATGTGCTGCTTGGGCTCGGATTGGTGGGAATACCGCTACTCGATATTTTTTTCTTCCGTATCGGTCTTTCTCGAGGTTGGTATGTGATTCTGCCCATGGTACTGGGAACTCTCTTGGTAGCTTTTGCCTTTGCTCTGGCGCCAAATAGGGGAATGGTGCGCACATTCACCTCCTTCTGGGTGCTGGTCCCAGCGTTCATGTTGATATTCGGAATCGGCAGCGAAAGCGACCTGTTCGTACTGGTATCTGTACCGATTATGGTAATTCTTTGGTTCTCTGTGCGCAATCGGCCGGCAATTTCGTATCTGGCTTTGGCGGCCTGTTTTCTGGTCTTGACGGTGAACCTGATTCCGAAAAATCTTGATCGGATCAGCTATTCTTTGACCACAAGCGCCATACTGTTGTTGACAATTGTGCTGACTGCTTGGCTGGGCAGACTCTTGGCGCCCATTGGCTGGCAGAAGCGTGCCGAAAGAGATCGACTGCGTCGGGAGCAAGAGGCACTACTGCAACTTCCAGTGAATCGATGACATTCGGCCGCTCTGGTATTTCAGTTATAGGTTACAGAAACGCGTTATCTTCGCTCCGCTAGACTGGAGTAATGGCACAACAGGTTACTCCTCCACGTGGGATGCGGGATATTCTCCCGGCAGAAAAGAAGTTACGAGAATACGCTTTTAGCCAGATTCGACGGAACTATTTTGCCCACGGTTTTGATGAGATCGAGACCCCGGTGCTTGAAGAATTCGGCCGTTTGCATTCCGGTCTTGGCGGGGACAACGAGAAACTGAGCTATTCGGTGCTGAAACGGGGAATCAGTGCAGAACAGCTTGAGGCCGCCGCAAGTTCGGGAGACGCCAACGCTCTTGCCGATTTGGGTCTGCGTTTTGATCTCACCGTGCCACTGGCTCGGTACTACGCCAGCAATCAGGCTGTGCTTCCCAAGGTCTTTCGCTCGCTGCAAATGGGCCCGGTTTGGCGTGCTGAGCGCCCGCAGAAGGGCCGCTACCGTCAGTTCGTACAATGCGATATCGACATTATTGGCGAGCCCAGTGTGCTTGCCGAGATTGAGCTCATTTCGGCCACCCTCGATACCCTGAACTCTTTAGGCGTGAGCGGATGTCGGGTACGTATCAATGATCGTAGACTCCTGAGCGCCATGCTCAGCAGTTTTGGTTTTGAAGAACAGTTTCAGCCGAGCGTACTGATTACCATCGACAAGCTTGACAAGCTCGGGGTCGACGGCGTTCTAGCCGAGCTCTTAGAAAATGGTGCTAATCCGGATGCGGTAGAGAAATTCCGCGCATTCATGTTCCGGCCGCAAACTATGGAATACAACCCCTTCGGGGAACGTCAGATCAGAAAAGCACTTCCCGAGGGCATGCCGGAAGAGGCCATTGCTGATTTGCTTGCTACCGGCGAAGGCTTGGCACAGATCGTTGAGGGCGATGGAATCTCTGGTCTTCCGCTCGTTTTTGATCCGTTCCTGGTTCGTGGCATGGGTTACTACACCGGCCAAATCTTTGAAATTGAACACCAAGATTTTGGTTACGCTCTGGGCGGTGGTGGACGCTACGATGGCATGATCGGACGCTTCCTCAACCGTGATGTCCCGGCTGCCGGTTTCTCTATTGGTTTCGAACGCATTGTCGAGATCTTGAGTGAAGATACCGATACTGCCCAGCGAAACGTTGCCCTGCTCTACGAGCAGAGCACAGACTATGCGACCCTCTTTGCTTTGAAGGCAAGCCTTCTCCGTGAGGGAGCACGTGTGCGTATCGTGGCAAAACCGAAAAAGCTCAGCACGGCACTGAGCGCCCTGGCGCAGGAAGGTTTTACGGAGTTCGTGAACCTGAAAGCCGACGAGGATTATTCCGCACAGATTTCGGGCAGCGTCATCACCCAAGCCTTGGAACACTAACTACACAGCAAACACACTGTTTTTACAGCATGGTTGTTCCCATAGAACAGCCAACAATAGTATTTTTACCGTTACGAACATCCCTAAAGAATGAGGAGAAAACATGGCACAGATCGAGACTCTCGGAGCTCGCGAAATACTTGATTCGCGCGGAAACCCAACAATCGAGGTTGAGGTATTGCTCGATGATGGAACCGCCAGCTGGGCTGCTGTACCGTCTGGAGCATCGACCGGAGCGTTTGAAGCGTATGAACTCCGCGACGGTGATAAGGCACGCTATGGTGGCAAGGGCGTTCTGAAGGCTGTTGACGCAGTACTGAACGAGATTGCGCCAGAGCTTCAGGGCGTTGACGCCTCAGATCAGCGTGAAGTTGACCGCATTATGATCGAACTCGATGGCACCGAAAATAAGCAGCGCCTCGGCGCAAACGCTATCCTCGGTGTTTCTCTGGCCGTAGCCGGTGCCGCTGCAGATTCAGCAAATCTGCCACTGTACCGTTACCTCGGTGGCCCAAATGCGCACGTTCTTCCAGTGCCACAGATGAACGTTATCAACGGTGGTGCTCACGCTGATAATGGCATCGATATTCAGGAGTTCTTCCTGGTACCGTTCGGCGCTGGTTCTTTCCGCGAGGCACTCCGCTGGGGCACCGAGATTTATCATGTGCTCAAGGGCGAATTGCAGGCTCAGGGCTTGGCAACAGGCCTGGGCGATGAGGGTGGTTTCGCGCCAAACCTCGACAACAACCGCGTTGCTCTCGATTTCTTGGTGCAATCCATCGAAAAAGCCGGGTTCAAACTTGGTACCGAGATTGCTCTCGGCCTCGATGTCGCCTCAAGCGAGTTCTATCGTGATGGTAAGTATCATTTTGAGGGTAAAGCACTGAGCTCAAGTGAAATGTCTGCCTACTATTCTGAACTACTCGCAAACTATCCTTTGGCAACAATTGAAGATCCACTCGACGAGGATGATTGGGCCGGATGGGCTGAGCTGACCGCAAATGTTGGCGATAAGGTGCAGCTGGTTGGTGACGATCTTTTCGTAACCAACACCAAGCGGCTTGCTCGCGGCATTGCAGAGAAGGCCGGAAACTCTATCCTGGTGAAGGTCAATCAAATTGGTACCCTCACCGAGACCTTTGAAGCCATTGAACTGGCCCAGCGAGCCGGCTTCACCGCTGTTATCTCGCACCGTTCCGGTGAGACCGAAGACACCACCATTGCTGATCTTTCGGTGGCAACAAATGCCGGTCAGATCAAAACCGGTGCGCCTGCTCGAAGCGAACGAGTCGCTAAGTACAATCAGTTATTGAGAATTGAAGACGAATTGGGCGATCAGGCAAGCTTTGCCGGTCTGAGCGCATTCCCTCGCTTCAAAGCCTAAATAGCCCAAAGCTGTTCGGGATGTTCAAACGAGCATCCAAACACACGAGATTCTGAGAGGAACGCCATGAAGAAATCAGCGGCGAATAACGTAGCCCAGCTGCGTTTCTCAGGATTCTCGGTACTCGTGTTGTTGGTGTTAGTGCTGGGGGTTGTGGTTATCGCCCCCAGCCTGCACACCCTCTTCGAACAGCAGCGCGAATTGGCTGAATTGCGCGCACAAACCAACTCTGCTCTAGACGAGGTTGATCACCTCACCGATGAGCGCGCTCGCTGGTCTGACCCCAGCTATGTTCGGGCTCAGGCACGCGAACGCTTGTACTATGTTCTCCCCGGAGAGAGCAGCTTCCTAGTGATTAACGATCTCGAAAGTGGCAACTCTCAGACCGAGCATGCGGTCAGCGACCAGATTCAGCAAACCGAAATTGACTGGGTTGGACAATTCGCCGCCTCGGTGATGATTGCTGGCCTTTCTGAAGCGCCACCACAAACCCTGATTTCACCAAATTTTGGAAAAAAGTAGATGACCGTATTAGGTTTTGAAGCTCCAAGCGAGTCCGATCTGAGGGAAATGACCGCCCAGCTCGGTCGTCCCGTTCGTGGGGTATTGGCTATTGCTGCTCGTCTCGCTTCCGGCACTCCAGCGGTTGCACTCACGGCACCCAGGCTTGATGATGGCACCCCATTCCCAACGCTCTACTATTTGACCGAGCCGACCCTGACCGCCGCTGTTTCTCGTCTTGAGGCCGACGGTTATATGGCCGTGCTTCAACAGCGCCTCGAGGATTATGCTGAGCTTCAAGCCGCCTACACCAGTGCGCATCTTCGATACTTAGCTGAGCGGGATAGCATAGCCGAGGTGCCTGAAGTTGCGGGCTTTTCTGCGGGGGGCATGCCCGAGCGCGTCAAGTGCTTGCACGCGCTGGTCGGCCACTCCTTAGCTTCAGGCCCGGGAGTGAACCCGATCGGTGATGCGGCTATCCTTGCACTCCCACCCGCAGTGCAGGGCATCCTCGATGCTTCGGTACAGCGCTGGATTCAAGCTCAGCAGGCTTCTCCTGAAGAGAAAACAGCCGAATGAAACACGCTGGCGAGATCACAAAAATGCGGGCATTGCCGCGCACAAATGGCAGGATTTTTTCTCGCTCACTCGCAGCGATAACACTCTCTGCATTGCTCTTGGTAATGGTTCCGGCGCAGGTATTTCTCGCTCCGGCACCACCAGCACAGGCTGATCAAGCCAGAGCGCTCCAATATTGGCTCACCGGCTACGGTATCCAAGAAGCGTGGAAGACCACCAAGGGTGCCGGTGTTGTGGTTGCGGTGATTGATAGCGGAGTCGATAAAACGCATCCGACACTGGTTGATGCGGTCATCGGTGGTAAAGATTTTTCCGGGGTGGGGAAGCCTGACGGTTCCGGCCCGGTAGGTACCTCCCCAGAGCACGGAACCCTGGTTGCTTCTATCCTTGGCGGTCGCGGTGAGGGCGGCGACAATGGCCTCATTGGGGTTGCTCCCGAGGTCAGCATTTTGGCGGTTTCTGTCGGCTTTGGCCTCGGTAATAATGTGGACCAACAGATTGCCGATGCGATCATATGGTCCGTTGACCAGGGTGCCGATATTATCAACCTCTCGCTCACTCGAAACAGCCCCGATTGGCCTTTGAGCTGGGATGAGGCATTTCGGTACGCATTTGAGCACGATGTTTTAATCGTGGCGGCTGCCGGTAATCGGGCATCCGGAACCACCATGGTCGGAGCTCCGGCCACAATTCCAGGAGTACTGACCGTCGCTGGAGTCAACGAGGCGAAACAAGCCAGCTTTGATTCCTCGACCCAGGGTGTGACCATTGCCGTTTCGGCCCCCAGTGAACAGCTGGTTGGGGCGCTCCCTGGCGGTGGCTATGCACTCTGGTCGGGAACCAGCGGGGCTGCTCCGATCGTTTCCGGGATCGCCGCTTTAATTCTTTCGGCACATCCGGATGCGAGTGCAGCCGAGATTATTGCTCGGCTAAATAGCACCGCCACAAAAGTCGGGGATCCGTTGATATATGGAAACGGACTGGTCAATGCTGAGGCTGCGGTGACTCGGAGTTCGGTCAGACCGGCCGCCGAACCGAGTGCTCTGCTGGAGGATTGGATTCGGATTCATCGTCGAGCTACACCAGCGGAACCGGGTGTGCCGAGCACAATCGAGGGTCCGGTGCTCAGCCCGATAGAGTACGAGGCCATTTCCGAGCCAAACTTTTTTCAAGAGCTCTTTAACCCCACAAACTTGCGCAATGAGGTCATTCCTCTTCTCGTTTTTAGCGGATTTGGGCTGTTATTGCTCACAATCCTCGTCTTTGGAGCTTTGCATTTCTTAAGACGGCGCAAACAGCGGTAAATTAGTTAAGGTTCTTTTTTATATTGGAGATGATTTTTTGACCAGAATTCTTATTGTCGGTGGTGGCTACGCCGGTCTTTATGCAGCCCGCGGCCTAGAGAAATTGCTACGGTCAGGGGAGGCCTCGGTCACCGTTGTTGACCCTCGCCCGTATATGACCTATCAGCCATTCTTGCCTGAGGTAGCTGCCGGTTCGATCGAACCACGCCATTCGGTTGTGGCTCATCGCCGTCATTTGAAGGCAACCGAGATTCTTACCGCCAAGGTAACCGGCATCGACCACAAGGCCAAGAAGGCAACCATTGCACCGGCCATTGGTGAGGCTTGGGAGCTTGACTATGATGTTTTGGTTTACACCGCAGGTTCTGTGAGTCGTACTTTCCCTATTCCTGGGGTGGCGGAGAACTGCTTCGGTCTGAAAAACATTGAAGAGGCTGCTGCAATCCGTGATCGTATGATGGGCAACTTCGACAAGGCTGCACAGCTTCCAGCTGGCCCAGAGCGCGATCGTTTGCTCACCTTCGTTGTTGTCGGTGGCGGCTTTGCCGGTATCGAACTCTACGGTGAGTTGCGCTCGCTCGCGAGCAGCCTGCTTCGCCGTTATCCTGAACTCGATTTTGACAGTGTCAAGTTCCACCTCATCGAAGCAATGGGCCGCATTATGCCTGAGGTTTCTTTGAAGACCAGTGAATGGGTTATCAAGAATTTTGAGAAGCGTGGCGCTCCAATCCACCTGAATACCCAACTCACCTCAGCTGTCGATGGCAAGATTGAGCTTTCTACCGGCGAAACCTTTGAGTCTGATCTGATTGTCTGGACTGCCGGTGTGATGGCAAATCCAATGCTTCGCAGCACCGACCTTCCTATTGAGGAACGTGGACGCCTGCGTCTTCGTGCTGATCTTCGGGTCGAGACCGAAGCCGGCGAGATTGTGCTGGATGCATGGGGTGCTGGCGATGCTACCGCAACCCCAGATCTTTCCGGCGGCGGCGTTGGTGGCTTCTGCGTGCCGAACGCTCAGCATGCTGTCCGTCAGGGCAAGCTGCTTGCCAAGAACGTGGTTGCTGTTCTTCGTGGTGAAGGCCCGAAAGAGTATTACCACAAGAACATCGGCGCGGTTGCTGGCTTGGGTGTTGGTCACGGTGTCTACCAGAATGGCAAGTTGGCCATCAAGGGCGTTATCGGTTGGTTGATGCACCGTGGATACCACGGCCTGGCGATTCCGTTCTGGGAACGTAAGTGGCGTGTTATCGGTGGCTGGGTTGGACACTTCTTCCTCGGTCGCGATATTGTTTCACTCAACGATCGTCTGGCCCCTCGGGCTGCATTTGAAGAGTTCGCATCACGGCCAAAGCCGGTAGAGGCTGCGGTTGCGGCACCTGCTGAGAAGAAGCCGGCTGCAAAGAAAGCCCCAGCAGCGAGCAAGTAGTCTGTCGCTTTCTCGAGTTGTGAGAGTATAGGCACAGAGTTTTGCCTGTTTTGGATGCTTGATTTCAAGCATCCAAACCCGGCCCCCATAGCCCAATGGCAGAGGCAAACGACTTAAAATCGTTCCAGTGTCGGTTCGAGTCCGACTGGGGGTACAAAATGCCGCGGAATCACGCGGAAGTTGAAAAAGTAAATAGGGAGAAGAGTCGTCAAGTCCTTATTTAATCCTTACTTTGA
>JBARYA010000226.1:0-7624 GCA_049647625.1 Microbacteriaceae bacterium
GACATCACGGCACGAATTGCCTGCTTCCGCAGGGTTCGAAGAGTCGGCAAGAACAAAGACTCCAAATCCAAGGGAGAGAAGTCGCCACCACTCGACTTAGATTCGGAAGGAGGCAGTATCAGAGCAAAGGAGGATGTTGACATTCTTCAGTACCACCCCTTTCACGATTGGGCCCCAACTTTGGGGCGAATAAACGAACGCTGCCCAGGCTCATCAAGAGTCTGGGCAGCGATAAATTCGTTTGGTTCTCAGAGCTAGTCGTTCGAGACGAGATGTGCTTTTCCGGCAACAACGGTGACCACATTGTGCTCGAAGGAGATGAATCCGCCATCAGCATTAACGATCATTTTTTCACCATTGAGCAGGGTGACTCGCACTTCGCCAGTGCTGAGAATACCCAGCAATGGCTCATGCCCCTGAAGCAGACCGATCTCACCCTCGGTGGTGCGTGCCACAACCTGGAACGCCTCACCCGAGAAGAGCTCAGCTTCTGCTGAAACGATACTGACCTGAAGAGTCATCTTAGCCATTTTCCTTCTGGATCTGGGCCCACTTCTCTTCAACATCGGTGATTGGACCAACGTTGAAGAATGCCTGAACAGCAACGTGATCGAACTCGCCCTTGACGATTGCATCGAATGACTCGATGGTGTCCTTCAACGGAACGGTTGAGCCCTCTACGCCAGTAAACTTCTTGGCCATATAGGTGTTCTGTGAAAGGAACTGCTCAATACGACGTGCGCGAGAAACCACAATGCGGTCTTCTTCACCCAGTTCGTCCATACCGAGAATCGCGATGATTTCTTGGAGTTCCTTGTTCTTCTGCAGAATCTGCTTGACCGAAGTCGCAACACGGTAGTGCTCAGCACCCAGGTAACGAGGATCCATAATACGGCTGGTTGAAGACAGTGGATCAATAGCCGGGTACAGACCCTTCGAAGCGATCTCGCGGCTCAACTCGGTGGTTGCATCGAGGTGGGCGAAGGTGGTCGCTGGGGCTGGGTCAGTGTAGTCATCTGCAGGAACGTAAATTGCCTGAAGTGAAGTAATTGAGTGACCGCGGGTCGAGGTGATGCGCTCCTGAAGGATACCCATCTCATCGGCCAAGTTTGGCTGGTAACCCACAGCAGAAGGCATACGGCCCAAGAGGGTCGACACTTCTGAACCGGCCTGGGTAAAGCGGAAGATGTTATCGATGAAGAGGAGAACGTCCTGCTTCTGTACATCACGGAAGTACTCTGCCATGGTGAGAGCAGAAAGAGCAACACGCAAACGGGTTCCAGGAGGCTCATCCATCTGTCCGAAGACCAGTGCGGTCTTATCGAACACTCCGGCTTCTTCCATTTCGTGGATAAGGTCGTTACCCTCACGGGTACGCTCACCAACACCGGCGAATACAGATACACCACCGTGATCCTGGGCAACGCGCTGAATCATTTCCTGAATCAGAACGGTCTTACCCACACCGGCACCACCGAAGAGGCCAATCTTTCCACCCTGTACATACGGGGTCAGAAGGTCAATCGACTTAATACCGGTCTCGAAAAGCTGAGTCTTTGACTCGAGCTGATCGAATGCAGGTGGCTTGCGGTGAATTGGCCAGCGCTCGGTAATCTCAATAGTCTCACCAGGAGCAGCGTTGAGAACATCACCGGTAACGTTGAAAACCTTACCCTTGGTGATATCGCCAACTGGAACCGAAATCGGGGCTCCGGTGTCTTTGACATCCTGGCCACGAACAAGACCGTCGGTAGGCTTCAGAGCAATGGCACGAATCACATCGTCACCAAGGTGCTGAGCAACCTCAAGGGTAATAGTGGTGGTTACGCCGCCGAGAGTAATCTCAGTGGTCAAAGCATTGTAAATCCCAGGAATGGCATCGTGTGGGAATTCGATGTCAACGACCGGACCGGTTACCCGGGTAATCCGACCAACACCGATTTTTGCTTTGGCTGGCTTTGTGGCTTGCGCGTCAGTCATTTTTCTCTTCCTTGTACTTACTTTTCGTTCTTAGCTACGAGAGCGTCAACGCCGCCGACAATCTCGGTAATCTGTTGGGTAATTTCGGCCTGGCGGGCGTTATTGCGCAGCCGGGTGTAATTGGTGATCAGCTTGTCTGCGTTATCGCTTGCAGACTTCATAGCCTTCTGGGTAGCAGCGTGCTTGGCTGCAGCAGATTGGAGCAGAGCATTGAAGATACGGCTCTCAACGTATTCTGGCAGCAGGCTATTCAAAACGGATTCAACATCCGGCTCAAAATCGTAGAGCGGGAGCGCAACATCTTCGCCAGGCTCTTCGACGCCCTCAACGACCTCGAGTGGCAAGAGTCGCACCACCTGTGGAGTCTGGGTCATCATGCTGACAAACAGGTTGTAAACAATGTGAATCTCGTCAACACCGTCTTCGTCCAAGAATGCTTCGAGAACTGCAGCAGAAATTTCTTCGGCCGCTTCAAATGATGGAGTATCGCCGAGACCGATCCACTCTTGCTGAACCGGAATATTACGGAAGTTGTAATAGGCAGAAGCCTTACGGCCCACACTAAAGTAGACCACCTCTTTACCCTGGTTCCTGAGCAATTCGGTCAGCTCACTCGCTTCACGAAGAATCTGTGAGTTGAAGGCGCCGGCCAGACCACGATCTGAGGTGAAGACCACAATTGCGGCCCGCTTCACAACTTCAGGCTCGGTCAGCAATGGGTGGTTAATATTCGATGAATAGGTTGCCACAGCCGACACTGCGCGGGTGATTGCCCGAGCATACGGGCTCGACGCGCGAACCCGTGCCATAGCCTTATTGATGCGTGACGCAGCAATAAGCTCCATGGCCTTGGTGACCTTCTTGGTTGTTTGCGCAGATTTAATTTTCTGCGTATAAACCCGAAGTCCTGCTCCCATTACTCTCCCGTACCTTCGTGAATTCGGTGAACCTGATCAGTGTGTTTAGCGCTTACGCTTAACAATCTTTTCCTGGTTTACGTTTTCTTCGTCAATAGCTTCAAATTCTTCGCGTCCAACCGAAGCAAGTGGCTTGCCCTCGCTGGTCTGGAACTCCTGCTTGAACTTGGCAATCTCGTTCTGCAACGCGGTCACGGTTTCATCGCTCAACACGTTGGTGTCACGCAATTCGGTCATAATGCCGGTGTTGCGCTTGAGATGATCGAGCAACTCACCCTCGAACTTGAGCACATCTTCAACAGGAACCTCATCGAGGTAACCGTTGGTACCTGCCCAGATTGAAACAACCTGATCTTCAACCGGATACGGAGTGTACTGTGGCTGCTTCAAGAGCTCGGTGAGGCGGGCGCCACGATCGAGCTGGCGACGGCTAGCTGCATCAAGGTCAGAAGCAAACATGGCGAATGCTTCGAGCGAACGGTACTGAGCCAATTCAAGCTTCAGGGTACCGGATACCTTCTTGATCGACTTCACCTGAGCGTCGCCACCAACACGAGAAACCGAGATACCCACGTCAACAGCTGGACGCTGGTTGGCGTTGAAGAGATCAGACTGCAAGAAGATCTGACCGTCGGTAATCGAGATCACGTTGGTAGGAATATAGGCAGAAACGTCGTTTGCCTTGGTCTCAATGATCGGAAGACCGGTCATCGAACCGGCACCGAGTTCATCTGAAAGCTTGGCACAACGCTCCAGCAAACGGGAGTGTAGGTAGAACACATCACCAGGATAGGCTTCACGTCCCGGTGGGCGACGCAAAAGAAGAGAAACGGCGCGGTAAGCTTCGGCCTGCTTTGAAAGATCATCAAAAACGATCAAAACGTGCTTGCCACCGTACATCCAGTGCTGGCCGATAGCTGAACCGGCATATGGTGCGAGGTACTTGAAGCCAGCAGGATCAGAGGCAGGAGATGCAACGATGGTGGTGTATTCGAGTGCACCAGCATCTTCGAGGGCGCCACGGACAGCAGCGATGGTTGAACCCTTTTGACCGATAGCAACATAGATGCAACGAACCTGCTTGTTGACATCGCCTGAAGCCCAATTGTCTTTTTGGTTGATAATGGTGTCAACAGCGAGAGCGGTTTTACCGGTCTGGCGGTCACCAATGATGAGCTGACGCTGACCACGGCCAACAGGAATCATAGCGTCAATAGCTTTGATACCGGTCTGCATTGGTTCGTGCACACTCTTACGCTGCATTACGCCAGGGGCCTGGAGTTCCAGGGCACGCTGACCTTCGGTAGCAATAGCACCGAGACCATCGATAGGGGTACCCAGTGGATCGACAACGCGGCCCAAGTAGCCATCACCAACAGGAATGGAAAGAACTTCGCCGGTGCGAGTTACTTCTTGTCCGGCAGCAATGCCGTCAAATTCACCGAGAACAACAACACCGATCTCGTTCTCATCGAGGTTGAGAGCGAGGCCCTTGGTGCCATCAGCGAAGACCACGAGTTCGTTCGCCATAACTCCGGGAAGGCCTTCAACGTGAGCAATGCCATCAGCAGCGCTAAGCACATGACCGATTTCGGTCTTGCTCGCCTTGCTGGGCTTGTAGCCCTCGGCAAATTCCTTGAGAGCTCCGCGGATTTCCTCCGGGCTAATCTTAAGTTCAGCCATTATCTTCTCTTTCGTCCTCTATCTTTAGGTCAATAATTCTCAGCTGGGCTACTTGGCCAGCTGAAGTCTGAGTTCTTGCAATCGTGCTGCAATGGTGCCATCAAGTACTTCATGTCCCAATTGCACCCGGATGCCACCGAGGGCTCCGGAGGTGACGACTTGGATTGCCTTGATTTTCTTCGAGCGATCCTCGCTGAGATCCTTCTCAATTTCGACAAGTTTCTCGGCACTCAATGCCTTAGCAACGGTGACTTTGGCAATCTCGAAACCGCCGTGTTCTGCAACAATCTCTGCTGCTTGGTGAATCAATTTAGTGAATCTGCGTCCACGTGGTTGAGCGACCAATTGCTGAACAATAGCAAGCGTTGCTGGGCTAAGTTGCTTCGCAAAGAGTTGTTCTACCAGTGCTGAGCGGGTTGCCGGCTCAGCCAACTTGTCATTGAGCGCGAGTTCGAGTTCGGCATTCGTTGAGACCAACTCAAGCAGCGCATAGAGTTCGTCAACAACGTGCTCGCTCTCAGCTCCGGTTGCAATCCGAATCCCAGAGGTCTCAAGCCCGCTCAGCAGATCACGCTTCCGTGACCAGCTTGCTGTTGCCGCATCCAAGAGAATCTTTTTTGCTTCGGCACCAAAGCTTGGGAAAAGGCTGTCGAGCAATGCCTTCTTCTGCTCTGGTTCGATGGCAGCATCAGCTATAACGCTGAGCAACTGGCCAGAAGAACCCAGTGCATTTTGGGCAGCAAAGAGCTCACCAGCAAGGCCAAGGTTTGACTTTTTGCTGGAATTCTCCGCATGTGCCCCCAGCTGCTGGAGTGCTGTTCTGGTCGCGCTACCCATTGATTACTTGCCCGCCTTAGCATCGGAACCGGTCAAATCGCCCAAGAAACGATCGACAACCGCGTTCGCCTTCTTGTCTTCTTTGAGTGATTCTCCAAGTACGCCAGTGGCGAGGTCAAGCGCTAGAGTACCAACCTCTGCACGCAGGCTCACCAGGGCAGCCTGACGCTCTGCTTCAATCTGAAGCTGAGCATTCGCCAGGATACGCGCTGACTCTACGGTTGCGGACTCCTTGAGATCGGCCAAAATCTTGGCACCATCAAGACGAGCCTGCTCACGAACCTGTGCAGCTTCGCTACGAGCATCGGCAAGCATTTGATTGTACTCTTCAAGGGCTGCTGCTGCCTCGGCCTGTACGGCTTCAGCTTTTTCAATGCCGCCCTCAATGGCCGCTGAACGATCGTCGAGGATCTGGTGGAATTTAGGCACAGCGAACTTCCAGAAGAAGAACAATAGTACCGAGAACACCACAACTGACCAGAGGATGTCGTAAAACTGAGGTAAGAAAAGATCCATTGGAACGAAATTTTCCTCAGCGGCTGCAAGATAAATCATAATACGCCTTGTCTGTAACGCTTTCTAGACTTGTATTGAAATGTTCTAGGAATTAGAACATGAAGCCGACTGCAACGCCGATGAAGGCAAGCAGCTCGGTGAAAGCAATACCCAAGAACATGGTGACCTGGAGCTTACCTGAGATTTCTGGCTGGCGAGCCATGGCTTCAACAGTCTTACCGGCAACAATACCGATACCAATGCCTGGGCCAATCGCTGCGAGGCCGTAACCAATTACAGCAATGTTGCCTGATACTTCTGCGAGGAGAGTGGTGTCCACTTCGTTTTCCTTCCAATAGTGCCATTACCGTGTGGTAATGACGAGGGGTTTAGTGTTCGACAGTTACAGACGTTTGAATGTAACTTGCGGTCAAGAGGGTAAAAACATATGCCTGAAGCACGGCAACGCCGAGTTCGAAGACGGTAAAGATAAAGCCGAAGAGCAGTGTCGGTACGCCAATCAGCACCAGCATTCCTTCGGAGTACATGGTGAAGAAGAAGAAATGGGTTGCGGCGAAGCACAGTACCAAGAGGATGTGTCCCACGACCATGTTCAACAAAAGACGCAAAGAGAGCGAGATCGGACGAACAATAAAGATATTGATGAACTCAATTGGGGTGAGCAGAATATACATTGCTACCGGAACCCCAGATGGGAAGAGCTGAGCCTTGAGGAATTTGAGCCCGCCGACCTCGCGGATACCAGCCCAAACGAAACCAATATAGGTGAACAGTGCCATAACCAGAGGCATGCCATATAGCGAAGTTCCGGCGATGTTCAAGAACGGGATAACGCCGGTGATGTTCATAAAGGTGATACCGAAGAACATTGCGCTCAGCAGTGGCAGATACTTGCGTCCGATGCGCTCACCGAGGATAGCATCCGCAATCTGCACCTTAACGAAGCCCATTCCCAGCTCAACCAGGCTCTGCAGCTTGCCCGGGATGCGGGCGGTGCGACGGAGTCCGAAGTAGAAGAGGACGATCAGTACGGTTACCGCAAAAATACGGACCATAACAATACGGTCCATATCGAAGGGGGTCCCGACCAGGAAGCTCAGGAAACCGAGCGGTCCATCAGCATGGAAAATAGACCCCAGACCGAGGAACTCCCCCAAAGTGGGTGAATGGAATCCTTCGCCTTCGGTGGCGAAAGCACCGGGCATTGCTCTAAGTAGATCTAACAGCTTATTCTCCTGAATCAGGGCGCGAAAATGGTGGTTCGCATCGATGAACAGTTATGACCGATTGCACACAGATGATCTCTCAATAAACCGACCTCGCTAAGCCTATCAAGATTTTTCTTCAGTTCATAACTGAGACAGAACTTTATCTTCGACAGATTATTCGCCGGAATTATCCGCAGAACTGTCCTTTTCTATCGGGTCAGGAACATTCACATATGGCATACGTGATTTGAGGGCAACATAGCTATCAATCGACAGGTTTGCGACAATCGCAACCACCAGTGCAATAAAGAGTGCCAGATTATTAATAAACGGCTGATCGCGAACCAGTGCCAGAACAACCACAAAAATAACCAGTTTGAGCAACCAAGAGCCCAGGACAATTCCGAAGAAGAGCGCAACATCGTATTTGCTGGCTACCATAATGCTCACGATGGTTACCCCGCTGAAGAGCAGGGTCAGGGC
>JBARYA010000227.1:0-1826 GCA_049647625.1 Microbacteriaceae bacterium
AGACCGCCGCCGTATTCGCGGCAAAGCCGGCGAAAAGCGGTATTCGTAATTCCAGCCATCGGTGCCAAAACAACCGGCACCGAGAGCTCAAGCTTGCCGAGACTGAGAGCTGTACTCGCCGGTCTCGTCAACACGGGATTATGCGTGGCAGGAACCGCCACAGCAACCACCCTCAGTTTCTGCGTTTTCGGCGACTGGATTCAAGAGATTGATAATCTGAACCTCGGCCTCTTTCACAGCTGTAGCATTCTCGGTCACAGTGTTGTTTTCGGTGCTCATGATAGTTCTCCTAGGGTTTTGTCGTGAAGTTTTGAAAAGTTTAGATTGAGAAAAGCTCGAGTGCAAGAGTTTTTTCGAGCTCATCAATCGAGATACGACGTTGCTGCATGCTATCCCGATCACGAACAGTGACCGCATTATCCTCAAGAGAATCAAAGTCGACAGTCACGCAATATGGGGTGCCAATTTCGTCTTGACGACGGTAACGACGGCCAATAGCACCGGCATCATCAAATTCCACATTCCAACGCTTGCGCAGGGTCTGAGCAATCTCTTTTGCTAGTGGGGAAAGCTGCTCATTCCGTGACAACGGCAGAACTGCTACCTTGACCGGCGCGATGCGTGGGTCAAGGCGAAGCACGGTGCGAACATCCACGCCACCCTTGGCATTCGGCACTTCTTCTTCGTCATAGGCGTCAACCAGGAACGCCATCATCGAACGACCGAGACCGAAAGATGGTTCAATAACGTACGGGGTGTAGCGTGATTCGCTGGCCTGATCGTAGTATTCGAGGGCTTTACCGGATGCGGTGCTATGGCTTGAGAGGTCGTAATCGGTACGATTCGCGATTCCCATGAGCTCGCCCCAGTCATTACCCTGGAACCCAAACTTGTATTCTACGTCGATTGTGCGCGCCGAGTAGTGTGCCCGATCTCCATCGGGAACATCAAAGCGACGCATATTGTCTGGATTGATACCCAGGTCAACGAACCAATTCCAGCAAGCCTCGACCCAGTGATCAAACCAGTCGACCGCTTCGCTTGGTGGAGTGAAGAACTCAATCTCCATCTGCTCGAATTCGCGGGTGCGGAAAATAAAGTTACCGGGGGTAATCTCGTTCCGGAATGCTTTACCAATCTGACCAATACCAAAAGGCGGCTTCTTGCGCGCTGTGGTGACCACATTGTTGAAGTTCACGAAAATACCCTGCGCAGTTTCTGGGCGCAAGTAGTGCAGACCTTCTTGGTCGTCAACCGGACCCAAATAGGTCTTCATCAGCCCAGAGAAGGCGCGCGGTTCGGTCCAGGAGCCTTCTTGGCCGGTCTCTGGGTCGCGGATGTCGGCCAGGCCGTTTGCTGGCTCCTTGCCGTGTTTTGCGACATAGGCTTCAATCAGGTGATCGGCACGATAACGCTTATGAGTGTGCAGTGACTCAACCAGCGGATCGGTGAAGGTCTCAACGTGACCGGATGCGTGCCAAACCTGGCTGGGAAGAATAAGCGCTGAATCAAGGCCAACCATATCTTCGCGTCCGCGAACGAAGGTTTGCCACCAATTCCGCTTCAGGTTTTCTTTCAGCTCGGTACCCAGTGGCCCATAATCCCAGGCAGAGCGACTACCGCCGTAAATTTCTCCAGCTTGGAACACGAATCCGCGTCGTTTAGCAAGATTAATAACCGCATCGAGGCGATTTGAAGCAGCCACAGTACTCTCTTTCGAACTGAAGTGAATGAAACATGGGGAGGATCCTGAATTTCGGGACACATCCAAACTTCAATTATACGCCACGCCGCTTGGAACCGACCGGCAATGGACATCTCAACGC
>JBARYA010000228.1:0-1704 GCA_049647625.1 Microbacteriaceae bacterium
CCACCCGGCTCAACAGCTCTTCAGCCGCGGTATCCAGTTTGACGATTTCATCACCAAATTCTTTACCCAGAGCCAGTCGCGGCGCGGCAAAGTTTCCCGAGGAATGAATCCTATTGAGCTGGTTGTCGAGAATTTGTCGATATTTTTCGACCAACATGAAGACAATAATGAGGGTGGCAATGCTAAAGATAAAAATGGCCGAGTTTCTGGCCTGATTGATCAGTGCCTGCGGCTGGTGCAGCTGGGTCATCACCATGATGCTCAGGCCATAACTGGCAATGGTCACCACCGCGAGATGGTAGTTGACGGTGAGCATGATCATCAAGATGATCGCACTTACCGCATAGGCGGCGGTGAGCTGTTCGAGGAAGCTGGTTCCGAACCACGAGCCGCGCATGTCATAGCCAATGGTCAGAATGACGAAGAGATACGAGACAATCAGGGTCCAGGCTGAGGCCCGGCCCGAACGCATCAGTACCATGACTGCCGTAAAGACGGTGCCAATCAGCAGCAGTGCCCAGGCAATAAGGGAATATCCGGGACTTTCAAGGCTTGGGTAGACCAGGATGAAGTGGAGCGAGTGCAGGGTGAGGAGCAGGAGCGCGTAGAGCAATCCTCCGCGTTGAATATACACATTTTTGGGTGGCAATAGGCGGTACGGATGTTGTTGACGGTGCACCGAAATGGCGGCATTCATGCTTCGTGAAGTATTCATACGGCCGGGGTCTCCAATATCACTGTGGTGCCAATACCGGGTTCAGAGAAGATTCGGGCATTACCACCCAATTCTTGCATGCGCGCAATCACGGACTCTTTGAGGCCAAGGCCCTCGGACACCTTGTGCTGATCGAAGCCGACACCCTGATCAGAAATAATGGCCCGCACCAGGTCATTTTCTACCGAGATCGTGACATAGGCTTGTGCGGATCCGGAATGACGGCGAACATTTTCGAGACATTCGGTGATCGCAGAAATCAGGGTGTCGACTCGTTCCCTTGGGAGCAGAATCTTGCCATCGCCCATCCAGTTCACCGCAAGACCGGAGCCCTGGAATCGGCTGCGAATGCTTTCGAGGGTTTGGCTGAGTTCCGTCTCTGGAATCGGTTCGAGCAGATATTCAACGGAGGTGTGTGGTCTCGGGTTTTGTCCCTGCCGCAGATGAACCAAGAATTCTGCATCCGAGGCCGCCTGCGCTCTGAGAGCATCCGGATCGATACCTTTGCCGGAGTGGGCGAGCATTGTCAGGGTGGAGAGCACGGTGTCGTGTAATTGACGAGCGGAGTACCGTCGCTGTGATTCGCGCTCATTGGCCACCATACTGGCTTGAACGGCAAGGTTGAGCTCTGCCAGGAGCTTCTCGTGCTGTTGAATCGCTCGTTGTAACCAGCTCCGGATAATCCCGGTTCCTGCCCAGGCCATCAGTACCAGCGAGAGAAACGTGATCAGGATAGAAGGGGTATGCCAGAGCGAAATGATGAAAATAATGGCGATGGCTGTGGTGAAGCAGGCAATGAGTATGTGTTGCCAACGCTTGGACATGGTCAAGATTTGACTCGCAATTGGGCCACCACAGAGGAAACTTGCTGAGGCAGTTTCGGCAAGCCCACCGGTGCCGGGGCCACTAAACAACGCCAATCCTACGGCGGCAAAGGTTGCGAGCGGTACCACGATGAATACCACCTGTCTCTTATACACATCTGACGC
>JBARYA010000229.1:0-10252 GCA_049647625.1 Microbacteriaceae bacterium
GGTACGGATACACTTCTTGAACCTTCGCGGCGGCTCGAAGATTGCGGATGCTGCCGCGCACATCGAAGCGACGCATCCCGTTCGGGTCGGTAGCCTCCCAGGGCTCCAGCCATTCGCGATCTTCAAGTAGCAGGCTCTCGAGAGCGACGGCATCACGCATCCGAACAGGCCGGATGCTGATGTCACCGTAGCTCAGGCTTTTGAGAGCGAACATGAAGCTATCGATTCTGTCGGAGAGCTTTAGTCGAGCTCGGCAACGAAATCGGTCAACCAGCCCTTGAAATCTGGGCCGAGGTCTTCACGATCAACCGCCAGACGAACAATAGACTTGAGATAATCGAGGCGATCACCGGTGTCGTAACGCCGACCTCTGAAGATCACGCCATAGACCCCACCGGTATCAATAGGGTTCGCTACCAATTGGTGCAGGGCATCCGTCAATTGGATTTCATTGCCCTTACCCGGTGGGGTATTTTCAAGGATTTCAAAAATCTTTGGCGACAGAACATAGCGACCAATTACTGCAAGATTAGTTTTGGCATCCTCAACCGCCGGTTTTTCAACCAGGGAGGTTACCCGAACTAGGCCGTCAATATCGGTGGCTTCGACCTCGGCCGCACCGTAGAGATGAATTTGGGATGGGTCCACCTCGAGCAGGGCAATAATGCTGGCCCCGGTCTTTTCCTGAGCCGCAATCATGGGGCCCAAGAGTTCATCACGGGGATCGATCAAATCGTCGCCGAGAAGGACAGCGAAGGCCTGGTCACCAACATGCTGCTTCGCCTGGAGTACCGCGTGCCCTAGCCCCAAGGGATCGCCCTGGCGGAAATAATGGATGTTCGCCATGCCGGTGGATTCATTGACACGACGGAGCTTATCGAGATCACCCTTCTTCTCAAGGGTGTATTCCAGCTCAGCTACGCGGTCGAAGTGGTTCTCTAAAGAGGTCTTGTTCCGACCGGTAACCATCAGAATATCGGTCAGCCCCGAGTGAACGGCCTCTTCAACAACATACTGGATAGCCGGTTTATCAACGACCGGGAGCATCTCCTTCGGCATCGCTTTCGTCGCTGGAAGGAACCGGGTTCCCAAACCTGCTACCGGGATGACTGCCTTGGTAATTTTTGCCATACAGATAAGGTTACCGAAGTGCCATCAGCTTTTGGTGAAAATTGGCGAAGAGAACCGAAGAATCAGCATCCCCAAAGCACTCTCAGACCAGGAACTTCAGCGCTCAGCGCGTTTCTGACATAAACTGTCTGCATGACTGCCGACGTGATTGTCAATCAGAAGCGAGCCCTCCGCATGGAATTGCGAGCGCGGAGGAATCAGCTTACCGCCACCGAGAAAAAAGATTTTCGGGCCGGTCTCAGCGCCCAGATGATCGCTTTGGCAACCGAACTCAAGGTTCGCTCGCTTTCCTGCTACCTCTCTGCCCCAGATGAACCGGATACCCGGGGATTTCTCAACTGGGCATTCGAAAACGGGGTCGAGGTGCTGCTGCCGATTTCTCGAGAAGATGGACTGCTCGACTGGGTTGTCAGTGATGGACAATCTGAGCAACCCGGGCTCTACGGCATGCCCGAACCGGTCGGTGAAATTCTGAGCCCAATGGCCATCAATAGTGTTGACCTGATCCTTATCCCAGCATCCGCCGTTGATCAGAGCGGGGTCCGCATGGGTTGGGGCCGGGGTTACTATGATCGCACCATCGGATCAATGGAGGCCAGACCGCCGGTTTACGCGGTCATTTTTGATAATGAGCTACTCGAACGGGTTCCGAAAGAAGACCACGATGCTCGGGTCGACGGAATTGTTACCCCGACACTGACCTTGCGCTTCGACTAGCCCCAGTGCGGTGGCTTTTGACTCTGATACCAGCTCTTGAGGCTTTTGCGCTTTTGGGCCGCACTCTCTGAGTGACCTTCGAGCTCATCCTCGCTCCCGAGTGAAGCATTTTTCCCGGGTTCTGGATCACTTCCCGGGGCAGGCTTGGTGCGAACCCTTCGGGATTTTTTGGGTCGCAACTCCTCAAACATTTAGCTCACCTGGCGGTTTCTTGCCTGGGTCGATTGAGAAGGCTCCACCCCGAGAATGACCGCAGCCCGATGGGCTACCAAATCTGGGTCGGCAAAAAGCTCAAAGGAGTGCACTCGAAGATAGTGCCAGCCCAGGCGATTCAAGGTGTAGGGATGCAGCCGCAGTGATTCGCGCAGATTGTTGCTATTCACCGAAGTGTCCGACTCAATAACCAGGGCCTTGCCGCCAAAGTTCGCAACCAGAGCCAGCTTGCCGCGATAGCCCAGGGAAACCCGAATTCCCTTATCGCTCATACGCTGCGCCAGGTCAACCAGGAGCACATCGCTATCATCTGGATGCTCAGGCTCGGCCAGCGTACTCGCCTCACTCAAGACGTTGGCGAGCACCAAAATGCCGTACTTTGCTCGTTGCCGGTCAATGTCCTCCGGTCGGAAACAGGACACGATTGAGAGATATCTTCGTGCACTCGTCAGGGCTAAGGCCAGCAAACGCTCACCACCGGGGCGAGAAAGCGGCCCAAAATCACTGAGTAGTCGGCCATGCGGGGTGCGGCCGTATCCGATCGATAAAATAACCCGGTCGCGACTTTGCGCCACCGCGTGTTCAATCGTGCTGACGGTAAATGGTTCGACACGATCAGCGAGCAAGAATTTCTGTAGAGCTGCATGAGTCGCCGATGCTGAAAGCACAGCCTGCTCAAGTCGTTCCGCATGCTTTGCGCTTGCGGTGAGCACCATCAATGATTGCTCCGGTGAGATCTCAGCATGACTCATAACCAGTTTGAGGACCCGATCAACCTCGGCCTGAACGCTCTCAACCACACCGCTCTCCGGGTCTGGCATGCCGGTCCCATTCTCGACGAACTCGAATGAGAGACTTCCGTGGCCCAAAAATTGTCCTGCCCAGGGCAGTGATTGGAGTTGTCCGCCATAGAATCGTCGACTGATGAGATCTACCAGGTCTTCGCCGCCAACGCGATAACTGCTGGTGAGTGAGAGGCTGGGCAATACCTGGCCAAGCTGAGACAACACTGACGCAGAGTGCAGTTCTTCGCCGCCAAAGAATCCATCAGATTCTCGGGGGGTGACCGCAATATCGAATGGTGTTGGCGATTGATTCACCGGATCGCCAAAGGCAATCACCTGGCTGGCACGCGCAATAGAGGGAACCGCTTCGGCAACCGTAATCGCGCCAGAATCGAGAATAAAGACCGCATCAAACTGAATTTTGGGATCAATTTCTGAAACCAAATAACTGCTCGTAATCCAAATCGGTGAGAGCACGCGACTCAGATACGGCGCAGCCTGATGCAGAGCAGAGGAGTCAAAATCACCATGCTTCAGCAGGGCCTTCAGCGCTTCGGCTTCCTCGGCATAGTCGATAATTCCAATACGCCAGGCCTGGGCCAGTTCCCAAACTAATGAACGAGCGAAACTGGCAATATGCGCTTCATCAACCAGTCTGTAGTCGGCTTCGAGACGATCTATCACCTTGGTATTGGCATTGAGTAGGGCAGGATTCTGGTTCAGCATGAGCTCCAGAACCGATTGCCACCAAGCCTGTTCGAGTTCAGCCGCTGCAGCACCCTCGGCGATATGACGGTTTGCCAGATCAACCAGTAATTCGTCGAGCCCAAGGTTATGAATCTTGGAACGAAGCTCTGCCCGCTCTGCCAAATTTTCCATCACCTTGGAATCCTTGGCCAAAGATTCAATCAGCTCAGACAATGCCGGCAATGGCATTGCAGCTAAACCACCGTGTTCTGAGTGCAGCTTAATCACCGATTCAATGAGTTGCATTTCGTTCAACACATCATCGAGCAATTGCTGCACCTCAGCGATACCCACCGCAGCTACCGGAGGAGCTCCGGTCTGTGAGTAGCGATTCCAAAAATTGCGCTGCTGTTGAATTGCCAACAATTGCTGATGCATGCTGTCAATACGTGCTCCGGGACGCAAATATTCCTTTGAAAGGCTCTTCAACCGTCGCCGATCACCTGAAGTCATCTGGCTCGCCTCACGGCGGGGTGCGGTTGCGGTAATCAATTCGGTCAGCGGGCGATCAAAGACCTCCGGCACAAATTGATCTAAAGTATCTCGGATCCCGAGCAGGTTGTCGAGATAGCTATCAATTTCGGCAATATTTTCCGGCTGCTTCAAAGAGGTCCGTTCAACCAGAGCCGTCATGGTGCTCTCGAGCTGGCCGAGCTTCTGCTTCAAACGCTTGGCAGCGGAGTAGGCACGTTCAGCCCGTTCCGGCTCCACATCTGTGGCGGCCCACCAGGGAGAATCCCCGGGACCGTAGCGGAACTCCCCTAATCTGGCGGCAGATTCGAGAAGCTTTGCAATCTCGTTCCGGTTCGTTGACAGGCTGGTTACGGCACCAGCATCCAGTCGGACCACTGTGCTTGGACTCTTCGGCAACATTGCCAATCGGGCCAGCTCATCCAGAACCTGAAGAATACTGACCCCATACACCCGATGCGTCTCAGTGCAGGCAATCCGATAGTCGAGAATGACCTGACGCAGTCGAATCAGCGCCGAGTCGATATCTGAAACTCGAGGCTTTGTGGCCTTTTCACTGCGGGTAATGGCACGGATCAAATCGCGGCGAAGCGTGTTTGGGGTCACTGCCAAGCCATCGAGCTGGAGTTCCTTCAGACGGTTACTGACCTCTTCAAGGCTGGCCCGACGGGGAGAAACCACGAGTACTCGCTTGTGTTGGGCGACCAATTTGCCCAGAGCGTTCACAATGGTCTGCGTGCTTCCGGTCCCCGGAAGGCTCCGCACAACGAGAGATTTGCCCGAAGCAATTTCAGCAATAACACGCTCTTGTTCGGTATCGGCGTCGAGGAGGAGCTGCTCAGTTTCAGGGGTGCGATCGTCCGAAGCAATCAGTGATTGCTCAGAGTGTTGATTGATAAGAAATTCTTGGGCACTCGCATTGCCACCCAGGGCGTTCAGCACCGGATGATCGAGATCACGGCTGGCGCGGACGAGATTATCCGAAACCTCGGCAAAGCTAGAAACCACCAAACGCGGATGCACGCTGAACCAGCTGAGGTGTGAGGTGATGCCACGCAAGCGATCAATAATCGGCTGCGGTTTGAACACCCCTTCGAGGCGGGTCAGGTTCACAAAGGAATCGGCATCGAGTTCAATCTGAAATTGCTCAGCCAGCAAACGCTTCAGTGTCTCATTGAGTTTAGGTTCGCCCTTCAATTGCAGTTCAAAATCACGGCCATAGTGGCGGATTTTGAGTGGTTGGAGGAGGACCGGTGCCCGAAAATCATCCTGTCCGTATTTCCATTCGGCCAGCCCAATCGCCAGGTGCACGGAGTCGATACCGCGTGCTGCTGCCAGCTCGATACCTTTATCGACGATTTTGCCAGCAGCCTTCATTGCTGCCTTCAGCGCGAGCGGATCACGGATGAGATTGGAGAGCAGTGTCGGTTTACCGGTAATAAACTGGGCGAGACCACCGGGATGTGTTGTGCTCAGCTCAATGCGGGTATTTGCGGAATCAACAAAGTTGCTTAGGGGGGATTTTCCACCAATACCACCCAGGTCAATCCGCCAAGAACTGCGCACCGGTTCAGCTATATTCGCTATTTCAAGGTCGATCACGCCAAAGTCGAGTGAGGCTGCAGAAACGTTGAGCGTAGACAGCAATTGCTCGTCCACCGGCGGCTCAATTTTCGGCCCATCGGCTGAGTCGAGCTGCTGCTCAAATTTATCGAATTCATTTTCCTTAGACCACACACCACGACTCTACGATTTTTGAGTCCTTTTTCTTGGATTTACACGGACTTTCAGAGAATCCTCTCCAGAAGAGCCTTCACCCCTTGGTTGAAGCTTGGCACGGTATTTCAGCACTGAATCAGCATGTTCCTGCCCTCACGAGCGAGAAACCTTCCTGCATAGCCTCAACCGGGCTTGGCAATTGGGTCTCACCAAGGAGATAGCGATCAACCGAGGCAGCAGCAGAGCGCCCTTCGGCAATTGCCCAGACAATCAACGACTGACCGCGTCCGGCATCTCCGGCAATGAAGACGCCATCGAGTTCGCTGCTGAAGTCTTCCTCGCGGGCCAGGCTGCCGCGATAGGCGACACGCTTGCCCAATTGTGACTTCAAGCTTTCCGATTCAGCGCCCTCAAAGCCCAAAGCAATCAGAACCAGATCAGCCTCGAGGAGGTGCTCTGAGCCTGGTTTTGGGCAACGGACACCGTTCACAATATCTGTTTCAGCCAACTCTATTCCGGTCAGGGTTCCGTTGCCATCATCGACGAAACGCAAGGTAGTGGCCAAATACTTTCGCTCACCGCCCTCCTCGTGTGCAGAAGAGACCTCAAAGAGTGTTGGAAATGTTGGCCAAGGTTGGCTTGGGCTTCGGTTCAGGGATGGGCGCTTGCCGATTGCGATTGAGGTCACCGAAACCGCACCCTGGCGGTGTGCGGTTCCGACACAATCGGCACCGGTATCACCCCCACCAAGCACTACAACGCGCTTTCCCTTTGCCTGAATCTGCCCCACGACCGGGTCTCCGGCGTTAAAGCGATTGGCTTGAACCAGATAGTCCATCGCAAAATGGATGCCACGCAATTCACGCCCCGGCACCGGCAAATCGCGAGGCCGCTGAGCACCGCCTGCAACCACAACAGCATCGAAACGTGCCCGAAGATCAGCCCAGGTAATATCGACGCCCACATTCACACCGGTCCGGAATCTGGTACCTTCCGCCTCCATCTGTGCAATGCGCTTATCGATATGCACTTTTTCGAGCTTGAAATCCGGAATCCCATAGCGCAGCAGTCCACCCAATCGATCATCCCGTTCATACACCACCACGGTGTGACCGGCGCGGGTGAGCTGCTGTGCGGCAGCCAATCCGGCGGGGCCGGAACCCACAATGGCAATGGATTTTCCGGTACTGCGATCCGGCAAAACAGGCACGACCGCGCCATCGGCAAAAGCCTGATCAATGATGGATACCTCGACCTGCTTGATAGTGACTGCCGGCTGATTGATACCCAAGACACAGGCTGCCTCGCAGGGTGCTGGGCAAAGCCGGCCGGTGAATTCTGGAAAGTTATTGGTGGCATGCAATCTGGCGATTGCGGTGGCCTGATCACCGCGCCAAACAGCATCGTTCCATTCTGGAATCAGATTGCCCAGCGGGCATCCCTGATGGCAGAAGGCAACGCCACAGTCCATACAGCGTCCCGCTTGGCGCTGGAGCTCTCCCGGGTTCTGGGCTTCGTAAACCTCTTTGGAGTCCATCAAACGGATCGGTACCGGCCTGCGCTTCGGTAGCTCCCGTATCTGTGTTTTCAAAAATCCTTTAGGATCGGCCATCAGTCACCTCCAAGATGCGTTGCCAAAGTAAGCTCTCATGTTCGGCTCCGGATGCCTGCTCGGCATCGTGCTGAGATTGGATGCTCATTACCGCCGCGTAGTCGCGAGGCAGTAATTTCGTAAACTCAAGAACGGTTTGGTCAAAATTCTCAAACATTTCTGCAACCACAGCTGAATCTGTCGTTTCGAGATGAACTTTCAGTACATCTCGCAAAACCTCAATATCAGCCCGGTCAAGATCGTGTAGTTCGAGCTCTCCGCTCAGTAACGCCGCACTATTGACCCGCTCAGTATCGAGACGGTACACATAGGCGATACCACCAGACATGCCAGCACCGAGATTCCGACCACTGGTTCCAAGAATTGCCACCAGGCCACCGGTCATATACTCCAGGGCATGGTCGCCGACACCCTCAACCACAGCGGTGGCCCCGGAATTTCGCACCATAAACCGTTCCCCCACACGCCCACGGATAAACATTCGGCCCGAGGTCGCGCCATATCCGATCACATTGCCGGCAATCACATTGTCCTCGGCAGCGTAGCCGCTCCTGGGATCAGGGCGGATCACAATTTCTCCGCCAGAGAGGCCCTTGCCCACATAGTCATTGGCATCGCCTTCGAGCCTGATGGTAATCCCGGATGGCATAAAGGCGCCCAAGGATTGTCCCGCGGTTCCGTGCAGGGTCACATCGATGCTCTCTTGGGGAAGCCCTGCAGAACCAAACTTCTTGGTCACCTGGTGTCCAAGCATGGTTCCGACGGCCCGATCGGTATTGTGGATATCCAACTCAATAACCACCGGATCACCGTTTTCGAGCGCATCGGCTGCCAGCTCGATGAGTTGCTGATCGAAGTGAGCGGCCAACTCATGATCTTGAGTGTGAGTGTTCCGATGCGGCTCCTCCGACTCGGGTAGAGGCTGAGTGAAGAGTGGGCTGAGGTCGAGATGATCTGCTTTGAAGTGTTGAATCGCATCATTGACCTCGAGCAATTCGCTATGCCCAATAATTTCATCCAGGCTCCGGTAGCCCAATTCGGCCAAGTATTCGCGAACCTCTTCGGCAATATAACGCATGAAATTCATCACGTATTCGGCTTTTCCAGAGAAGCGCTCCCGGAGCAGCGGATTCTGGGTTGCCACCCCAACGGGGCAGGTATCCAGATGGCAGACACGCATCATGATGCATCCGGATACGACCAGCGGCGCGGTCGCAAAACCGAACTCTTCCGCCCCGAGGAGGCTGGCGATAATGACATCACGACCTGTTTTCAGCGAACCATCAACCTGTAGCACGATCCGGCCACGCATCCTGTTCAGCCGTAGGGTTTGTTGTGCCTCAGCCAGACCGATTTCCCAGGGTGTTCCAGCATGTTTCAGACTATTGAGCGGGCTGGCACCGGTACCCCCATCGTGCCCAGAAACCAGGACCACATCGGCAAGTGCTTTTGCCACGCCGGCTGCAACGGTACCCACACCCGCCTGACTCACCAGTTTTACCTGAATCCGAGCTTCTGGATTGGCGTGCTTGAGATCAAAGATGAGTTGCTTGAGATCTTCAATCGAATAAATATCGTGATGTGGTGGCGGAGAGATGAGCCCGACACCGGCGGTCGCATGCCTGGTGTTTGCAATCCAGGGGTAGACCTTGTTCGGTGGTAATTGTCCGCCCTCACCGGGCTTTGCTCCCTGAGCCATTTTGATCTGCAAATCAGTAGCCTGGTTCAGGTAGAGGCTGGTGACACCAAAGCGTCCGGAAGCAATCTGTTTTATCGCGCTATTTCGTTCAGGATCACGAAGTCGTTCTTCAGCTTCACCGCCTTCCCCGGTATTGGAACGGCCGCCAAGGCGATTCATCGCAATCGCCAATACCTCGTGAGCCTCCTGTGAAATTGATCCATAGCTCATCGCACCGGTCGAGAACCGTTTCACAATCGAGGCCACCGACTCAACCTGCCCGATAGGTATAGCGGTTCGCCCCTCGGTCTTCAACGAGAGAAGACCACGAATGGTTTTGAGTTCTTTTGCCTGATCATTGACCAGCGCGGTGTACTGTTTGAAGATTTCGTAATTCTCGGTGCGGGTACTGTGCTGCAAGCGGAAAATTGTTTCCGGATTGAAGAGATGCGGTGGTCCTTCACGTCGCCATTGGTACTCGCCGCCGACAGGAAGTGGCCGATCGCTCAGCACTGCTCGATTTTCTGGGTATCCGGATGCGTGCCGAAGCTGATTCTCCCGAGCAATCTCGGCCAGACCAATACCATCGAGTTTGCTCGTAGTGTAGCGAAAATACCGTTCGATAACCGCCTGTGAAAGACCGAGTGCCTCGAATTGCTGCGCTCCGCGGTAGGAAGCAATGGTTGAAATGCCCATCTTTGCCATGATCTTCAACACCCCTTTACCGAGGGCATACACCAGATTCTTGGCTGCCTGCCCGGCCCCCAGCTCAGCGAGAAGCTCAGAACGAGCCAGATCTTCAACGGTTTCTATAGCCAGATACGGGTTCACGGCCGATGCCCCATAGCCGAGCACGGTTGCGACATGGTGCACTTCACGAACATCCCCCGACTCAAGCACCAGACCGACCCTCATCCGGGTGCCCTGACGGATCAGATGATGATGAACAGCCGCGACGAGAAGCAAAGAAGGAATTGGCGCTAGGAGATGATTCGAGTGCCGATCGGAGAGGAGGAGAAAACCACAGCCATCAGCAATTGCCTGATCGGCTTCAGTAGCAATCGCCGTGAGCCTAGCCTCAAGCGCTTCGACACCGCCGGATACCTCATAGAGGCCACGAATCACTCGGGCCCCACCGCCACCACGCAGGTGCTGAATCTTTGCGAGTTGTTGAGGATC
>JBARYA010000230.1:0-4765 GCA_049647625.1 Microbacteriaceae bacterium
CGACCGAGTGACATGGCCACCTTGGCACCAAAGTAGACCGCAGCTACCGAAGCCAGAACCTGTACCAGGGAGATTCCGAGCATAATTGCGCCGATTGACAGAATATAGCCGGTATCGGCATTGACGACACCGGTGTCGATAATGTCTGCGTTCAGAGTCGGAAGATAGAGTGACGCGATGGACTGAATCAACTGAAAAAGTAGGACGCCAACGAGCAGTTGCCAGTGCGGCCGAATGTACTGCACAATAATTCGCCAGAGCAAGGATTATCCTTTCAAACTGGAGCTTGTTTCGTTAAATAAGCTCAGCCTTGAAAGTCTAGTCCTCCCATCCTTTTTGCTCTCACAGGTTCGCCGAAAGCGATAATATTTTCTGTTTTGGTTCTCGTCGGTTTTAAGGTTTGATAGCAATGAGGATTTCGTTTTTATCAGAATCTTGCCAGCTACCCTCAATCACGCAGGTAATAATCACAATGCGTTGGTCATCATGGAACCAGATATTGGGTTTTTGGATCTCATCTTTCATTACGATCTGCTTATCCGTGATTTCGTACTTATCGCCCTTGTGCTCAATGACATCACCGACACTGAGGAGGCGGAGTTCATCACCGATGCATACCTGCTTGCCCTCACATGCGTGGGCCAGGATAAAGTCGGTACCGCCTTCGGCCTGATAACCTGCCTCAGGGTCGACAATTTGCCAGAAATATTCACCATTATCATTCGGTCTCATGATCGGGGAATAGGGCATTGCCCGCACATTGCTGATGACCATCTTTGCCGGGGGCAGCTCTTTGATCGGCGGAGTTTTGAGTGTTTCAACCGTGGCGGTGGCCTGAGTCGGTTCTGTTTTGGGAAGATCCAGAACTGGCGCCTCGGATGCACAGGCACTGAAGAAAAGTACTGGGATGAGCAGTAGTGGTAAAGCTATTTTTTCATCGCTTCCCTTTGAGCTGTTATCGAAGTTATCTTAGTGGTTCTCGCTGATAAAAACTGTGGGCGACCGGTTTCCCGATCGCCCACAGTCGTAATGCTTGAACCGATTATGCCTCTACCTTGCGGCGAATGCTGATTGCGCCGAGCGCAAGTGCCAGGCCGCTTGCCAGAGCAAGTACGGTGATCAGTGCAGTGTAGTCAGCCGATCCGGTTGCGGTTTCAACCTGGCCGGGGGTTGGGCTGGAAAAGTTGTAGGTGTTGCCCTGGAAAGTAATTGAGGCAACGGTTGCACCGTCATCGGTGATTACACCAATACCGTAAAGCACGAATGCGTCATCGTTGGCGTTGAGGCCAGCAATGAAGTCTGACAATGGGCGAGGTGTGCTTGTCGCTCCAGAGGTTCCCTGCCAGTTGGCGCTCATCAGTGCGGCAGCGCTGGTGGAGCCGTGTGCCACTGAAGGGCGCAGGGTGGTCCATGTTCCGTTATACATGCCGGCAACCTGGAAATGTAGAGTACCTGAAGCAACGTTGACTGAGAGTCCATCAATCAGGGCGCCAAACTTTTCGCTGCTGAGGTTAAAGTCACCAGCGGTAATCTCATCAACATTATTACCCTTGAAAAGCTGGGTTGAGGTCGTATTCGGGACTGCATTTTTTGGCGTGAGGATGACACCGGCTGGAGCAAAGGTGAATGAGGCTGCACCCTTGACTGCATCAGTGCCAACACTGCCAATATGCCAGGTGTTGTAGTTGTAGCCAGGGACAGTGCTTGTTGAGCCACCAACCTAGGTTGGGTTGACCGTGGTTACCTGGATGGTTGCAGCATGTGCGATACCGCTATTGAGCAGCGCTGGCATCAATGCGAGCGCTGCAGTTGCGATGATTGCGAGTGCAATCCGCGATGTTTTTGTCCCGTGCGAGGAGACAGCAAAACGGTGTGACATAGTCAGATACCCATTAAATAATGAATAAATGTGTATACCAGAGTGTTTATACCCAAGCATACATTTCGAATATATATCTAAACGCTATCATGTGCCAATGACATTGAGAAGAATTTGTTGATTTTGCTGGGAATTTCGCAGTTTGTTCGAGAGGAGAACAAGAAATGTTCTTAGATGGATATCCCCAACTGAGCCCAGAAAGCAAAAATTCGCCACCCGAGAAAAGTTAGAGCGGTCCCAAGTATTGCGGCAATCATAATCCCGAAATTGAAGACAAAACCGCTGGAGGCGAACGTCAGCACGGTACCCAAGACCATAACAACGAGTGTGATTCATAGACCTGCCGGCCAAATATACAGCGGATTTCTCAGCACCCCAGGCGAAAGCCATGCAGCGATTAGGGCAACGAAGAAAGGGATACTACTCAATAACAAGCTGCCGAAGGTCACATCGGCAGAATTACTCACTAGCGCAAAGTATCCGACTGCAAGGGCAGAAGCGAGATCAAATATCCCCTAGAAAATGTGACCCACTCTGAAGCGGATTGGATACGGTTTTTTTGCGCGCTTTTTGCGCATGGTAGAAGCTTTCGCCGACATGGCTTCAATAACCGACAACTTCAATATTGAGTCGACCAACGGCGGTAATCGGAAGGACCCGACCCTTTTCGAGCTGGTATTGGCAGCCGACAATGCCGAGGCGCCCATCAGCTACCGCATCGCTAATCACTCGTGAGCTCCGCATAAGTTCATTAATTGTGGTGGCAAGATGGCGACGGCCAACCGCATCCGCATCAATATGTTTTACGTCAACATACGGTGTATCTCGATGTTCGCTCAGCCATTCCTGCTGCACGGCCGGTTGGATTTTCTCCAACTCATGCTTGATCGCCGGAGTGACCACGCTGGGGTTCGCGCTCGACTGGTTAATGGCAGCAGCAATAGCCCCACAGGATGCGTGAGCAAGCACGACAATAACCGCGACACCCAGCTCAGCAATCGCAAACTCCATCGTGGCTGTGGTGTTATCGCTGGCAATCTGCCCAATATTTCGCACTACGAAGAGGTCACCAAGTCCGCAATCGAAGAGGATTTCGGCGGCGACCCGTGAATCGGAGCAGCCCAAGAAGGCTGCATTTGGGGACTGGCTGGCCGAAAGTTCAGAGCGTCGGGCTGCACTCTGCTGCGGGTGGAGGAGAGTGCCGACAACGAAACGTTCGTTGCCCTGCTCGAGAGCTTCCCAGGCTTGTTGTGGACTCACTCTGGGAGTGATGCGGGGTGTGGTCATTGGGGTTTCCTTATTGATGAACATATCCTCAGACATATTGTTGCCGCAGTTGGTGGTTGAGTCACGCGATAGTGCAGCAGGTATTTGCTCTGGTTAGTTTACTCCTGCTGGGTGGGTGAAACATTCCGAAAAGCCTTGAATCCTTGACCTGCATCAAGGCATTTATGCGTGAGAGCTGATGGAATAGAGGTAGCTCAAGAACTATACCTTCTGCTTTCAGCACACATAGCGCTGAAGTTGCATCAATAATGAGGAGAAATCATGCGCACTGCAAACTTAGTAACCGAACCGTTCACCTGCCCAAGCTGCATTAACAAGATTGAAAACACGCTCGGTAAAGAAGAGGGCGTTGAGAGTGTGAAGGTCATGTTCAACTCGAATAAGGTCAAGGTCACCTTTGACGAGAACGTGGTCACGCCAGAAACACTTGCAGCAACTGTGAATAAGCTTGGCTATCCGGTGCTGAAAACCACCGTTTCTTAAGATGAATCTCACCATCACCCAACGCACCCGCACCCGAATCGCTTTTGCTTCGGGTGCGCTGCTGCTTATCGCACTTGTCCTTACGTATGCCGGAATTCCAGGATCGCAACCCTGGTGGCGGGATGCGGTACTGATTGTTGCCAGTGTGTTGGCTGGTTTCCCCATCCTCTTGCGCGCGATACAGGCGCTCCTGATGAAGGCTTTTAGCATTGACCTACTGGTGATTGTTGCTGTTATTGGCGCGCTTATTATCGGCGAATATGTTGAATCATCCGTTGTGGCCTTCCTCTTCTTGTTTGGGGCTTGGCTTGAGGCCCGCACCCTAGAGCGTACTCGTGCATCACTCAGGGCGCTGGTGGAGCTGGCACCAACCCAGGCGACCGTGGTCCGTGACGGCGAGCGGGTGCTCGTTGATGCTGATGATGTTGAGCTGGGCGAGACCGTAGTGATCACCAATGGTGAGCGTATTGCGGCCGACGGTGTGGTGGCGAGCGGGGTTGCAGAGGTCAGCGAAGCCTCTATTACCGGTGAGTCGGTGCCGGTACAGAAAACGGTTGGTGATCGGGTCTTTGCGGGAACTATTGCCGAATCCGGATTCCTCACAATTGTGGCTGATCGGGTCGGCTCGGACACCACCTTCTCGCGCATTATTGAACTGGTTGAAGAAGCCCAAGAGTCGAAGACCAAGCGGCAACGCTTCCTAGACCGCTTCGCACAGTTCTATACTCCAGCAATCGTGGTTCTGGCAATTATTGCCTATATTTGGACCCAAGATCTGGTCTTTGCGCTGACATTTTTGGTCATCGCCTGCCCCGGTGCACTGGTTATTTCGGTACCGGTTGCGGCGGTTGCGGGCCTCGGAAACATTGCCCGACACGGAGTATTGGTCAAGGATGGCGAATCCTTAGAAAACTTGGCCTCGGTTGATACGCTCGTCGTTGACAAAACCGGAACCCTCACCGTTGGGCGTCCGGTGGTGAACTCGGTTGAGTCATTTGGTGAACGCGACAGCACAGAATTGCTGCGATTGGCTGCCATTGCCGAGTCGGCATCCGAACACCATGCAGCTCGAGCAATCGTCGCCCATGCCTTAGATCAGGGCCTGAACCTTGATGC
>JBARYA010000231.1:0-6499 GCA_049647625.1 Microbacteriaceae bacterium
GCTCACCATCTATCAGAACATTAATCCGAAAACCGATGAAATGGTTTGGCAGGATCTCTGCCGTGGACCACATCTGCCAAATACCAAGATGATTGCAAATGCTTATGCTCTCACTCGCGTAGCAGCAGCTTATTGGCGTGGTTCTGAAAAGAATAAGCAGCTGCAGCGTATTTATGGCACTGCTTGGCCAAGCAAAGAAGAACTACAGGCCTATCAGCACCGTATAGAGGAAGCCGCAAAGCGTGACCACCGCAAACTCGGTAAAGAGCTAAACCTCTTCTCTTTCCCTGAAGAAATTGGCTCAGGGCTCTCAGTCTGGCACCCACATGGCGGCATTATTCGGCAAGAAATCGAGCAACACGCCATCCGGCGTCACCGTGAAGCCGGCTACAACTATGTGTATACCCCGCACATTAGTAAAGAAGATTTGTTCCTCAAATCAAACCACCTCATTACCTACAAAGAGGGGATGTTCCCACCAATTCGGATGGATGAGGAACGCGATACCGATGGAAATATCACCAAGCAGGGCGTTGACTACTATCTGAAGCCAATGAACTGTCCAATGCACATCCTGATTTACAAGGAACGTGCGCGCAGCTACCGTGATCTGCCCTTGCGTCTCGCCGAAAACGGTACCGTTTACCGCAATGAGCTTTCCGGCGCACTACACGGTCTGACCCGGGTTCGAGGCTTTACCCAAGACGACGCACACCTTTTCGTTACTGAAGACCAGCTTGAGTCTGAAGTGACCAAGGTATTGGAATTCATCCTGTCGATGCTCAAAGACTTTGGCCTCACCGAGTTTGAACTTGAACTCTCAATGCGTGACGACGAAAAAGAGAAGTGGATTGGCTCAGACGAGTTTTGGGAAATGTCCACCAATGCTTTGCGTGTTGTTGGACAAGCCAGTGGCCTCAAATTTACCGAAATTGCCGGTGAAGCAGCGTTCTACGGCCCCAAGATTGATCTCAAAGTAACCGATGCGCTCGGTCGTAAATGGCAGTTGGCCACCGTTCAAGTAGATCCGAACCTTCCGGAGCGTTTCGAGCTTGAATACACCGCATCGGATGGGTCCAAGAAGCGTCCGATTATGGTGCACCGTGCCCTCTTCGGTTCAATTGAGCGCTTCTTTGCTATCCTCTTGGAACACACCGCTGGTGCTTTCCCGGCCTGGCTGTCACCGGTACAGGTGGTTGGTATCCCCATTGCTGAAGAACATAATGAGTATCTTGGGGGAGTCATCGATCAGCTCCGTAAACTTGGTGTTCGTGCTGAACTTGACGATAGTGATGATCGGATGCAAAAGAAGATCCGCACCCACACCCAGATGAAGACCCCTTTTATGCTGATCGCCGGCTCACAGGATATTGAAGCGGGAGCAGTGAGCTTTCGCTACCGTGATGGAACTCAAGAAAATGGCGTTCCGGTTGCCGAGGCAATCGCCAAAATTCAGCAAATTATTGCAAATCACGAATAAGAACAACCAACCAGTTACCGCTCTAACTGCTTTCTCGTAATAGGCGGTAACACAGATCTCGCGATCTCAAACGCAAAGAATAGAATAGGACTATGTCAGAAGAGAATGTAACAATCATCGGCGGTCAGCGGGTAAAGACCGGTCTCGCCGAAATGCTTAAGGGCGGCGTCATTATGGACGTTGTCACCCCAGAGCAGGCAAAAATTGCCGAAGATGCCGGTGCGATTGCAGTTATGGCGCTTGAGCGAGTTCCTGCAGATATTCGCGCCCAGGGTGGGGTTGCTCGGATGAGCGATCCAGACCTGATTGAAAAGATTATTTCTACGGTTTCCATTCCGGTAATGGCCAAAGCTCGGATCGGACACTTTGTTGAGGCACAGGTACTCGAAGCTCTCAAAGTCGACTTCATTGACGAGTCTGAGGTTCTGAGTCCAGCCGATTATGTGAACCATATCGATAAGTGGCAGTTCAATGTCCCATTCGTTTGTGGAGCGACAAATCTCGGTGAGGCACTTCGTCGTATCACCGAGGGTGCTGCCATGATCCGCTCGAAGGGTGAAGCCGGGACCGGTGACGTTTCTGAGGCGACCAAACATATCCGCACCATTCGCGGTGAAATTGCCAAGCTTTCAGCCCTGAGTAAGGATGAGCTGTATGTGGCCGCTAAAGAACTCCAGGCACCGTATGAACTGGTCAAGAGCGTAGCTGAAACCGGTAAACTTCCGGTCGTACTCTTCACCGCTGGTGGGGTGGCAACCCCGGCAGATGCCGCATTGATGATGCAACTCGGTGCTGACGGAGTATTTGTTGGCTCAGGTATCTTCAAGTCCGGCGATCCAGCAAAGCGGGCAGCGGCTATTGTTCGTGCCACCGCAGCATTCAATGATCCTGCAGTAATCGCGGATGCATCCCGCGGGCTTGGTGAGGCCATGGTTGGCATTAATGTGTCCGACCTCGCAGCGCCACACCGCCTCTCAGAGCGTGGCTGGTAATACGCCAAAACGTATTGGGGTTTTAGCCTTTCAGGGTGATGTCAGAGAGCATTCGGCTGTTCTGACATCACTCGGGGCTGAAGCCATCGAAGTTCGAAAACCAGAGCAGCTCAATGGCCTCGATGGGATGATTATTCCCGGTGGTGAATCAAGCGTCATCGACAAACTTTCCCGAATGTTTGGTGTTTTTGAACCATTACAGCGGAAGATTGCCGAAGGATTCCCCGTCTACGGTACCTGTGCCGGATTGATCATGCTCTCAGATCGTGTTCTTGGTGCAATCGAGGGACAACAAAGTTTTGGCGGCCTAGATATCACAGTGCAGCGGAACGCTTTCGGATCTCAAATAGACTCTTTTGAGACGATGCTTGATGCTCCTGCGGTAGCAGCAGAGCCGATTCGCACCATGTTTATTCGCGGTCCTATCGTTCAGCAGACCGGCCCAGACGTACAGATTTTGGCTTCGCTTAGCGATGGAACTGTTGTTGCGGTGCAGCAAGGAAAACTGATGGGCACCAGTTTTCATCCAGAAATTATCGGCGAGACACGCTTCCATCAGTACTTTTTGAACCTGATCTAGCCGTTCACGATAAACTGATGTAATAAATACCTAAACAAGGAGTTGAAGTGGCAGGCCATTCCAAGTGGGCAACGACGAAGCATAAGAAGGCAATTCTCGATTCGCGTCGGGCCAAGTCGTTCGCAAAACTGATTAAGGTTATTGAGGTCGCTGCGAAATCCGGTGGTCCCGATGTCGAGGGCAACCCCGCCTTAGCTCTGGCACTCTCCAAGGCCAAGAAGGCTTCTGTTCCGAACGAAAATATTGATCGTGCGGTGAAGCGCGGCGCTGGTCTCACCGGCGAATCAATCGAATACTTCGAGATTATGTATGAAGGTTACGGACAGGGTGGCATCGCCATCATGATTGAGTGCCTCACCGATAACAAAAACCGGGCAGCAGCAGAGGTGCGCATCGCCATGACCCGTAATGGTGGTCAGATGGCTGATCCGGGCAGCGTTGCCTACAATTTCACACGTAAAGGTGTTGTCAGCATCCAAAAAAGCGATGCGATCACCGAGGACGATATTCTCGCAGCCGTTCTTGAAGCGGGTGTTGAAGAGGTCATCGATCAGGGCGGTGGATTCGAAGTGCTTTCTGAGCCGAGCGATCTGGTATCAATTTCGGATGCGCTTGATGCTGCCGGCATTGAATACGACTCCGCTGAAGCAGAGTTCGTAGCCGGTGTTCATATCGAACCCGATCTTGAGACAGCACGTAAGATACTAAAACTTGTTGACGCTCTTGAAGACGTTGACGATGTGCAGAATGTCTACACCAACTTCACGCTGACCCCAGAGGTCGAAGCCGCTCTCGAAGAGGAGTGATGAATTCGCTGATTCTAGGCATCGATCCTGGGCTTACCCGCTGTGGTTATGGTTTGGTGCAAAGGAATCAGCGACGTGAACTCGAATATCTGAGCTCCGGTGTTTTGCTCTCAGATAAAGATGAGGCGCTCCAAGACCGATTATTGATAATTGGTGAAGGAGTTGCTGCTTTGATGGATACACACCATCCGGTGGCCATTTCTCTGGAGCGCGTATTTTCACAGCAGAATCTGCATTCCGTGATGAGTATCGCGCAGATTTCTGGCGTTATCCTCTATGAAGCTGCAAAACGGAACATTCCCGTGGTTCTGTATACCCCAACACAGGTTAAAGCCGCTGTCTCCGGATATGGCAAAGCAGAAAAGAAGCAGGTTGCCACCATGGTGAGCAGGATTCTGCGCCTTAACGATTTTGTTGTTCCGGCTGATGAGAGTGATGCATTGGCCTTGGCGATCTGTCATCTGCATCAATCGCCTCTTGGAGCACTGCAAGTGCCTGCTGCTGCGCAGCAGCAGACGAATACTGTGAAGCCCACAGATTTGAGAAGCACGCAGCCTCGAACAGCGCTGACACCCGCTCAAGAAAAATGGTTAGCAGCGGAGCGCCAATCCAAGGCGAAATGACTTCGTGTCCTAGGCTAGAGACATGATAGCTTCGCTCCGCGGCACAATTACCGCTCAGGGCAGTGGCTACCTGATTATTGAAGTGGCCGGCATTGGTTATCAGGTGTTAGTCACTGAAGAACTCTCTCGTAAAGCCAGAATCGGCGAAGAGATGGGTGTGAGTACCCGACTCATCGTCCGTGAGGATGCGCTCACCCTCTACGGTTTCGAGAAGAGCACCGATATTCTGCTTTTTGATGAGTTCTTGAAGGTTTCGGGAGTTGGTCCAAAATCCGCACTGAACCTGCTGAATGACTTGAGCCTGTCCATGATTGTTCATGCACTGAAGAATGCTGACGAAAAGACATTCCTCAAAGTTTCAGGAATCGGTCCGAAGACGGCCCGCCTGATTATTGCGACCCTACAGGGTAGATTGACCGAGTTCGCCGGTGCATCCGAGGAGTCGACCCCAACAAAGGCCGATTTCTCTGAACAATTGCTCAGTGCCTTGGTTAGCCTCGGTTGGAGCGCACGAGATTCTGAAAGTCAGGTAGATCGGATGCGGGAACAGGGACTTTTCGCTCAAGACTATGATCTTTCCCAATTGCTGAAACTTGCACTCGTCGGTTTGGCACCACAATCATGAGTGAAAATAGTATTTCACGCGCCGAATTGAGCAGTGAATCGGAACTCGCTTTTGAGGGTGCGCTACGCCCTCAGGCACTTGATGACTTTGTTGGGCAGAAACAGGTACGCAAGCAGCTACGGTTATTGCTCCAGGCAGCACAGCTACAAAAGCGCAGTCCCGACCATATCCTCCTAGCCGGCCCTCCAGGGCTTGGTAAGACAACACTGGCGATGATTGTGGCCGCCGAGTCTGGCTACCCGCTCAAGATTACCTCTGGACCCGCTATTCAACATGCTGGTGATCTGGCTTCGGTGCTCTCTGGACTCCTCCCGGGAGAGATTTTGTTCATTGATGAGATCCACCGCCTGGTTCGCTCAGCAGAAGAAATGCTGTACTTGGCGATGGAAGATTACCGCATCGACATTATGGTCGGCAAGGGCGCCGGTGCGACATCCATACCGCTGGAATTGCCACCATTTACGCTCATTGGGGCTACCACTCGGGCAGGGATGCTCCCCAGCCCGTTACGAGATCGCTTTGGCTTTACCGCACACCTTGATTTTTATGAGACCCACGAACTGGAACAGCTGCTGCACCGTTCTGCGAATCTGCTCGGCTTAGAACTTGAGGACACAGCACGTCACGAAATCGCTCGGCGTAGTCGAGGAACACCGCGTATCGCGAACCGTCTGCTGCGCAGAGTTCGGGATTATTGTCTGGTTGGCGGTACCGAAGCCGATCCGCATAGTGTGAATTTAGCTTTGGAGCTCTACGAGGTTGATCGCTACGGCCTAGATCGACTTGATCGACAGGTGCTGAACACCCTTGCGCACAAGTTTTCTGGAAAAGCTGTCGGACTCAGTACTTTGGCAAGTGCTATCGGAGAGGATGCCGAAACCATTGAGGTCGTCATCGAGCCATTTCTCGTTCGCGAAGGGCTTATGGCGCGAACTCCGAGGGGGAGAATCATCACCGAGGCTGGCCTGAACCATCTCGCCAAAGTTCAGTGATTTCCTTTGGGTGTGTAAACGCTCAAAGACTACGTGCCATATAATGCAAGTTGACCTATTTTTAAGTATGGACAATCTTTGGTGATTGTCTCAGGCTGTTGAAGGATTAATATTTATGTTGCAAATTTCGTTGCTCGTTGCTGAGACCGCACCTCCGGCAGCAGCAGAAGCTCAAGGTTTCGACTGGAGCCTCGTGTTGATGCTCGGTGTTCTTGCTGTATTCATGCTCTTCATGTTCCGTAGCAATAAGAAGCGCAAGAAGACCGCTGAAGAGATGCAGGACCGCGTACAGGTCGGTGCCGACGTTATGACCAGCTTCGGTGTTTTCGGCATTGTGAAGTCAATCGATGAGGGCACCAATGTTGTTGAGCTTGAAACTTCACCGGGCACTGTCATCCGCG
>JBARYA010000232.1:0-6600 GCA_049647625.1 Microbacteriaceae bacterium
GCACCAGATTACTGGTATTTTCAGTATCCACCCAGCCAGTCACCGAAGAAATGTCGAAGCTGGCGCTGGTTCCCGGACGAATCTCTAATTCCGCACGAGAAAGCGTCGGTACCGGATCTACCGGCAAAACTTTGACTGGAATGGGCAGATAGCTATACACAGTTTGGCTGCTGAGCTTCACCGGAACCACGCAAATATCATTCCAGGGAGCTGCCAAACCCGCTTCATATTTCAGGATCGTGCCCTCAATGCTGCACACCCCATTGCTGCGAATACCGGCGGAACGAACCTCAGTGGCGAGGGTTTCTAATACCCCACCTGCCGGAACATCGATCAAGGTTCTCAGTTGAAGAGTGTTGGACTCGTTCTCTGGAACCTCAAGCTGAGGCCCATTTGCCAGCAATTTCAGGCGGAGACTATTTTCATCAGGAATTCGCAAGAACCCATAGGCCAGAGGTTCCAAATCTGCGTTGGCGCTCAGGGCAAACGGGATAATTTGGTAGTTCTGTTGCAGTGGGCCACTGATGCGTCGCCCACTCGCCTGAACACCGGAAGAAACCGGATCAAGCAGAACAACACTGAGTGAATCGCTCATGCCAGTGGACCAGCTCACTTTTCCACTCACCACATCAATACCATTTGGCAGCTTACCCCGAGTGGAGAGATCAAGAATTGTGTCACTGACAATCGGGTAATCTGCCGGGACCGTTGCTGAAACGGTGAGTAGAATTCTTGCCGTGACCGCTGATGCTGGAGCCGGTTGCCCGGGACGGGGTGCCTCCGTCGCCACCGTATAGATAAAGGGGAAAGTGCCGATTTCTGTGCCGGCGAAAAGCTCAACTTGTTGATGATCGGCAGAAATCTTTCCAATCATTGAAGCTAAGCGGGAATATTCTGGGGAATCAGGATGTACCCCTGGTTCCACATTCAGCAAATACTTCTTGGAATTCTCAGAGTGATCGTTGAGCAGTGGCGAGGCCAGCACAGAATGGTTGTCACCCCGCGCAACCATGAGATAGTCGTTGAGCGCAATAATTGACTCCCGATAGCGAGCATCCTGAACGACTGCAACGCGTACGAGATTATTCCCTACCGCTCCTCGCGAATCACGAACCTGATAACTGAACTCGTCCTGACCGAGGAAGTTGGAGAAGCTTTGATAGAGCAAAGATTTTCCATCGAGACTGAGCGAAGCAACACCATTGCGTGGTTGAACCAGAACCTGATCGAGGAATACCTCGTCACCATCGGGGTCGACACCGAATGTCTCAACGGGAATGATGACCTCACCACCGGATTGCACACTGGACTTCAAAATTCTGGGGCTCGGCGGTGTATTCAGCCCAGGGTATTGCACTGTAATGTGCACGGTTCCGACACTGACGCGATTTACTGCACTTTGACTATAGGCGCGATAGTGCAGTTCATAATTGCCGGGTTGTTCGGGTGCCAAATAACGCAAGACGCGTCCCGAAGCAAATGCCAGTCCGGGATCAGCGGGGTCGGCCTTGGTGATTTCTTGATCGAGGACCAATTCGCCAAAACCCTGGCTAATATCGTTGTCCAATACCGGGATATCGATCTGCACTCCAGGGGCAACCGTAATATGATCATCGATCAGCAGCGGGGCCTGGCTGGAACGCTCCTCAAGAAGGTAGACGGTGAGTTCTCCCCTGCTTGAGCCGGTTGTGGAGTCGGTGCCATCGGTGACCAAGTAACGGATGGTGCCTAATTTGCCCGGACGTCCATCAGCAGAACTTCCCGAAACTTTGAGCGTACCGTCGCCAAAATTCCGCACCCCGAGTGAAACTTGTCCATCTATCGGATTCGCGATCACATCGGTAACGGATAAGCCCCTCCCTGCGGGGTTGGAGACTGAATTCAGCACATTGACCGTACTATCATCGAGCGAAGTCACAAATGCCACCAGAGGAACAGTCTGAATCTGTGCGGACTCAGCAGGAGCGATCTGCACCCTCAAGCTACCGGTCTCAGTGGAGAGTTGGTCGCTCACATTGAACTGGATTTGGAGACTGCCGGCAGTTGGCGCAAAAATACGAAGACCTTTACGGTCCCGTGAAATTTCTGCACTTCCACCTTCAATACCGTCAACGATGCGCACATCACTCAGGAAGTACGCACCGCTATTCCCAAAAATTTTAGAACTCGGGTCAACCAAGAAACTATTTCCGGCAACTCCGGTCGCCAATAAGGACTCAACTCGAAGTCTCGGACTTGAGGTCACCGTCAGACGAATCTGTTGGCTGCTCTTCGCACCATGGATATCCGATACCGTAATTTCAATAACCACGACACCGCCATCACCGTGTGGATCGGGATGTCGATAAATCAGTTTTCCACTGGGCTGGAAAGCAACGCTTCCGGGACCACTCAGAATCTTTGCCTCAGCCAAGAACATTGGGTCGCCCTCAGGGTCAACCCAATCGCTCAAGACATCGAGCGAGAGCGAGCCACCGCTTGCCAGCTGATGATTCGGCAATTCTGCCAAGCAATTATCCAGACCACACCACACCGGGGCGGAGTTCTGTTGCTGCGGAAGTATTCTCACCGTCACTGTGGCAGGGGCCGAGTTCAGACCGTTCCTGACCGTACCGTCGGTAACCGCATAGCTAAAACGGTAGGTACCGCTAACTCCCGGCGCACTCTCCAAGATCAGCTCTTGGTTATTGTTGGCCAGCCGTATAGTCCCCAACTCAGCTGGAATGTCCCGCAGCGAGCTCGGGATAATGCTGATGGCATCACCATTGGGGTCGTAATCATTCAGGAGCACTGCTAGGCGAGTAAGGCTTCCTTCACGAACGCCAAAAGTATCGTCAACAGCCACTGGCGGTTTTGGTTCGGTAACAACACTGGCCACTTCATCACCGGTCTCCTGTCCGCTTGAGTTATCGCTCAGCGACCAGTTCAATGAACTGCGCACCAGTGCGCCATCAGGAAGGGTCCAGACCAATCCAGAGACCAGTTCGTTCAGAATAATGGTGTCCCCATTGAATTGAAACTTTGGTTCCGGTTCAACATTGAGCACTGTGCCGCCAAGATCGAGCTCGCGAAGCCCCGAAACAGAATCCCAGAGTTGCACAGAATTTGCGCTCGTCCAAGCGGCGTAATCCACCCCGCCAAGATTCACTGGAACCGCGGGGATACCGCTCACCTCTCCCTCGCCAAGCAATGGCGCCAGCTCAGCTCGAGAAAGATCATAGCGATACAAACCAGAAGGGCTGGCGAGCACAATATCGCGGGTATCGGCCTGAGCAGTACCAAGAATAGTTTCAGTGCTGAACGGGGTGGCAATACCCGCTTCAAAACCACTGCTCCAGAGGGTGGAGGAATCATCAGAAAGCACAACCCAGCGATCACCCCGAGCACCTAGTTGGGGTGTGCTATCGGAATGTTGCACATAGGGGAAGCTCGCCACGAGGCGACCGGGTGTGGTGAGCGGCAATTGCACGGCATAAACCTCTGCCATCCCACCGGATAACACCAGCACGAAGAGCTGATTCGTTTCAGAAAGCGCTATCGCTGCTGCCTGAAATTGTGTTCCTTCTCGACCCAGATTTTGCGCCGTAACAGAATCAAAATCCCGCGGATGGCCCTGTTCACCCTGTTTCAGTGGATGGGTGAACACACTACCCTGATTCGT
This sequence comes from Microbacteriaceae bacterium, assembly GCA_049647625.1. Taxonomy (GTDB): domain Bacteria; phylum Actinomycetota; class Actinomycetes; order Actinomycetales; family Microbacteriaceae; genus JBARYA01. The sequence goes on from JBARYA010000232.1 coordinate 3,662, forward strand.
CAAGTAGCCAACAAAGTCTTGATTAGAAATAATTGTTTCTGTGCCGCTCGGGGTTGCAGACAACGACTCCAACGCAGCATCATCAACGTTTTTTGGATCCGCGAGGTTGAGGCTCAGCATCCGGGATCCCCCGCTGAAATACAGCAGCGCACTCTCCGGGCTTTGCACAATATCACTCAGTGCGGCCGAGGTATTGACCGAAACGAACTCTCCAAGGGTGGAGCTCACTTTGGCATATCGTGGAGTGCTTCCTGATTGCATTGCCCAAACGGCAGAATCGTATACCGGGACTTGCTGCTCATCCTCACCAGGCCAGAAAATTGCCAATGAAGTCAGGATGCCGATCACGGCTATAAAAGATACTGGTTTGAGCCAACGCATACTAGAGCAGCCCTGTCAGTGCCAAGACAGTGAATACCACTACCGTTGCTGCTACACCAAGAAGCATCCAGAGTACCGAGTTTCGAGTCTGTGGTGTTTTCGAGGCTTCCACAATATTGTCATCGCTGAGTGCGGAGGAGCTCTGCGGATTGCGCGATTTTCTTTTCGACTCCACAGGGACCTGTGCCCTGCTGGGTCCACGGAGTGCGCCGTCGCCGAGTGCAATATTCCGGCTCTCCTGTGTCCACGCCGTACCGCCCAATTCGAGCGGAGTCATTGCATGCCCTAAGAAAACTTGGGCCTTCTGCAACTCAACAGCAAATTCTGCGGCGCTCTGATAGCGATCTGCCGGATTTTTGGCCAAAGCTTTGGCCAAAATACGCTCGACCTCGATAGGGAGGTCTGGGCGATTGATTGGCTGATATTTCGCCTGCCGAATCCGTTCGCTCAATTTGTCTTTGGTATTCTGACCTTCACCTTCGCGCTCAAAAGGAGAACGCGAGGCGAGCAAAGAATAGACCGTTGCACCGAGAGACCAGACCTCAGCAGGTACACTGCCGGCAATCTGTTCATCAATGATTTCCGGAGCGCTCCACGGAATCGACATGGCGAAATATTCTTCCGTGTGACCGCTTCGCGCCGAAGCAATGCCAAAGTCTGAAAGAACCGGCGCCCCAAAACCGGTGACCAAGATATTTGAGGGTGTGATATCGCGATGAAAAATACCGGCTCGATGGACTGTTTCGATTGCACTTGAAATACTCACCCCGGCTGCCAAGGCCTCAGCCACAGAAATCCGTTCCCGACGATATCTCGGGCTCATTGAGCTTGGGCAATACTCCATCACCAAATAGGGTCGTCCATCTGCGGTGATGCTTGCCTGAAATACAGTCAAAATCGCCGGATGTGAGCTGAGTTTTGCCAAAACATCGGCCTCAGCATGAAACATCTTTAACTGTTCAGGACCAAGACCTTCATTGCGGAGTACTTTGACGGCCACCTGTCGTCGTGGCATATCCTGCTGATACAAATAGACATCAGAAAATCCGCCGGTTCCCAGCGGTCGAACATAGCTGAAACCGGAAATTGGTGGCGGTTCAGAGGGAAGGCGTGTCGACAAATACGACCTCCCAAACAATGAGAAATTTCTTGCCCATGGTTATGCCTGATCAGCTGACTGGACCACACCGATCTCCAGTTCCAAGGTGTCGAGAACAATGACCGTGATGTTGTCCCGCCCATTCTTGGCCAAGGCCGAGTCTTGCAGTCGAAGCGCAGCAGATTCAGCACTGGATTCCTCACGAAGAATCATTTCGATTTCGGTGAGAGAAAGCTCTTTGCTCAGACCATCTGAACACAAGAGGTAGCGTTCACCCTGTTGTACCGGTGTTTTCCAACCATCGGGAAGCGGATCGCCATGAAAACCGATCGCCCTGGTGATGACGTTATTATCGGGATGGTCTTCAGCCTCATCTGCGCTGAGGAAACCATTGTCTACCATCTCCTGCACCAGCGAGTGATCAATAGTCACCTGCTTCAACTCATCATCGAAGAATCGATAAACTCTGGAATCACCAATATTAAAGATGTACCAATGGGGTACCTCGGCTTCGAGCGAAAGTGCGATTCCCGTTACCGTGGTTCCGGCCCCGGCGAGCTCTGCTTCTCCAGTAAGCGCATCAACTTTTTCTTCTGCCCGAACCAGTGCGTGGTAGATCTCTTTCGGGTTTGTGGATTGCTGGCCCATAAGCTCAGCGAGTTCAGTCACAACTATCTGGCTGGCAACATCTCCCGAAGCATGTCCACCCATGCCATCGCAGACACTGAAGACGGGCAGATTGGCGAGCAAGGAGTCCTCATTGACTTTGCGTACCAGACCCAAATGGCTGAGGGCGGCCCAGTCCAATTTCAATGAGACACCGGTTTCAGGCAGCACTATGGTCTGGCTTGAAATGGTTTTACCTAAAACTGTACTCACGGGTTCCCCTTTGGCAGGAAATAATATACCCACTAAGCCTAACGGCTTATCACTTGCCAGTGGCGCTTGCTCACAGTGTTGAAACGAAAACCGATCTCCTGGAGCCAACTAGCAACAGAATCTGGCCCGTCAAATTCTGGCCGTGTTGCCAGGAGTTCAGCGACAATAATTCCCTTAGTTTGTTTATTGAAATGGTTGAGTGCTCGAGTCACACCGTGCTCATCTTCAGCCACAATCTCAACGAATATTTGTTCTTTCGCTTGATCGAGTGGCGCCAAAGCGAGGTAGTTCTTGGCCCGCAGGTCGAGGAAAAATTCTGCTGAAGCGGCCAGGAGTGGCGTGAGTTTGCCAGACCAGTGTTTCTTTGCCGAGAAATCGGGAAGGGATAATTGTGGACTATAACGATAGTTCGGAATCAGATCTGTGGCTCGAATGGGCCCAAAAATGGCGGAATGGATGAGAATATGCTGCCCAGCATAGTCCCACGCCTCTTCACTCAAGGTCTTGCTAGAGATTTCATCGAAGAGGACACCGGTGTACCGGCTGAGTGCGGGTGCAGTTGCAGCGGTCAAAATTGCCC
>JBARYA010000233.1:0-6333 GCA_049647625.1 Microbacteriaceae bacterium
CAATCTCGAAGACTAAAGAACTGCCCTCAGGTATCCGCACGATTCTTCCTGCGGATACCTGGCGCTCTTTGCAGAAAAAACACCAGGAGCGTGCGGATGCTCTCACCGCTAATTGGCGGGCCAAGCATGCTGCCGGTGTCAAAGACCCGATTGAAGACTTTCTCTTTGAGTACTATTCCTATCGTCCGGCGCTTTTGCGGCGCTGGCACCCCGGTGCCGGTGTCGTCCTCGAGGGGAGCACTGCCGAGCTGGCGGTGTTCGAGGAGCGGCGCTGGTATCGAAGTGTAAGCCTCGAGAATGGTGAAGCACAGTTTGAACTGGATGCTGTCACTTTTCTCGCAGAGCGTGGCCGTGCCGTTGACTATATTGAGAAGCTCCTTGGCCTCATGCTCAATCGTGAAGCCAAGCTTGGATGCTTTGGCCTCCACGAGTGGGCCATGGTCTATAAGCAGCCTGAGGAGCAACTCCGCCACCAGAAACTTCCGCTCAGATTGGGCGCTCAAGAGACCGATCGTGTTGTAGAGAAACACAAAATTGTCTGCTCGCACTTTGACGCCTACCGATTTTTTACCCCGGAAGCGAGCCCGTTAAACCTGCTTCGCCCGAGCCGCAAAGCGCAGGAAGATTTTGAACAACCAGGATGCTTGCATGCCGGCATGGACAACTACAAGTGGGCGGTAAAGCTCGGCCCGATCATTCCGGGAGATCTGCTTCTGGACACTTTTGAACTGGCCAAGGACATCCGTGTACTGGATATGCGAGCCTCGCCCTATGACGTTTCTGCACAGGGGCTCACCCCGGTAGCAATTGAAACGGATGCTGGAAAATCTGAGTACGTCCAAGCGCAGGCAGAATTTGCTCTCCGGGGTCAAGCTCTGAGGGTGCGCATTTTGCAGGCTATTCAGTGCACCAGAGATCTATCCCAATCCAGAATGGGTAAACTGAGCGCACCAAACGAAGCTCTCGGATAAGCTCTTAAACTATTCGCGGTCTAGAGATTTGAGGAACGCGATTGAGCGATTAAAGGCGTCCTTTGCTTCATCAAGTTCGCCCATCTTGAACTGATACTCATGATTGAGCGCAGGCACATAGTCAGCATCAAAAAATAGACTATCGACCGGGACATTCAATTCCTTGAGTTTGTCGGCAAAGTTGTACGACATCACAGCCAAAGGATCGGCATTTCCCACCGAAATAAAGGTCGAGGGAAAGTTTTTGCTCAGGTGATCAAGCGGTGAAGCTTCGAGCATAATGTCATAAAAATCTTTGGTACCGGTATACGCCCAGAGGACTAATTCGACAAAGCCGGAGAGGGCACCACGCGTTTTCGGATTAGCATTCAACGCTGATGGATCCAGTGCGCTGCAGTAGAGAATGATACCGATCAGCTGTTCAGCTTTGAGTTCGCTATTGAATGCGTTCTCTTTCGCATAACTGGGGTTGGTGATGACATTGGCAACCTGTCCGGCAATCTGTCCACCGGCTGAATCACCCGCGAGTACGAATTTATTCGCGTCAATATGTAATCCGACGGCATTGGTATTCAGATAATCGAGTGCTTTCAAGACCTGGAGTGTCGGGGTGGGGTAGGTGGCTTCCGGTGCGATGCTGTAGCCCACGCTGACCACGGTGAAACCCTGCTCAGCGAGGAGGCGGAAATAGTTATCGTTCTGGTTCTTGCTCCCAGATACCCAGCCGCCACCGTGCACCCAAACAATGGTAGTGAGCTGATCCGGTTTTTGCTCGAGAGCTATGGGATAGTACACGTCGAGAAGTGCTTTGGAATCATCCAAATCATAAGAAAGATTCTGGAATTCAGCCACGGTGCCCGTCGTCACCAGATTTGCGAGTTCTGCATTACTGTTTTTCGCATCGGCCTCGAAAAGCCAGCGAACCAGAAGCGAGCTCGGCCACGGGCTATAGGTGAATGCGGCCCAACCACCGGCGCCGAGAACGAGTGCGATGCCGGCAATCCAGGCGACAACTTTCACAAATCGATGTTTGCGTTTTGGGGCAGCTTCGGCGGTCATTCTTCTCCACAAATCGGATGAAACTCAACAGAGGATGGACTTGAAATCCCTCAAGTCCATCCTATGTTGATTATTTCGGCGCAGAATGCCAGAAAATACCATTCTTAGCGAATAGGTACCTGATATTTTGCGTCTGCGTCAGTCTCTTCTCTTCCAAGTTCGGTACTGCTCACCGCACCGGTTCCTCGCCAACGGGCCAGACCATTCATCACGTGGAAGATGACGATTGCTGCGATGGTTCCAAGGGCGATGCCGTTGAAAATTACTCCACCAAAATCAAACATGAAATCGGCAATACCGATGATCAATGCTGTGGCAGCGGTGAACTGGTTTACTGGATTTGCGAAGTCAACCTTGTTGTCGAGCCAAATCTTCACACCAATAATGCCAATCAGACCGTAGAGCGCTGTGGTGACCCCGCCGAGAACACCGGCTGGGATGGTGTTAATCAGTGCACCAAACTTGGGGGAGAGCCCCAAGAAGATGGCAAAGAAACCGGCAACCCAATACGCCGCAGTGGAATACACGCGGGTTGCAGCCATAACGCCAATATTCTCACCATAGGTAGTGGTACCGGAACCGCCACCAAAGCTGGCGATAACCGTGGCAATACCATCGGCAAAGAGCGCGCGACCGGTGAGCTTGTTAATGCTGGGGTCTGCCATCTGGGCTACCGATTTAACGTGACCCACATTTTCTGCGATGAGCACAAAGACTACAGGGAGGAAAGCCGGAATGATTGCCCAGAGAGCGGGGTTTTCGAACGGATTGGCCGGGCTATGGAATTCGGGTAAACCGAACCAGGGAGCTGCGACAACATCCTCAAAGTTGACCTCCTGGCGCCAGACAGCCACCAGATAGCCAATAACCACACCGATAAAGATGGAGAGTCGTGCGACCATCCCGCGGAAAAGCACTGTGGTCAGAATGACAGCCGCCAGGGTCGCAACCGCGGTAATCGGTGCCTGCACGAATTTGTCCCGTGCGATCGGGGCGAGGTTGAAACCGATAAGCGCAACAATAGCGCCAGCGACCACCGGAGGCATCAGTAGATCAATCCAGCGTGAGCCAAAATACTGAACCAACGCACCAACGAGCGCAAGCAGGATGCCGACAACGAGGATGCCGAAGAGGGCCGCTTCAATACCACCGAACGCTTTCCAAGCCATTGCTCCGGAAACCGGTGCGATAAAGGCAAAGGAGGAGCCGAGATAACTTGGGAGGCGGTTCTGGGTGAGGAGAAGAAAAAGAATGGTGCCGACACCAGAGAACAGGATGGTGGTGCTGGCAGGGAATCCGGTCAGAATCGGGACCAAGAAGGTAGCGCCAAACATGGCGACAACATGCTGCATGCCGAGGCCAATAGTGCGTGGCCAACTCAATCGTTCATTTGGGGCAACAATTTCTTGTCCAGAAACCTTTTTGCCATCACCGTGTAATTGCCACCGGAAATCCATGCTTCTCCTTTAACGTTCATGTGTGTTTACTCAAGTACTGCTGTACATATATTAGTGGGGATTTGAGATGCAGAATGATCACCGGATGCAGGAGATTCCGGTGCGCTTCGGTAAATAATCCGAGAACCTGCCGTCTGGGAGCTAACGAAGAGCCAAAAAGTGTCGATAGACTAATACACAATATGCGTATAGGTCTATTTACCGATTCATACCGGCCTTCCACTAATGGAATTGTGACCGTGATTGATATCACTCGAAAGCACCTCGAAGAGCTCGGGCACGATGTCTATATTTTTGCGCCCGCTGGTGCTATTCGAAAAGACTATGCCGAGGATCCCCATGTGGTTCGTTTCCCTGCGGTGAAGGGTGCTTTCTTTGACGACTACCGGACATCCATTTTCTTTCCACCAAGGATGCTCAAAAAGATCAAAGAGCTGAAACTGGATGTGATTCAATTTTTTACTCCTGGACAAGTTGGTTTGATGGCGGTGTACGCGGGGAGAAAGCTCAACATCATCACCATCGCCCAGCACAGCACCGATGTTTACGAATACATTGACCATTACCCGATGGCAATACCCGGCGTCTTCTTGCTCAGCAGTATTATTCCGTTTACGGTCAAGCTCGATACCGAGCAGAAAAAGCAATTAGCCAAGCTTTTCATGCCGGCAAAGAACCGTCGCAAGTGGGGGCGTCGGATGATCGAGGGCGCCTGCACCATGCTCTACGGCGCATGTGACGCAACAATTGCGCTTTCGCCCAAGAGCCGGAACCAAATTGAACAGTGGCGTGGAGCTGATCGGATTCAGCTCGAACTCATTCCCACCGGTGTTGATGCTCTTCAGATCGGCACCACAGAAGAAGCTGAAGAGTTCCGTAAGAACTGGGGAATCAGCGCCGATGACCTGCTGGTGAGCTATATTGGCCGACTGGGTAGCGAAAAGAATCTTGAGATTCTGTTCCCGATGATCGTCGAAATTCTCAAATCTGAACCACGAGCAAAGCTCTTGTTGGTCGGAGATTTTGAACACGGTGAAGAACTCAAATCTCTGGCACGCGAGTCCGGAGCGATTGACCGGATTGTTTTCACCGGGATGCTTCCTCGCGAAACTCTGGGCGCGATTTACGGTACCAGTGATGTTTTTGTTTTCCCCTCATTGACCGATACCCAGGGCCTGGTCTTGCACGAGGCAGCACATGCCGGATTGCCCATCGTCCTGGTTGATCGTGATTTGAGCCAGGTACTCATTGATGGTGAGAACGGCTTCATTGCGGAGGATACCCCGGAAAGCTTGGCAAAATCTGTGCTGACGATCCTTGAAGATGATGAACTGCGTGAGCGCTTCGGCCTCAGAAGCAAAGAACTGGCCTGCCAATTCTCTGAATTGGGTCAGACCAAGAAACTTGTTGAACTTTACCAGCACCTCGGAGCCTAATCCTCAATGCACATTGCTATTTTTCTTGACCAACATTTGCACTCTTTGGGCGGCACTCAGGTCTCAGTCGGGTTACAACGCAAGTTTTTGAGCGATGCCGGTCACCTGGTTACTTTGGTCATTCCGCATTCTTCAGCGAATAATGTCGAGATGCCGGATGCACACGTGATCGAACTCCCGAGCCTTCGGGTGACCGGAGATGGCGAATACGTCATGGGCTGGTTCGGTAAGCGGAGCGAAAAGATTTTAGAGAAAACGCTCAAGGGATTGCCCCCGGTGGATATTGTTCACATCCAGGCCGATTTCACCATGGCCATGCTCGGACACCGTTTTGCCCAGCGCCATAATATTCCAATCGTGCAAACCTTCCACCACTGGTTGGAGGTTGGTATCCAGAACGCGGTCGCCGCACCTAAAACCTTCCTGAAACTTATTTCTTGGTTGCAGGCTCGGATGCTGAAACTCGAGCGTGGAAAGAAGGCTCGAACCAGCTGGCAATATTTGCAAAACTTTGCTGAACGGGCTGCAGCGGTCACCGCACCAACCGAACATTTTGCCCAAGAGCTCATCGGACACGGAGTTGCTCCAGAATTTGTGGTTGTTCCGACCGGTATTGATGACGAGTTGTACCTTTCGGTGCTCGATAATGTTGCCAAAACCCCCGATACTGCTGCTCAGCATCCGGTTCCTGAGGTCATTTGGCTGGGTCGTTTCGCCCCTGAAAAGCGCATTATGACCATGCTGGAGGCAATCACCCTGGTACCCGATTCTGCCCGTTACAAGCTCATTGGCACCGGCCAGCTCGAAGACCGGGTCAAGAAGTTTATTGCCGAAAAGAAACTCGAAGATCGCGTATCCCTTCTCGGCAAGATGCCACATCAGGATGTGCTTGAAGAGATTGCTCGCGCCGATCTGATGGTGCAAACCTCAATCGGTTTTGAAACTCAAGGTATGACCGTTTACGAATCGGCAGCCTTCGGCACTCCGCTCATCATGAGTGATTCACAAATTGCCGCCGAGCTTCCTCCAGCCAGTTTCACCATGGTAGATTCGCCCTCGGCTGAAGACCTCGCAATTGCACTCAATAGCTATCTGCTGGAGCATCCGGAACCTTTGGCGGATAAAAAGCCGTTCCTTGAACTTCGACAGAGTGAGCTCACGGCTCGGATGATTGGTGTGTACGAATCAGTATTGGCAGCGCGATAGCCAAGTAACACCGAAGGATATGTTGCGTTTTTCAGATTTTCTGCGCTAGCATGGTGGTACAAGTTCATAGAAGTTCTGAGGTCTCTTGATCGAATCGTTGGGGAAGACGTATTCGAACGCTATGGAGAGACAATGGAACGTGGTGCATACCAAAATACCGCCAGCGGAGTGATTTATATTCATTCCGCTATTCGTGCGTTATGT
>JBARYA010000234.1:0-6497 GCA_049647625.1 Microbacteriaceae bacterium
CTCAGTGGTTCCTTCTGCACATGACCGAGTTTGGGTCTGGCCAGGGTGACAATGAGCACGGCAACCAGAATCAGCAGAATGATCGGCAAGAATAGCTCACCCGGTATCCTTGAGGCCAATATTGCCCCGAGATACGCACCAATCCCGGCAATCCCCGCCATCGGTAAGAAGAAACGCGGACTCGGTTTGAGCTTTAGATAATAGGTCGTTGAGCTCGCTGCAGTACCAAAAATGGAACCGAACTTGTTGGTAGCCAAGGCCTCTACGGGGGTGAGCCCCGGAACCAACAACAATGCGGGAAGCTGAATCAGCCCGCCGCCACCAACCACCGCATCTATCCAGCCGGCAAATAGACCAGCAGCAAATAACATCCCGAATAACAGCCAGGGGCTGTCAAGAAAGATTTCGGGCATGCCTGCAGTGCCCTGGCTTAGATGAGACCCTGAATGCGCATCGCATCGGCAACCCGCACGAAACCGGCGCAGTTAGCTCCGAGAATGTAGTTGCCTGGTTCGCCAAAGCTTTCGGAGGCTTCGTAGGCAGCCTGCTGAATAGCCTGCATGATGCTTTCCAGACGCTTTTCGTTATCTTCAAAACTCCAGCGCTCTTGTGAGGCGTTCTGGCTCATTTCGAGAGCAGAAGTGGCAACGCCACCGGCATTTGCAGCCTTGCCCGGTGCAAAGAGCACGCCGGCTTCCTGGAAGATATCGACAGCTTCAGGAGTCGAAGGCATGTTTGCGCCCTCGATAACGGCAAAGATACCGTTCTTCACCATGGTCTTGGCATGTTGTCCGTGCAGTTCGTTTTGGGTCGCACTTGGGAAAGCAATATCGGCTGGAACATCCCAGACAGAACCATTGCTCACAAAGCGAGCAGATGGGCGACGCTCGGCATAAGCCGAGATACGTCCACGCTCAACCTCTTTGATCTGCTTGAGGAGAGCCAAATCGATACCGTCTTCATCGACAACATAGCCGCTGGAATCACTGACGGTGATTGCCTTGGCGCCGAGTTGCTGCAACTTCTTGACGGTGTAAATCGCAACGTTTCCGCTACCAGAAACCAGTGCCTTAAGGCCCTCAATCTCGCGGCCCGCGGTTTCGAGCATGTACTTGGCAAAGAATACGGAACCGTATCCGGTTGCCTCGGTACGCACATGAGCGCCACCCAGGTTGATGGACTTTCCGGTGAGGATACCCGACTCATAACGGTTGGTAAGGCGACGATACTGTCCGAAAAGGTACCCGATCTCACGGGCGCCAACGCCGATATCTCCGGCAGGAACGTCGGTGTATTCTCCCAGGTGACGATACAGCTCGGTCATGAAGCTCTGGCAGAAGCGCATTACTTCGTTGTCGCTCTTGCCGTGCGGGTCGAAGTCTGAGCCACCCTTGGCGCCACCGATACCCTGGCCGGTTAGCGCATTCTTGAAGGTCTGTTCGAAGCCCAAAAACTTGATAATGCTGAGGTTCACCGATGGGTGAAAACGCAAGCCACCCTTGTACGGGCCGAGTGCTGAGTTGTACTGCACACGGAAGCCACGATTGACGCGAACCTTATTGTTATCGTCCATCCAAGGCACGCGGAACATCACCTGACGTTCAGGCTCGACCAGGCGCTCAATAATGCCGGAGTCAATGTAATCGGGGAAGCGGGCGATGACCGGGCTAATCGATTCCAGCACCTCGGCAACCGCTTGATGGAACTCAATTTCCAGAGGATTGCGATGAATAATCCGTTGGAACAGATCAGAAACATCCTGGTTTTTGAATTCGAGCGTAGCCAATGAAACTCCTCATAAAGGGATGGTAAAAAGTGTGGGGAAAGCCCTCAACTTTAGGGGAACGTGAACCTGAATCCGATCATCGGTGGCGTTCGAACAAGGATCAATCTTTGGGCAAAACCAAAGTTTGTGGCGCTGTGCGCTACAAGAAAAACCTTACCCTAAGCACTTCTGCAACCGGGCATTCTTATGTTACAAGCAGGTTAATTCATGACGCATTCGGCGCTTCGGAACTAGCGCCATTGTCACCGGTATCGTCAGCCTGTTGCTCGATTCTGCGTTGGTTTCTCTCTAACAACCCAGACAGGACGCTGGCAGCTTTTTCAGCGTTTTCCATGGTCACTATGAAGGTACGTTTCTTGTTTTTTCGCTCGATGCTCAGTGCGCTTCCTTGGCGCATAACCACTCCGAATTTGCGATTATCGAGGCTGATCCGCAATCCCCATCCGCCAAAATCACCGGCAGGGTTAACCTCCTCGGTACCAACTTTGACCATCGATTCAATCGGGAAGCTGAAGCGTGGAAAACCCAGAATCGTATCAATTTTGAGTCCAGAGTTGTTGATACGGACGCGCCAGTTCAGGAAAACCATGGTGAGCAGCATCAATAAACCAACGCTGAGGGTCAGAGCAAAATTATCGGTGCTGTACCAGAGCACCCCAACAATAACCACGCTGATGATCGCCAAGAGAATTTGCATCCACTGTGGTGCCGGAAGATCCTCAATCATACTGACCTTATCCGCGTCGCCTATTTTCATCGCCTCAACAGATTGCATTTCCTCGTGGTAGAGCAAATGATCCTTGGGGATGAGGAACCAGCCGATGACTGCTACAACGAAACCGAGCGCAGCGCTGAAGAGGAGCCCGAAGCCGATGCCCAAGTCGCTTGCCTCTTCTGCACTACTGAGGCCAAGCTGTGCGTAGATGGAGTATCCGACACCGAAGGCGAGCATGGTCGAAAACCACAGCGAGATTGAGCCGAGCATTTTTGCGCCGGCACCTAAACGGTTAGTATTTTTGCTTGAGCGACCGGCATAGTAGCAAAAAAGCCCTAAGCCCAGAATTGTTGCAGCGATCATCAAGACCATAAACCATAGACTCCCAAAGCCATCGGGGGTCTCACCAGACCAGTGCGTGGCGATAGGGTTCGGTAGCTTATCCTGCCAGATCCAGGCAGCGAGGATGAGTGCAAGTGCAAGCACCGCGGGAATCCCAATACTCAATATCCAATATCGACCACGGGCACTCAAACTGCTCGGGGAAGTCTGACTCATTTATAGAGCTCCTTAATGGTTGAAATCAGGGTGGGGGCTTGAATTTCGTGTTCTTGAGCAAGCCTAACCGCCTGAGTGAGTAGCTGATGAATTTCACCAATAATCACCGGCTGTCCAACAACCTGGGCACCCCGCCCCGGTCGCATGGTGATGAGTCCTTCGTCACGTAAATCCTGATACGAGCGCAGAACCGTGTGCACATTGACCTCGAGCGAGTCGGCTAGATCACGGGCACTGGGGAGCCGTTCCCCAGGATGGAGGATTCCGAGACCGATCTGCCTGCGGAGTTCCCCGGAAAGCTGTTCAAAGAGAGGTTCCGCGGCTGCCGTGTTCAAAGTGATGTACATTAGCTCACATCTTTGCGCCAGTTGCTCAAGTAACCAAAGAGCATCATGACTACGGCCAATGCCAAAAGAACCAAACCGCCAGCCCACCAGTCAAGATGCGCACTCGCGCTTCCCAGAGTCGGGTCAAGTTGGCTCATTGAGTTCAGAATGCCGGCCCCGACAAAGGAGTCGCTGGCAGCTCCGGGGAGGAACTGACCAAGTTGTGCGCTCCAATCCCAGATAGCAGAAACCATGCGGAGGATCGGCTCAAGGAATTGGGTGAAAGCCAAAAGCAACACGATTGCGGTGATTTGATTGGTAACCAGGCTGCCGAGACCGAGGCCGAGCAGTGACCAGATCGCCATCACAATCACAATACGAACCAGCATCCAGAGTATTTCTGGATTTCCCAATTGGGTGTCCTTGCCCTGAAGGCTAAAAATGATGGCTGCAGGGAGCGCCGCTCCGAGGGCGGCGGCCAGACCGAAAAGTAGCCCATAGCCCTTTGCAATAACAACTTTTGCCAACAAAACTGTTGAGCGTTTTGGCGTTGCCAAGAATGTGGGCGTGAGGGTGTGGTACCGAATTTCTGCGGTAAAGAGTAAGGTTCCGAAGATCACCGGGATCACATATCCGAGTGAGCTGCCGATGGTATAGGTGAGTTTTGCGCTCGTGACCGGATCGAGTTCAACTCCGGCCTGGCCCGACATTGTTCCTAAGTCTCCGACAAAGAAGGCGATGAACCCGGCCATGAGGGCGCTATAGCCGAAGAGGATGAGCAACATAATCCACCAAGAACGTGAGCCCTGGACTTTGGTATGTTCTGCGCGTATTGCGTTCGTCAGAGAGCTCATTGTGCGCCTCCAATCAATTCGAAGAAGCTTTGTTCAAGTCCGTGTTCGCCATATTGCAGGCGCGATAGGGCGATTCCAGCATCCCGGGCGAGTATTCCGAGGGCTTCGGGACTACTGCCCAGCACCGAGAATCCTTCAGCGGTGCGTTCATATTCGTGACCGCTCTGTTTGATGAGAGCCTCAAGCGTTTCTGGGGTAGCGCTCTGAATGAGCACAGGTTTGCTTTTTACCAAACCGCTAATATCACCCTGATAGACCAGACTGCCTCGGTTGATAATGACCAGATTTTCCACTGTCTGTTCCACTTCGCTGAGGAGGTGGGAGGAGATCAGGACAGTGCGGCCTTCGGAGGCGAGGTATTTGAGCAATTGTCGCATCCATAAAATTCCTTGTGGATCGAGACCGTTGATTGGCTCGTCCATCACCAAAACCTGAGGGTCACCGAGGAGTGCTGCTGCTAGGCCGAGGCGTTGACGCATCCCTAAGGAGTAGCCACCAATTTTCCGATCTGCCGCATCGCTCATCCCCACCTGCTCGAGCACACTGTCGATTTTCTTGGGTGAGATGCCGGAGGCAGCCGCTTGGATGCGCAGGTGTCGGCGGGCGGTGTGCGCTGGATGAAAACTATTCGTTTCGAGGACCGCACCAACGGTTTGTGGGGCGTTATCGAGAGAAATATAGGCTTTGCCCCCGATGGTTGCTGTTCCGGCGCTCGCCTTGACCAGACCAAGAAGGGTTCGTAGGGTCGTTGTCTTTCCTGAGCCGTTTGGCCCCAGAAGCCCGGTGACTTTGCCAGGTTCTACCGTGAAGGTGAGATCTTTCACCGCAAAAACAGTGCCAAAATTCTTGCTGAGGTTCGTAAATTCAAGAGCATACTCATGTTTCATGTTTTGAGAATATCACAACAATTAGGAGTTCTTCTAGTTCAACTAGAAGAATAATTCTCGAATGAAAACTTAGCTTCGGGCCGCCCGCTCTCAAATTCCGGTATTCATACCGTACCGGGTGCTAATCGAGGCCGTTTTGGGGCAATGCCGTGAAAAGCGCAGCTATTGGATATTCTTAGCTCGTGGGAACAAAACATTTTGCTGTGGCGATTAATCCAAACGCCTCCTTTGGGAAGAATCGTCAAGCCGGGGACGTAGTAATTGCCGCACTTGAAGCGCGCGGGCACCGCACCAGTAAATTTCAGGAGGCTAGCTATATTCGCCTTGAGGAGGCACTGAAAAGTGCGCTCGGCAATCCCGCTCATGGGATCGACGGGATTGTTATGGTCGGTGGCGATGGCATGGCGCATCTGGGGGCCAATATCGTTGCCGAAACGGACCTTCCATTCACGATTTTTCCTTCCGGTACAGGAAATGATTTTGCTGAAGTTCTGGGTGCACCCCTGGGCAAACCTGAGGCCGCACTGCAATGGCTTCTTGACGCTCTTGAGAGACCGGTGCGTACCGTTGATGCGCTCAAGATGCGCCACCACGATGAGCGCATTGAATGGGTCGCCGGTTCAATCTCGGGTGGCTTCGATGCCAGGGTGAATGAGCGTGGAAACCTGATCACCTGGATGAAGGGCAAGATGCGCTACAACTTGGCGATCCTTTACGAGCTGGGTTCGCTCAAACCACTGCACTATCGGATGCGGATAGATGATGGTGAGCTTCAAGAATTTAGCGGTGTGCTCATCGCGATAACCAATATTGGTCAATTTGGTGGCTCAATGCTGATTACACCCGGATCTGTTATTGATGATGGGGTAGCAGAACTGTTACTGGTTGAGCCACTTGGCCGATTGGCTTTCTTGAGAATTTTTCCGAAGGTCTACAAAGGTACCCACATTCATGATCCCCGGGTGCGGATTCTGAAGGTTCGCTCGCTTGAGCTCGAGCATGACACCATGATTGCCTATGGGGATGGCGAACGGCTTGGACGTTTTCCGGCCAAGTTCGAACTCGTGCCGGGAGCGCTCAAGGTCTTCGGCTAGGGCACTTTGCAGGCTGGGCGAATCTGTGACATAATTCTTTAGTTGTGTCTTGGCCCCATCGTATAGCGGCCTAGTACGCCGCCCTCTCACGGCGGTAACACGGGTTCGAATCCCGTTGGGGTCACAATGCAGAAAGAGCCTCGCCTTGTGCGGGGCTCTTTCTGCATTGTCTTGTAATGGATGCTTTGGAACCGTTGGGTCCCAATTTTCAAGTATTCAAGCATCGCTTGAATACAGCCGGAAGTTCAGAAGCTTGGGGTGCTCGAAATATTATCTA